>NZ_JBQFZL010000002.1:0-375234 GCF_056542225.1 Ruegeria sp. AE3 | reverse complement strand
CTGGATCAACGACCACGACCTCGAAGCCCGCGCCCAAAGATTCGGCAAAAACGAATACGGAAAATACCTCAAAAACCTGCTCAACCAGTAGACTAAGCCAGCGGCATCTGCTTCGGTAAGGCGATCCCAGAAACTTCGTAAATTGAATAAAGAGGATTTCGTTCCTGATCCCGCAACTGAACATTATGGCTTTCACTGGCGGTAAGGTGTCTCGCGCGCTCTCCTGCGCTTGCCGGTGGATCGTCAATCATGATCTGTCGGACAAACCGGATCAAAACCAAACTGATCGGCATAAGAGAAGAGCCACTAAACACTAACAGATCCCGTTCAATTTTCGTGGAGCGGTTCAGTCTTGCTTTGCCCAGTCACAGCCGGAATCCTGAAGCCTGTTTACTTCACTGTATATGAGCTTCCGCGTCTTGGCGTACTATTCTGGATGCTTCTTGTTGAATGTCCTGGCCCACCGGCCCTTGGATTCGGGAAATAATTGCCAACATCAACCCAGCCCCCTTCGGAGATAGCCACAGCGGAGACTTTTTGAGAAACTGAAAACCACGATTAGACAGGGTGTAGGCTGGCAGGCAATACGCACAGGCGTAACGCGACACAGTTGTCAGGATAAAAGCAATACGATCGGAACGCCCATCTGCGCTGTGTGCGTCAAGGCTCAAAACTTGCTCTTTTACTGTATCCAAGGCAACGTCGCCGGGAATGATAAGTTCCCGCGCAACCCTATCGACTTCCTTGTCCGTCAGGGCTGCCAATTCGCGGTCAAGCGCATCAACCTCGCATGTGGCACGATGCGTATACCCATGCTTCAGAATCCATTGTGACAACCCAATTTCGCCACGGCGTACCGTTCTTGTTTTGTCATTTCGAATTTCGAGTTTTCGCCAGTACTTTACAAAATCTGGGTTTCTTAAGATTGCTGGACCAATACCAAGCGCATAAGAAGCATAGTGGAAATTTCGATGCGTCACTCGAAACTTCCACGTAATTTCCCGAAAATTCGCCGGATCGACCCGAGGCATCGCAAAATTGGATGTAGCAGCTGCGAAATCGACATTTAAATCGCGGGCGTCATCAAACCAACTGCGTTGCTGTGGGACCAACCATGCGGAATCATTTAAGAGCCAAAGCCGAGTCAGCTCTGGGAAACGATTGGCCACCTCCAGTACGCCATCCCGGTACCCGCCAAAATCATATCCGAAGTTTGGACGTTCTATAATCAGTGAAGCGTGAGGGGTAAGTTCAGCAAAATCTGTCGTGCTGAGCGGGAGATTGGATACGACGATTGGGGAAATACCTGCCTGAACCATCTGCTCCAAGGCATACAGATGGGAAGGCAAGACTCCCGTTTTAGGAAAGATAAGAAATATCCCGATTTCTGAACCAAATGAAATTGCGCCTGGAGAACGCTTCACTTGGCGAGACAACACCCAATCGTAATACCGGCGGAGATATACATGCCGCAGAAGTTCGGCGGGTAGGTGCATGAGCTTGCGACCCGCGCGCGCGAATTCTCGCTGAATTTTCCATACCGGTGGTAAATTCATCCACTCTCGTCCAATTGTCGTTTCGATTTCTGTTTCCAGCCAGATCCGCCTGTCACCAGCAGACCGAAAACAGCAGTGAAAAGCAACTTTATCACTCTTGATCTATGTCTCAGCTGATACTGATTGGTTTGGGTTGCCTCTAACACACGACCTTGGGTTTCAAAACCCCAAACAAGAAAGCGGGCAACGCTAACGGCGGTTTCGGACTTTTCCTTAGTTTGCAGGTTAACTATTTTGCGGAATTTGTACTTAGTTCCCGAGCGGTTGTAGACAATGTCGCGCCCCGCCAAGGCCTGCAAATGCCTTTCCAGCCAATGAGGGTACTAGTAGTCGTCTCGGCCCTCGCCAGATGCGTTTGCAGGTATAATAAATTTGGGTCGTAAAAAAACATCGGTCGCGAAGAAGTCGCTAATTGCCAGCTTGCCTTGGTGTCTGTGTTATAGGTTGGCCTTGTTACGGGCGGCGCGCCTGGCTGGGCTATGAGTTACAGTCGCCGCTGGTTACTTGCGAAAAGGTGGAGGGCTGGCGCAGATGTTACAACCACGAAGCATCAGCACGAGCATTCCTCGTCGAAGCCGATTAAAAATGTGAAAGTTCCGACGCGACCTGATGAAAATGCGGGACACTCTGATCTAGGTGGCGAAAGATTGCTTAACAGCTCAATATGGTGGGTTGCAACATGCCTCACCTTCTGGGACATAGGGCCGTTCCGGTTGAGTTTTGAGCCTTGAAATTTAGTTATTATAACGGTCTGCGCGGGAAAACATTAGGCTCCTACGACACCGGCAATGAATATCACGGAGACCCCAAATGCATAAAGTCACATTTGATACTGAGACTTCCTCTGCTCCAAACGCTGGTACGTGCTACGTGTGCGGTGCGACTGAGTTTGAACCCGTTCTGACCGTCTCAAAAGCGCAGTTCCTTAAAGATGACCTAACCCTGGTAAAGTGCAAATCTTGCGCCAGTGTGTATTTTTTGGGCGACGATCCCGTAGTTGGTTACGACTTTGAGGGCTTCAACGAAAACTATTGGTACAATTACGTACAGAATGGTGCGGGAATTTCGGCTATGTTGGAACCCCTGCTGGGGCTCGACAAACCGCGACAGGGATCCGTGTTGGATGTTGGTTGTGGTTTTGGCTTTGTGCCGCATTTTTGGCAGGAAATGGGTTACGGCGAAGCTGTAGGCCTCGAGACCAGCAGGTACGGCCAGATTGGTCGGGAAATGCTAGGTACCAATATCATTCACAAGTACTACAATGATGCCGAGGAAATTCGCGGTCGGAAGTTTGATTATGTCTTCAGTAGTGAAGTGATCGAACACGTGACACGCCCACGTGAGTTTCTGGATGAAATCAGTCAAGGCCTGTCGGATGATGGCGTTTTAGTTCTGACCACACCGAGTGCGACGACGATTACTCCGGACTGCGAACCGACAACACTGATCGCCACGCTGTCCCCGGGTTTTCACTATTTCATCGCGTCCCGAAGTGCGCTGGAAAACCTTCTGAAGAGCGTTGGCTTTAAACATGTCGTAGTAAGAGACGCCGGACACAGGTTGTTTGCCTGGGCGTCGCACGCGCCGTTACCCAAGATATCAGACGGATTCCGCGACTGGGATGTTTACTTGGAATACCTGGAGAAGCTTTCCAACCATCCGGACAAGCACATTGCCAGTGGTGGAATGTACCGTTTGTTCAAGGACAGCCTGAATCTTGGCCGGACGAAACAGGCTGAAAAAATCTATCCTCGCTTCGAGGCATTGTTGAAATCAGAATTCAATATCGACTTCATGGACGTCGCTGCGTCCGAAAACTGGCGCCGCAAGCGCACCGGTCTTGAAAATGAGACCTACCCTTCATGGATGGGATGTGCCTTTTATTTTGCTGGCTTGCATGCTCAAAACTGTGGCCTAAGCAAACAGGTTCAGTTTGAGTTGTTTTCCGCCGCTGTGGAAACTATGCACCAAGAGCTGGAATTAGCTGCGCAGTTTGCCGGAGAGCCGGCACACTTTCTTCCATTTGCACAAAAACGCCTGTCGGAACTTCAGAGCACTTTTAAAAATACGCCTCCCTTTGCCATTGAGGAGGTTGCCCCGATTGAGCCATTGGAAGACGCAGAAGTATGCATTCTTTCGATTTATGCACCTGACGGCAAAATACTCCCTACAACTCAAGCTTACATCAAATCGCTGGCTGCAAACGGCATTAAGGTTGTCGCAGGTGTTGCTCTGGAAGGAAAACCTGCGTCAATACTTGCCGCAAAAGATCAATCAACCGACACAGCGCAGCTAATCGTGGACGCGGTGGATCGGGAGTCACTGGATGGGTCTTCCCTCATCGTTTTTCGCCAGAATTCCGGCTACGACTTCGGCATGTGGGCAGATATCTTGCGTGAATGCCCGCATCTCTGGCGCTCCAAACGGCTGTTTTTTGCAAATGACAGCGTCTTTGTTATCCCCAAACTCTTTGGTCCGATGATCCGGAAGATCCGAGAGTCTGAGGCCGACTTTGTCGCGTTGACTGACTGTAGCCTGCCCAAACCACACACCCAGAGCTACTTCTTTGCCTTGCAAAACAATGCGCAGAAGTCTGAAAAGCTGAGACGTTTCTGGGATCGCGTTGAGAATTTGAGGAACAAGTCGGACGTAATCGAAAACTACGAAATCAACCTCGGAGAGGTCGTAGCCGCCGATCCCGACCTCAGATCTGCAACGCTGTTTGGGTGCGATACTCTATTCGGATCGGCCCCTGTCGATCAGCTCCGGAAGTGGAATCCGTGCCATTTCTTCTGGGACCGTCTTGTCGAAAGTGGATTTCCGTTTGTAAAGGCTGAGCTTCTGCGGGACAATCCGATGAAGCTGCCTCTCGACACAGTGTATGATTTGTTGGAGCACTTTGGCGCTGACGTTACCATGTTCAAGGACAGCATCAAAACCTCGCGGAAAATTCGGTCTCCGCGCAGGGGTTCTTCTAAAAACAACACAGGAACGGGTTTCTATAGCTTGTTGCGCGAACTGAATCGTGCCCGCCTCAAAGTGAGAAAGCGGAGGCTTGCTGAGAAAGGTAAATCTTCCTAAAGGTCAGACGACCGGGAGATTCCTCCAGTCTTATCAAACTCCGAGATGTAAATGAACGGATAAGCATTGGAACCGCGTGTTACGATTATCAGTGTAACCTATAACAGCGCCAGCACTCTTCCTCAGATGCTGGCGTCGGTACCCGATGGTGTTCCGATAGTGTTGGTCGACAATGGTTCAGGCGATTTAGAAGAGCTAAAGCGGCTTGCACAACTCAAGAACGCCAAACTCATTCTAAACGACCAGAACATGGGTTTTGGAGTAGGGTGTAACCAGGGTGCAGCCGGGGTAGAGACGGAATACTTGCTGTTTTTGAATCCGGACGCGCGCTTAACGAGCGGCAGCTTGGAGAAGTTGCTGGCCGGTGCAGACCGTCACAAAACTGCTTCAGCGTTCAACCCCGCATTTACTCAAAAGTCTGGCAAAGGATTGCTGAAACGATCCAGTGTCTTGCTACCACGTAATAAGTGGTTGCGCGGGATTGAAACCGATACTGATTTACAGGTTCCGATATTGTCTGGCGCAGCGTTGCTTGTGCGCCAGTCGGCGTTCGAGAAGGTCGGTGGATTCGATGCAAATATCTTCTTGTACCACGAAGATGACGACATCTGTCTGCGTTTGAATGAACAAGTGGGGCCTTTGATATTCCTTCCCGACGCGGAAGTGACCCATATTGGTGGAGAATCTTCTCCCAAGAACCCAAAGATAGCTGCGATCAAAGCCTGGCACATGGGTCGCTCACGTGTTTACACAGCGCGCAAACACAAACGCCCGGCTCCTTTTTTGAATGCATTGATAAGTGCTTTGCTGCAGGTGGCTTCTCCTCTGGTTTTGTTTTCAAAACGAAAACGCGCCAAACAGGTGGCTTTTCTACGAGCTGTATGGTCAACGCGGAACTTGTCTTCATCGACTTCGGGCAAACAGCACGAGTAAAAACACACGGCTTTTTTCAAGCTTTCCGGCCCCCAACGGACCTCTGACATTGGGGTTTGACTGTTTTGCAGACAACCGGCCTGAGTCTGCATAAAACAGTCGGCGTGGTATTTCTCTAAATCCACACATTTATCTTGAATACGAGGTAATGTAAGATTTTTCTGTTGTATTTGGGTGGTTTTGTGGGATTACTGTGGAAACTTGTGGTGGAATTTGAGGACCCCGATGCAGCAAGACTCACTTCAGACAAAAAGTGAGTGTCAAAGGCTTTTGTTTGGGCTTTACCCAAACCGACGCCGACAAGGGGCTTTCTAACTTATCGCCTCCAATACCCGCGCTTCATCGCTAAACAGGATAGAATCGAATGCTGAATCCAAGGACCTCACAGACCGACGAAAGCGCCGACCTGCTGTCTCATGCGGTAAAGATAGCTGACCTGGCCAGCGAAGCAGCGCGGGGGTATTTTCGTGGCGCGCTGGGGGTCGAGTTCAAATCGGATGAAAGCCCGGTGACACAGGCCGACAAGGGTGTTGAATCCCAGGTTCGCGCCTATCTTGAACAGTATTTCCCCGATCACGGCGTCTTTGGAGAAGAACATGGGTTCGAAGGGCAGGAATGCCGCGAGGTTTGGATCATCGACCCGATCGATGGAACCCGGTCATTCCTGTCAGGTCATCCGCTGTTTGGATTTCTGTTGGGGCATCTGGTTGACGGCAAACCCGATATCGGCGTGATCGGCATGCCGGCGATAAATGAAGTGTTTACCGGCGTTTTTGGCCAGGGCGCCACGTTGAATGGCCATGCGATCACGACTTCGGCCCAAACGCGGCTGGATCAGTCCATTCTTTTTGTAAACGAAGGGGACAAGATCTATCGCGATCATCCGGCGTTATTCGACAGGCTGATGCAATCTGGACAGACCAGACGGTTCGCCTATGATTGCTACCCCCATGCCCTGCTGGCGGCGGGTCATGTGGATGCTGTGATCGACTATGATCTACAGCCCTATGATTACCTGCCAGTGCTGGCCGTGGTTGAAGCTGCGGGTGGGGTGATGACAGATTGGCAGGGTCAGCCGCTTGACTTGAATTCTGACGGCCGGGTAATTTCAGCGGCTACACCCGAGCTGCACGGGGAAATGTTGGACTTGGTGAACGGGTAGGATCATGGCGATAGTAAGCTTTCTCATCAGCCTGGCCGGAGCCACGATGCTGCTGCTTTACGCAGTGCGGATGGTCCGCACTGGGATCGAGCGCAGCTATGGAGCTTCGTTCCAGCGCCTCATGACGGGCCAAAGCCATTATGCGCAGGCGTCAATGGTGGGTATTGTGATGGCGGTGGTTCTGCAAAGCTCGGCAGCGGTTGCCCTTTTGACATCGGGTTTTGCTGCTGGGGGGTTCCTGACCTTTCCCACCGGTCTTGCAATCGTGCTGGGCGCTGATCTCGGTTCGGCGCTGATTATTCAGGTGTTGTCATTCCAGCTGGGTTGGCTGATACCTTTGCTTCTGGCGGTTGGCGGGTATCTGTTTGTCAAGACCGAGGCCAAGAGGCCCCGGCAATTGGGGCGCATCCTGATGGGGATTGCGTTCATCTTGATTTCATTGCGCTTTTTGCGCGAAGCCATGGACCCGATCCGGGACAGTGCCTTTTTGCCTGCCGTCGCCGAGTATCTGGCACGCGACTATATTACAGCGTTTCTGGTCGGCGGCGCGCTGGCCTTTGTCATGCATTCCTCGGTCGCGGCAATCCTGATGTGTGTGACGCTGGTCCAGATTGGTGCGATTCCGTTTGCCGCCGGGCTGTCGCTGGTATTGGGGGCCAATTTCGGTTCAGCCTTCATACCTGTTTGGCTGAGCCGGGGGATGGAGATGCCTGCCAGGCGCATACCTTTTGCCAACCTAGCCTTGCGCGGCAGCTGGGCGATAGTCACCCTTTTCGCGGCGACTGCGGCACTGCGTGCCGGTGTTCTGGGGGATTTGCAGGGCGGTCAGATGCTGGTCAATGCGCACCTGGCATTCAATGCCTCGTTGCTGGTGCTGGCGCTGCCCTTCTGCGGGCGATTGCGCGCGCCGTTCGAGCAGTTTTTTCCGGACCCGAAATCTGCGAACGCGCTGGCCCAGTCAGGTCGCCCGGCCAGTGCGCTGGACGTACGCACTGCTGGCAGCCCGTCCCAGGCGCTGTCCAGCCTCAAGCGTGAACTGCTCCGAATGAGTGATCTGGTCGAGTCGATGTTCCGCCCGTCGCTGGAATTGTACCGCAGCGGCGACAAGGACCAGATACGCGCCGTAAGGGACATGGACGAAGATGTGAACGACTGCCTGTCGGGTATTCGAAAATTCGTGGCTGCCATTCCCGAGGAGACATTCGGAAAGCAGAACGCAAAAGTGGCGCGCGACCTGATGGAATATGCAATCCGGCTGGAAACTGCGGGCGACGTTGTTGCCAAGCGGCTGACTGTTCTGGCGGGCGACATGCGGAAGAAAGGTGCTTCATTTTCAAAAGACGGCTGGTCGGAACTGGTTGAGATGCACGAAGGCATCCTCGCCAACCTCAAACTGGCCTCAAACGTTCTGATCTCGGACGATCTGGAAAGCGCCCGTCTGCTGAGCCTTGAGAAAACCGAAATCAAACGGGCCGAGCGTGACAGCCGCAAACGCCACCTCAAACGCTTGCAGCACGGCAGTACGGAAAGCTTCGAGACCAGCGATATCCACCTGGAAACCCTGCGCGCGTTCCGGGAATTCAACAGCCACATCGCTGCGGTGGCCTATCCGATCCTGTATCGAAACGGGCAATTGCTGGAAACACGCCTGATCGAAGAAATGCCGCGCAAAGAGCAGGGCGAGGACACAGAGGTCTAGGCTATCGGTACCGGCAAAGGTCGGTTTCGTAGGGGTACGGTCTGTTACAGATTGTACCCGCTCAGGCCGGTTTCTGCCGCTTTTGCGCGTAGCCGTGCTGGACGCGGGATTAGAATAAGGTAGCGTGTCGGCACTTGTTTCCGGGGGCTATCCGTGCTGCGTTTCTTAATCTTCATTCTGTGTCCGGTCGTGCTGGCGGCCTGCGTCGACCGGACGGTATCCGAAACGGTCCCATCTGCATTGAAAATCGGAACTCCCGAAACGGTTTTTGCGGCCACCACACGTGCGCGCGAGCCCGATGGCGCGTATGGATTCCGCCGCGCAGAACGCCTGCAATTTCTGGAAACGACCGTGTCGATACCACCGGGCCGTTCACCGGGAAGCCTTAAATTTTCATACGCAAACCCTGACCCGAGAAAGCAGTTCGTACTGGCAGAGGTCGATCAGCTAAGCGGGCCGCAACAGTTGAAGGACAGGCTGAGTGGGGCTGACGAAGTCACGATTTTTGTGCATGGCTATAACTCCACTCAGACAGAGACATTGTTCAGGGCTGCTCAGCTGTCACATGATATCGGTATTCCCGGTCAAATCCTTGTCTATTCATGGCCCAGCCGCGCGACAGGCTATGGTTATGCCTATGATCTGGACAGCATGTTGTTTGCCCGTGATGGGCTGGAGGAAACCATTCGTCTTCTCAAGTCGATGGGGGTCAGGCGGGTGGCCCTTGTGGCGCATTCAATGGGCGGCGCGCTGGCTATGGAGATGATACGGCAAACCGAACTGAAACAGCCGGGCTGGGCAAAGCGAAATCTGGAAGGTGTTATTCTGATCTCTCCCGATCTGGACGTGGATGTTTTTCGGTCGCAGATGAACAGTATCGACAATCCTCCTGATCCTTTTGTCGTGATGGTGTCCAAGAAAGATAAGATCCTGAACATTTCAGGTCGGCTGAGGGGAACCGCCGATGGTGAAAGGCTGGGCAATATCGGATCGGCCGAGAAACTGTCCGAATATCCGATTGAAATCGTGGATACGACTGCCTTCAACAGCGATGCGGAATCTTCCCATTTTGTGGCCGCCACTTCTCCGGCCCTGTTGACTATCCTCCGCTCCGTGCGCCGGGTCAGCGAAACCTTTGGGCGCGATGACCGGCGCGGGATCGACATCCTCGTACCGCCAAGCCAGCGCAATCCTGTTGGCGCAACAGAAATCGTGCTGACTGAAACCGGCCAGGCCCAGGTGAGCAATCCGTGACGCGGGTTTCCCTGCACCGGTTTCTTGTGGACAACGCGACCTGGCTTGCGACCGGCGTTCTGCTGACATTTCTGTCCAGTTTCGGGCAAACCTTTTTCATCTCGGTCTTTGCTGGTGAAATCCGCTCTGAATATGGCCTCAGCCACGGCGCATGGGGTGGGCTGTACACGTTAGGCACGACCCTGTCTGCAATCGTGATGATCTGGGCTGGAGGGTTGACGGATATCTTCCGCGTACGGGTATTGGGCCCAGTTGTGTTGGCGGGACTGGCGTTGGCCGCCATTGCAATGGCGCTGAACACCTGGCTGCTGCTGTTACCACTGGTGATCTTTCTGCTGCGGTTATTTGGGCAGGGGATGAGCACGCATCTTGCCGTGGTCGCAATGGCCCGCTGGTTCACGGTTACGCGGGGCAAAGCACTTTCCATCGCGTCCACCGGCTATGCGCTTGGCGAGGCGTTGTTGCCGCTGATTTTTGTTGGCGCCATGGCCTATCTGGATTGGCGCTGGCTGTGGGTTGCCGCGGCGGGCATCACGGTACTGGGTATTCCGGTTCTGATGCGGCTGCTGCGAGAAGAGAGAACTCCACAAAGCCTCGCCAACGCGTTTTCAGCATCGGGAATGCAGGGAAAACACTGGACCCGGCGGGACGCTCTGTTCCATCCTTTGTTCTGGTTTATGGTGCCATCAGTGCTTGGGCCATCCGCATTCATCACCGCATTTTTCTTCCATCAGGTTTTTCTGGCCGATGTGAAGGGATGGCAGCATATCCAACTGGTGGCTCTATTCCCGATCTTTACCGGAATATCTCTGTTTTCCATGTTTGTCGCAGGCTGGGCGCTGGATAAATGGGGGACCGCCCGGATCATGCCCTACTACCAGCTTCCGATCGCACTTGGGTTCGTCATTCTGGGCACAACCAATTCGATCAGCGGCGCGACCCTGGGGCTGGTCTTCCTGGCTTTGACCGTTGGAGCAAACAGCACATTGCCCAGCGCATTCTGGGCCGAATTCTACGGAACCCGGCATATCGGTGCGATCAAGGCGATGGCCGCGGCTGTCATGGTGCTGGGGTCGGCCATCGGCCCCGGCCTGACCGGCGTTCTGATTGACCTTGGCGTTTCGCTGAACACACAGTTCATCTGGGTTGGGGTGTTCTTCGTGCTGGTTTGCGTTCTGGTCCGAACAGGTATTTCCCGCGCCCGTCGGGATTTTTAGCGCATTCGTCTGAGATAGACATAATAAGCACCCTCGCCGCCATGACTGATATGCGCGGGGTTGATCTGCATCACCGCCTGCGCCAACGGCGGTATGGACAGCCAATGCGGCACTTGATTGCGTAATACGCCACGCGGCGTCGGGATTGGGCCGGGTTCGTCGCGGTCCTTGCCCTTGCCGGTTACCACCAGAACCAGTCGTTTACCTTGTGCCTGCGCGCTCAGGATAAAACGGATCAACGCAGGATGGGCCGTATCAACCCGCATACCGTGAAGATCCAGCTTGCCTTCGGGCTTTAGCTTACCGCGCTTCATCCGGCCAAAAGCCTTGATATCCATCTGAACAGGCGCGGCACGCAGCGCGTCCGTCAACGATGGTTTCAGATCGTTTGGCTTCGAGTTCGGCTGAAGGTTCTGACCAAGCTCAAACACCTCAAACCGGGGTTTTGGTGTTTTTCTGGGCCTGGGTTTCGGCAGGGTGGTCGGATGGACGGTCTGAGGACAGTCCGGATGCAGACGCTCGGCCTGTTTGGTGACCTTGCGCCAAAGCTCGATCTCATCGGTTGTCAGTTTGCGCCGGGTCATCAGAATTCATCCGGTAACAGGGCATAGGCGCGCTGAATAGGCAACAACAGAACCATCCGACCCGGATCTTTCAGCCTGCCCGCAGCCTGTCCGGCTTCTTCACCGGTACCGAAAAAGATGTCCGCCCGTTGCGCGCCTTTGATGGCCGCGCCTGTGTCCTGCGCGATCATTAGCCGTCGCAACGGGTTTTCACCGTCCTTTTCCACCCAGACAGGTGCGCCCAATGGTGTATAGGCGGGGTCCGCCGCAATCGAGCGCATTGTCGTGATCGACCGGTTCATCGCCCCCAAAGGTCCAAATTCGGGGGCAACGCGTGAAACTTCGCGAAAAAACACGTATGACGGGTTGTGAAACAGCAACTCGGCACCGGCCTCGGGGTTCTTGCGCACCCAGGCGCGGATCATCTGGGCGCTGACCTCATGCGCACCCAGAACCCCGCGTCGCACCAACTCGACACCGATCGACCGATAGGGGTGACCATTCGCACCACCATATCCAACCCGCAGCGCACCGCCATCCGACAATCGAATACGCCCCGAGCCCTGAATTTGCAGAAAGAACAGCTCAACTGGGTCGTCGACCCAGGCAATCTCTAGCCCGCGGCCCTGCATCACATCGCCGGTCAGGATGTCACGACGGCTCAGCCATGGTCCTTCCGCACGGGCTTCGGGTGGCATCTTGTAGATCGGGTATTTGAAACGGTCTGTCCGGGTGCGCGCGCCGTCAAGCTCGGGTTCAAAATAGCCGGTAAACAGGCCCTCTTTGTCATCCTCGACCAGAACAGGGCGGAAGAATAACTCGAAAAAGGCGCGGGCAGCATCCGGTTCATATGTTCTGGCCACACCACACAAGGCGCGCCAATCCGGGTCATCCAGATCAGCGCACGTGTTCAGAAAAACGGAAAGGGCCGAGCCGTGGTCGTCCTCCGCCCAGCCCTGCAGATCGTCAAACGACAGAATGGATCGCGTTGCCTCGGCTCCGGCAGCACTGGCGGTGGTCATTGCGCCCACCAGTAAAAGCGACCGAAGCGTTGCAATCATGCGTCCGTGGCGACAAGCAGCCAGTTCGGATCGTCCTTGCCCATGACACGGGCAAAGGTCCAGCTGTCCTTCTGGCGCTTCACGGTATTCGGGTTGCCTTCGACGATGTCGCCTCCGCGATCGCGCACGACCGAGGTCAGCTCTCCCACGAACTTCATCGTGATTTCGGCCTGGTTTGAGTCCTTGTCGAATTTCACATCCGTCAGGGTGGTTTCCCGCACGCCGATGAATTCAGCCTCGATGGTCAGGCCCTGATCTTCACGTGCTGCCACGACCGAAACGAAAGTCTCGAACACTTCTTCCGACAGGAAAGGCTGGATTTCATCCAGATTGCCCCTTTCAAACCCCATCACGATCATCTCATACGCACCGCGCGCACCCTGAACGAACTCGCCGACCGAGAAGCCGGGCTCGACACGTTTCATTGCAGCCAGGGTTTGCGCCTGTTCGCTGTCTTCGGCGACATGGTCGGTAATGTCATGATCCGGGCCGCCATCGATCACCTCGAAACCGCGGCGCGATTTATGCGCTTCGGGCTGTTGCTGCACAGGCGGTTTTTCAAAGCCTTCACGCGTGCCCAGTACGCTTTTGAGGCGCAGGATCAGGAAAATGGCAATTCCGGCCAGGACCAGGAGCTGGATCATAGGGTTGTCGCTCATTTCATTCTCTTTTCAACGCCGCGACTTTGTATACACGGCCTCATGCCACTATGTAGGTGACAGTGAGTGGCAAGTCCACAGCCCGGCCTAAGGGAAAGGATAACGCAAATGTATCTGTTCTTGGCATTTTTGTTGGTGCCCATAATCGAAATCGCGCTGTTTATTCAGGTTGGTGGTTTGATTGGGTTGTGGCCGACACTTGCCATCGTAGTGCTGACCGCGGTTCTGGGCACGGTTTTGGTGCGGACACAAGGTCGCATGGCGCTTGGACGGCTGCAACGGTCCTTTGCCGAATTGGACGATCCGACCGAACCCCTGGCCCATGGGGCAATGATCCTGTTGTCGGGCGCTTTGTTGCTGACACCGGGCTTTTTCACTGATGCCGTTGGTTTTGCGTTGTTAGTTCCCGGTATCCGCGTCGCCGTTTTCCGGTACCTGAAATCCAAGGTTACAGTAACCCAGTTCCAGATGGGGCCGGGCCCCGGATATCAAACCCGGGGGAACCCTTTCGATCAGGGCGATATCATCGATGGGGAATTCACCGAAGTTCGGCCAAAAAAAGACCCCTCGAAGCCTTCGAAATGGGTGGAAGGCCCCCACCAGCATTGAGGTGCCGCGCCCAACTTGCTAAGCAGTGGCGAATTTCATTTTTGGAGTAGATCCATGGCCGAAGAAAACGCTGCAGAAAACACTGCGGCCCAAGCCGCCCCGCAGGTTCAGATGCGTGTTCTGGGGCAGTTCATCCGTGATATGTCCTTTGAAAACGTGATGGCGCAAAAGGGCGTTTCCGGAGACGTACAACCGGAAATCGCCGTTCAGGTGAATCTGGATGCCAAAAAACGCGCGGCGGACCATCAGTTCGAAGTTTCGATCAAGCTGAACCTGACATCCAAAGCCAAAGGCATGGATGACATCTTGTTCCTGTGTGAACTGGACTATTGCGGAATGTTCCACGTGGAAGGTGTGCCGGAAGATCAGCTGCACCCGTTCCTGATGATCGAGTGCCCGCGCATGTTGTTCCCGTTCCTGCGCCGCATCGTCAGCGATATCACCCGCGATGGCGGCTTCCCGCCGGTCAACCTGGACAATATCGATTTCGTTGCGCTCTATCGCAATGAGTTGATGCGCCGTCAGGCCGAACAGGCCCAAAAAGCCGACGCGTAATGTTTTGACCCGCGCCCGTCCGGATCAGGCGCGGGTCCACAAGGCGTTCTCGCCCAGTTTTTCCACGAAAGCTTCATGTGCCGCGCGCTCATCCTCGGTGATCCGGGATGGCAATGGTGTGCTGCGCGGTGTAGCTCGCCAATCATCGCTGCCACCGTCCGCAGAAGATGCGGATGTCGACAGACCAAAATCAGGCTGCCGTCCACCGATCAATTCCAGGTAAACCTCGGCCAGAATTTCCGAGTCGAGCAACGCGCCGTGCAACACACGGTTCGAGTTGTCGATATTGAAGCGACGGCACAGCGCATCCAGTGACGCTGGCGAACCGGGGAACCGTTTCCGGGCAATTGCCAGTGTATCCAGCGCCTGCTCCATCGGGATAAGCGGGGCACCCATCCATTTCAGCTCGGCATTCAGGAACTTCATGTCGAATGAGGCGTTGTGGATCACCAACCGTGCATCGCCAACAAATTCGCGAAACCCATGGCCAACCTTTGCAAAGACCGGCTTGTCTTTCAGCGTCACTTCGCCCTTTTCCGGCGGGCGCGGGGTTTCCAGCAGATCGGGACCTATACCATGCACGCCAAACGCCTCTTCCGGCATCGAGCGTTCGGGGTTGATATAGACGTGATAGGTTTCACCGGTTGCAACGTGGTTCCACAGCTCAACGGCGCCGATTTCCACGATCCGATCCCCGCTGTCGGGGTCAAACCCGGTGGTTTCGGTATCCAGTACAATCTCACGCATGTGCCATCCCCGCCCGTATCTGCCTGACCACATCCTGCACCTGCGCGCGGGCGTGGTCCAGAGTATCGGTCACGATCACAAAATCCGACCGCGCGCATTTTTCATCGTTCGGCATCTGCTTGGCGCGGATCTGCTCGAACTGCGCCTCGGTCATTGTTCCGCGTTCCATTACGCGCCGCTTTTGGTCTTCGGCCGGGACCGAAACGCAGGCCACTGCGTCCATTGCTGCATCAGCGCCCGTTTCAAACAAAAGCGGAATATCGAACACCAGGATGTCGCTTGTAGCGCTTTCGCGAAATTCCGCACGATCAGCAGCGACAAGTGGATGCACAATCGCCTCAATCGCTTTCAACGTGGCCGGGTCACCCGCGATAATTCGTTTCAACGCGTCTCGGCTGACCACCCCATCACGTATCGCATCGGGAAAGGCTGCCCGCATTGGTTCAACCGCTGCTCCACCAATGGCATACAGCCGATGCACCGCCGCATCCGCATCCCACAATGCGCACCCTTCTTCAACGAACATCTGCGCTGTGGTGCTTTTCCCCATGCCGATTGAGCCTGTCAGGCCAAGCGTAAAACTCATGCCAGGGCCGCCGCGCGCGTATCCGCGTCTACTTCGGGGCGAACACCAAACCAGCGTTCAAACCCAGGAACGGCCTGATGCAGCAACATCCCCAGACCATCAACCGTGGTGCATCCGGCCTCCTCGGCGGTTTGAAGCAGGCGGGTTTTCAACGGGGCATAGACCAGGTCCGTTACCACGGCACCGGGCTGCAACCCGTCCAACGGCACGCGCAGCTCTGGCTGGCCCTGCATCCCCAGTGAAGTCGTATTGACCACCAGTTCGGCGTTTTCAATGACATTCCCCGCCTGAACCCAATCGACCACGCGAATGCGTTGGCCGAATTCTTCCTTCAGATGATCCGCGCGTGCGCGCGTCCGGTTGGTCAACAGGATTTCCGGCACCCCGGCATCAGACAAAGCCTGCAAAACGGCACGGGCAGCGCCCCCGGCACCAAACACAACCGCCGGGCCATCTTTCGCATTCCAGTCAGGTGCGCCATTGCGCAGGTTCTCCATAAACCCGTACCCGTCGGTGTTATCTGCGTGGATCGAACCATCAGTTCGGAACACCAGCGTATTTGCGGCACCAATCACCGTTGCGCGGTCGGAAACGTGATCTGCGATCTTCAACGCAGCTTCTTTGTGCGGAACGGTCACGTTGGCCCCGACAAAGCCCGCTTTGGGCAGGGTTCGCAGCACAGTCTCCAGATCAGCAGAGGCGACGTCCATCGGGATATAATGCCCGACAAGCCCATAGGTCTTTAACCAATGCCCGTGCAGCTTGGGTGAACGCGAATGCCCGATGGGGTGCCCGATCACTCCGGCTAAAGGAACCCGGTTGTCTGTCATTGCTCGATCACCCCTTTGACAGCCAGAAAGTTGAGAAGCTCTAACAGAGGTATACCCAAAACGTTAAAATAGTCGCCGTCAATGGTGGCGAACAGGCGGACGCCTTCTTCTTCCAGCTTGTAGGCTCCGACGGCATGGCGAATGCTGTCCCAGTTCCGCGCAACATAGTCTTTCAGGTAGGCATCGGAACTGGCCCGCATCCGCAAACGCACCTGCCCCACATGCCGCCAGATCGGCTCACCATCCTGATAGATCACAGCAGCGGACAAAAGCATGTGCCGCTTGCCGCGCATATCTTTCAGTTGGGCCAACGCCTGTTCCGGGGTTTCGGGCTTTGACAGCAGCTGCCCTTCGAAATCCAGCACCTGATCGCAACCGATCACCATGGCGCCGAGGTTTTTGTCACTGACCTTACGCGCTTTGATCTCAGCCAGCGTATCCGCAATATCGCGTGGTGCGGCATCCTCTGCCAGCAACGCCCGTTTGACCGTCTCTTCATCCACGCGCGCCGTTTGAACCGCAAACGGCACACCTGCGTTCCTTAGCAGTTGCGCGCGAATAACAGATCCCGAAGCCAGAAGAATGGGGACAGACATGTGGAAAACCCCGTGTGCAAATCGATGAGAGTTCTGGGGTGTTTTGTATGGTTTTCCGGTTGACACGCAACCCCGGGAATATTGTGGCAAAGATCCCCGAGTCGCTCAAATCTCATCCTGTCGGGACAAGGATAACTCTAACTCGTGGGATAACAGATGTATCCAGCGATACCCATCGGGTTATCCACAGACCAGATTTTCCTGATCCAACTTAAATAATTGATTTATATATATAATTTGTACTATCAACAGAATCTCTGGGAACCTCAGATTTTTTGTCCCCCTGGGGAAAACGCTAGGGTAAAAATAATAATCCACGGATATTTGGCACCCTACAAAACCATCATCCTTTTTCTTTTCTTATTTTTTTATTAGTGAGAGTTCCGAACAACGCTCGGAGCCGGCATGACAGACCTTCTTTTCACGATTTACCCGTGGGTGAAGTCATTACATATCATGGCCGTGATCTCATGGATGGCAGGCTTGTTCTATCTACCCAGACTGTTTGTTTATCACGTCGAAAAAGCGCAGGCCGTAGAGGGCGCGCAAGACATCTTCTTTGAAATGGAAGACAAGCTGCTGCGGGTGATCATGCGCCCCGCGATGGTTGTGACCTGGTTATGCGGGCTGATCATGGTGTTCACACCGGGGATCGTCGGATGGGATTTCGCATGGCCCTGGGTTAAAGGCGCGGGCGTGATCGCGATGACCTGGTTCCACCACTGGCTTGTGGCCCGAAGAATGGATTTTCTGGCAGGCCAGAATAAGCTCACTGGGCGGCAATATCGCATGATGAACGAGGTTCCGACCATTCTGATGGTTACCATCGTTCTGGCGGTCATTCTGAAGTTCTGAACGCCTATTTGACTCCGAACGACGCTGCGCTTATGTAGATCACAACACGCCCGTCCGGGCGGCGTATTTTCCGTACTGAAATTCCACTTCAAGCCGCGTTTTCAGCGGTGAAGGTATGTATCATGTCCAATGAATCCCTGAATTTGGCCGACCTGAAAGCCAAAAGCCCCAAAGACCTTCTGGCAATGGCCGAAGAGCTGGAGATCGAAAACGCCTCGACCATGCGCAAAGGCGAGATGATGTTCCAGATTCTGCGCGAACGTGCCGATGATGGCTGGACCGTCGGCGGTGATGGCGTACTGGAAGTGCTACAGGATGGGTTCGGCTTTCTGCGCTCGCCCGAGGCAAACTATCTACCGGGTCCTGATGATATCTATGTTTCGCCTGATATGATCCGTCTGCACTCACTGCGGACCGGGGACACGGTCGAGGGCGAGATCAAGGCGCCGGACGAGAATGAGCGTTATTTCGCGCTGACCAATGTCACCATGATCAACTTTGAAGATCCCGAGAAGGCCAAGCACAAGATCCTGTTCGACAACCTGACACCTCTGTACCCGGATGAGCGTCTTAAGATGGAAATCGAAGATCCCACCATCAAGGATAAGTCCGCGCGCGTGATCGATCTGGTTGCACCGATCGGTAAAGGTCAGCGTTCGCTGATCGTGGCACCGCCGCGGACTGGTAAAACCGTGATCCTGCAGAACATCGCGCATTCGATCGAACAGAACCATCCGGAGTGTTACCTGATCGTCCTGCTGATCGACGAACGCCCGGAAGAAGTGACCGACATGCAGCGCTCGGTTAAGGGTGAGGTTGTGTCGTCAACCTTCGATGAGCCCGCAACGCGTCACGTGGCCGTGTCGGAGATGGTCATTGAAAAGGCCAAGCGCCTGGTCGAACATAAACGAGATGTTGTTATTCTGCTCGACTCAATCACAAGACTTGGTAGGGCTTTTAACACTGTTGTACCATCCTCGGGCAAAGTTCTGACCGGTGGTGTGGACGCAAACGCGTTGCAGCGGCCCAAGCGTTTCTTCGGCGCGGCCCGGAACATCGAAGAGGGCGGATCGCTTACCATCATCGCCACGGCGCTGATCGATACCGGCAGCCGGATGGACGAGGTGATCTTTGAAGAATTCAAAGGTACTGGTAACTCGGAAATCGTTTTGGACCGCAAGATTGCAGACAAACGCGTGTTCCCGGCGATCGACATCCTCAAATCCGGTACACGGAAAGAGGACCTGCTGGTCGACAAGGGCGATCTGGCCAAAACCTTCGTTCTGCGCCGTATCCTCAATCCTATGGGCACCACCGACGCAATCGAGTTCCTGTTGTCGAAGTTGAAACAGACGAAGACAAATGGCGAGTTCTTCGATTCAATGAACACCTGACACAGGTCTTAAGCGACGCGAGGCCTACGAATGGATACGATATTCGCCTTGGCCAGCGCGCAAGGCAAAGCAGGGGTGGCGGTCATCCGCCTCTCTGGCCCCGAAGCGCATTCCGCAGCCGCATGTCTGAGCGGCGCGGAACTGCCCAAGCGGGGAATAGTCTTGCGCACCCTGCGGGATCAGGACGGATCACGTCTGGATGATGGTCTGGTTCTGACCTTTCAGGCACCGGCAAGTTTCACCGGGGAAGACGTGGCAGAACTTCAGATCCATGGCAGCACGGCCTCGGTCAATGCGGTTCTGCGCTGTTTGTCGAACACCGATGGGCTGCGGCTGGCGGACCCGGGTGAATTCACACGCCGGGCCCTTGAAAATGGCAAGATGGATCTGACACAGGTCGAAGGCCTTGCAGACCTGATTGACGCGGAAACCGAGGCACAGCGTAAGCAGGCCCAGACCATTCTTGCCGGTGAGCTTGGCACGCTGGCCGAGCGCTGGCGGCGCGATCTGATCCGCGCGGCATCGTTGCTGGAAGCCGTCATCGATTTCGCTGATGAAGACGTCCCCACCGACGTCACGCCGGAAGTCCGCGATTTGACAAGTGGTGTTCTGGCAGATCTTCGTCGAGAAGCAGATGGGGTGAAGATTGCCGAGCGTATTCGTACCGGATTTGAAGTGGCTATTGTTGGTCTTCCCAATGCAGGAAAATCAACCCTGTTGAACGCGCTTGCAGGACGTGAAGCCGCAATTACCTCGGAATTCGCAGGCACAACCCGGGATGTGATCGAAGTTCGTATGGATCTGGCTGGATTGCCGGTGACTTTGCTGGATACGGCCGGGTTACGGGAAACCGAAGATCACGTCGAGAATCTTGGGATCGAGCTGGCTCGAAAACGGGCAGAAGCGGCAGACTTGCGTGTTTTTCTGACCGAAGTCCCGGAAGAGCTGGATGTAGCTGTGCAGGATGGCGATATCCATGTTCTGCCCAAAGCAGACCTGCGGGAAGATAAGAGTGAAGGTGTTTCAGGAAAGACAGGACAGGGGATTGATGCGCTTGTCGACCAGATTTCGTGGGTCTTGAGTGAAAGAACCACAACACATGGTATAGCCACGCGTGAACGCCATCGCGCTGCGATGAACAAGGCATCGGCTTCACTTGTTGCTGCGATCACGGTTCTGGAATCAGGCCCGGACCTGTATGATATCGCTGCGGAGGAGTTAAGAACCGCCATACGGGCGCTTGAATCTCTGGTCGGCAGAATTGATGTCGAGACACTGTTGGATGAAATCTTCTCCAGCTTTTGTTTGGGAAAATAAGGATTGTTTCACGTGAAACATTCAAACTTTGATGTCATCGTGGTTGGGGCCGGCCATGCCGGTACGGAAGCCGCGCACGCCGCTGCCAGGATGGGTGCGAAAACCGCTTTGGTGACATTATCTGCGACCGATATCGGCGTCATGTCCTGCAACCCGGCTATCGGTGGGTTGGGGAAGGGACATCTGGTTCGAGAGATTGACGCGCTGGACGGTGTAATGGGTCGCGTCGCTGACCAGGCTGGTATTCAGTTTCGACTGTTGAACCGGCGAAAAGGTCCGGCTGTTCAGGGTCCCAGAACGCAAGCTGACCGCGCCCTGTATCGTGCGGCAATGCAAAACGAAATCAGCAACCAGGAAAACCTGTCCGTTATCGTTGGGGAGGTTGTAGACTTCCTGATGGACGGACACCGTGTCGCCGGTGTCCTGCTTGGAGATGGGTCGGAAGTGCATGCCAAAGCCGTTGTTCTGACTTCCGGAACCTTCCTGCGCGGCGTCATCCATATCGGCGACGTATCACGGGCTGGTGGGCGGATGGGAGATCGCCCTTCGATAAAACTGGCCGAGAGGTTGGATGGCTATAACCTTCCGCTGGGACGCTTGAAAACCGGCACACCGCCGCGTCTGGATGGGCGCACTATCGACTGGTCAGGTTTGGAAAGACAGGACGGGGATGAGGACCCGACCTTGTTTTCTTTCCTGTCAACATCGGTTGTCGCGCCTCAGATTTCCTGCGGTATTACACATACCAATGCCAAGACGCATGAGATCATCGAAGCAAACCTCTCAAAATCGGCGATGTATGGGGGCCATATCGATGGCATAGGTCCAAGATATTGCCCTTCGATCGAAGATAAGATTGTTCGCTTTGCAGATAAGGACTCGCATCAGGTTTTTCTTGAGCCCGAAGGCGTCAATGATCACACGATTTATCCCAACGGTATTTCAACGTCACTGCCTCAGGACGTGCAATTGGAATACGTTCGGTCGATCAAAGGGCTTGAAAAGGCGAATATTCTGCAACCGGGCTATGCGATCGAATATGATTATGTGGACCCACGTGTCTTAACCGCGTCCTTGTCGCTACCCGACGTTCCGGGACTATATCTGGCAGGGCAGATCAACGGAACCACAGGATATGAGGAAGCTGCGGCACAAGGGATGGTTGCTGGCCTTAACGCGGCGCTGGACGTACAGGGCCGCGAACCGGTCATTTTCACCAGATCAGATAGCTATATCGGCGTGATGATAGACGACCTGACGACACGTGGTGTGGCAGAGCCTTATCGAATGTTCACCTCCAGGGCCGAGTTCCGACTGTCTCTGCGTGCAGATAATGCAGATCAACGATTGACGCCGATTGGGTTGGAACTTGGCTGTGTCGGAGAGAGGCGTCGGGCGCATTTTGAGAAGAAAATGAGCCAGCTTGATGCAGCGAAATCCAAGCTGACCGCTCGCACATACACACCCAAAGAAGTTCTTTCAGCCGGGATCAACGTCAACCAGGATGGAAACCGCCGAGATGGAATGGCAATTCTGGCATTTCCGGATACATCTTTCGAGGACTTGTTTCCATTGATACCAGATCTACAAGATGTAGACGTGGCGATCCGGCTTCAAATCGAACGTGACGCACTTTATGCGAACTATATCGACCGGCAAAAGCGCGATGTTGAGGCTATGAAGCGGGATGAATCCTATGTTATCCCGCGTGAATTTGACTATTTTGGCTTGGACGGGCTGTCTTCTGAGATGAAGCAGAAACTGTCACAGGCCAAACCGTCGAACATAGCGCAAGCAAGCCGAGTCGAAGGCGTTACTCCGGCTGCCCTGACCCTTGTTCTGGCGAAATTGCGCCGGGATCAACGAGCACGCCAGGCATGACGGTCGATTATTCCAAGTTTGATGGCTTGAATGTTTCACGTGAAACATTCGAACGCCTGAAAATCTATGTTGATCTGGTGAACCGCTGGAATCCCAGGATAAATCTTGTTTCACGCAATAGTCTGGAATTCATGTGGGATCGGCATATTCTGGATTCTGTCCAAGTTTTTCGATGCGCTGAAACGTTTGACACTTGGGTGGACCTTGGCAGCGGTGGCGGATTCCCCGGAATGGTGTGCGCCATTATTGCTGCCGAGGAAGCTCCGACCGCCAGTTTCTCCCTAGTGGAAAGCGACCAGAGAAAATCGGCTTTTCTGCGTAACGTCGCCCGTGAATGTGGCGTGTCGTGTAAAGTGATTTCCAAGCGGATCGAGGTGGTTGAACCCCTGGGCGCAAACATCGTTTCGGCGCGCGCGCTGGCGGATCTGCGTACATTGTTATCATTTTGTGACAGACATTTAGGTGAAAACGGGACCGCGCTGTTGCCTAAAGGTGCAAACTGGAAAAAAGAGCTGGATGAAGCGCGTGAGGAATGGAATTTCGATGCTGAGGCTATTACAAGTTTAACTGAACCTCAGGCCGTTATCCTTAAGATCAAAGGAGTATCACGTGGTTGATCTGTCTCGACCGTCCGGACCCCGGATAATTGCGGTTGCCAATCAGAAGGGCGGAGTAGGGAAAACAACCACAGCAATCAACCTAGCGGCAGGATTGGCCGAAGCTGGCTGCAGGGTATTGGTGGTTGACCTCGATCCACAAGGTAACGCATCAACCGGATTAGGGGTCGAAGATCGGGATTGGACCACTTATGATCTCATCCTGGACGACGCGCCCTTGGAGGCAGTGGTTCAGGAGACGGAGATCGAAAACCTTCTGGTTGTCCCTGCAACGGTTGACTTGAGCTCGGCAGATATAGAGCTGATTTCCAACGAAAAACGCAGCTATCTGCTGCACGATGCGCTGCGTCAGACGGCAGTGGATGCGTTTGAGCTGGATTTCATCCTGATAGATTGCCCGCCGTCACTGAACCTCTTGACCGTAAATGCGATGGTTGCCGCCCATTCTGTCCTTGTGCCGCTGCAAAGTGAGTTCTTTGCGTTGGAGGGTCTTTCGCAATTGATGTTGACGATCCGGGAGGTCCGGCAAACCGCGAATCCAGACCTGAGAATCGAAGGTGTTGTGTTAACCATGTATGACAACCGCAACAACTTGTCCCGCCAGGTCGAAAAGGATGCGCGTGACAATCTGGGTGAGATGGTTTTTAAAACAAAGATACCCAGGAATGTGCGGGTCAGCGAGGCGCCATCCTATGCGCTGCCGGTATTGCAGTATGACTCGGGATCACTTGGTGCGATGGCGTATCGGCATCTGGCCCGTGAGATCATGCATAAGAACAACAAAACCGCAGCATGAGCGGTGGTGAGGAGGCCGACATGAGCACCAGGAAAGCGAAATCCAGAGGGTTGGGCCGGGGATTGTCCGCACTCATGGCGGATGTTAATCCGGAAGCGGGCAACCGGGTATCATCTGACGCGCGCAGACCTGATCTGAAAGTTCCGATCGAAAAGCTGAAGGCAAACCCAAATCAGCCGCGACGCACGTTTCAACCCGAACAACTGGATGAGCTTGCCGCGTCGGTCCGGGAAAAAGGTATTATCCAACCCTTGATCGTACGTCCGGCGGGGGCCGGAGAATATGAAATCGTCGCTGGTGAACGCAGGTGGCGGGCGGCTCAGATGGCGCAGCTGCACGAGATCCCAGTGATCGTGCGTGAGTTTGATGATACCGAAGTACTGGAAGTTGCAATTATCGAAAACATCCAGCGTGCTGACCTGAACGCGGTGGAAGAGGCCGCCGGCTACAGGCAGTTGATGGATCGCTTTGGGCACACGCAAGAAAAGCTTGCCGAGGCATTGGGGAAAAGCCGCAGCCACATTGCGAACCTGTTGCGGCTTTTGTCTCTGCCAATAGACGTACAAACACTTGTTATTGAAGGGAAATTATCGGCCGGCCATGCGCGTGCGCTGATTACGGCGGAAAACCCCTCGGAATTGGCAAAACAGATCGTCAAGGATGGCCTGTCTGTGCGTGCAACCGAAGCGTTGGTCAAGAAACAACAGCAAGGCGACACTGCACGACCTGCTTCCAGATCCAGGAATCTGGATGCTGGAAAAGATGCTGATACGCGCGCACTGGAAAAAGACCTGTCTGCGATTCTGGCAATGAAAGTCTCAATCAACCACAAGGCGGGAACGGAATCCGGTCAGGTTGTTCTGACATATGAAAACCTGGATCAGCTTGACGATCTTTGTGCAAAGCTCAGCCGTTAGGGCGCGTCCAGATAAATATCAGGACGCCACCCAGAACAATGATCTGAATGATCAGCACGAAGGGCGGAACGGATAGTAGCAAAGACACCCCGAAAACGGCGGAGACCGATAAGGTTGCTGCCTTTTTTGCGGCCGGGCGTATTGCGCCCGAACTCTGCCAATCCAGTATCATTGGCCCGAAAATCCGGTGCGACAGTAGCCAGTTATGCAACCGTGAAGAGGATCGCGCAAAGAAAAACGCTGCCAGCAACAAAAACGGAACCGTTGGAAGAAGAGGCAGAACAACCCCAATCGCGGCCATCGCAACGCAAAGCAATCCCAGCCCCGCCCAAAGATACTGCATATTCAGCCCATCAATTCCCGGATTACAGCATTCAGCACGGCGCGCCCCGCTGGTGTTGCTCTGAGTTTGTTGTTTTCACGTTCAATCATATTAATGCCGACCAGATGGTCCACGGTTTCGTCAGAAAGTGGATGGCCTGACAGGGCTTCCCACCTATTTATATCTAGTCCTTCTGATATCCTCATGCCCATCATAAGGTATTCGTTCGCCTGATCTTCAGGCGAAAGGACATAGCGTTTCTTTTCTCCGTCACCCTTTGCAGCAGCGTCAAGCCAACGCTGCGGGTTCAGATGGGTTTCGGTCGCGTGTCTTTCACCACCCACCGTTATTCGCCCATGAGCACCGGGACCAATGCCGACATAATCCCCGTAACGCCAATAGACCAGATTGTGCTGCGACTCTGCGCCGGGGCGGGCATGGTTGGACACCTCATAGGCGGGCAGGCCGTGTTTCTCGCAAATCTCTTGTGTTGCAAGGTACATGTCGGCCGCACTGTCATCTTCGGGCAAGCCGCGCAGCTTTCCGACAGCATAACGATCGCCAAAAGCCGTGCCTTCTTCGATTGTCAGCTGATACAGCGACAGGTGATCCACGGCCATGGACAGAGCTTCGTTCAACTCGGCCCTCCAAGCGTCCAACGTTTGGTGTTGCCTGGCATAGATCAGGTCAAAGCTCACCCGTTCAAAACAATCACGGGCGATGTCAAAAGCAGCGCGGGCCTCGGCCAAAGTGTGAATTCGCCCCAAGCGGCGCAGGTCTTCGTCGTTGAGCGCCTGCACACCCATCGATATCCGGTTGACGCCTGCATCACGATAGGCCGCGAACCGCCCGGCCTCGACTGATCCGGGATTTGCCTCCAGCGTGATTTCCATGGTGTTGGAGGGGTGCCAGAGCGCACGGGCCTCACTGGTCACTGCGGCAACGGTTTCCGGGTCCATCAGAGACGGGGTTCCACCGCCGAAAAAAATCGTGTTCAGCACCCGATCCGGGGTTTCGGCGGCCGAGCGCCGCAATTCGCTCAGATAGGCTTCAAGCCATTGTTTTTGATCAATGTTTCTGGAAACATGGCTGTTGAAGTCGCAATAGGGGCACTTGGCCTCGCAAAAAGGCCAATGCACGTAAAGGCCAAAGCCCCCGTTGCGCCAATCATCCGCCAAAGCAGCCTTTCACGAACTTCTCAACCGCGCGTCCGCGATGGCTGATCTTGTTCTTTTCCCAGCGATCCATCTCGGCAAAGGTAATGTCGTATCCTTCGGGAACAAACATCGGATCATAGCCAAATCCACCTTCGCCGCGGATGGGCCAGACAAGATGACCGGGGGCAACACCTTCAAACACTTCATCGTGCCCATCAGGCCAGGCCAGCACCAGTGTGCTGCGGAATTGCGCGGTGCGGGGGTGGGGGGCGCTCTTTGCCTCAAGCTCATTATGGGCGCGGGTCATCGCCATCAGGAAGTCGCGACCGTTGCCGGTTTCGGCCCAATCAGCGGTATAAACACCCGGCGCGCCGTCCAGCGCGTCGATGGTGATTCCAGAATCGTCTGACAGGGCGGGCAGCCCGGTGGCCTTTGCGGCGGCGTGGGCCTTGATCCGGGCGTTGCCGACAAAGGTGTCCTCGGTCTCTTCCGGTTCAGGCAGGTCCATGTCCGCCGCACCCACAACCGTCACGCCAAAAGGTTCGAGGAGATGCGCCATCTCCTCAAGCTTGCCTTTGTTGTGGGTCGCAACCAGAAGCCTGTCGCTGTCAAACTTACGGGTCATGCGGTGGCGGCTTTCTGGGCTGCGGCCAGCTCGGCAACACCTTTTTCCGCAAGATCCATCAGCTGATCCATCTGGGCGCGGCTGAATACAGAACCTTCGGCGCTCATCTGGACCTCGATCAGTTTGCCTGACCCGGTCATGATAAAGTTTCCGTCGACACCGGCCTCGCTGTCTTCGGGATAGTCGAGATCCAGAACAGGCTGGCCCGCATAGATACCGCAGGACACGGCGGCGACCGGATCAACCAGCGGATCTGAAATCACGTCACCTGCCTTCATCAGTTTGTTGACGGCCAATCGCAGAGCAACCCAGCCGCCGGTGATCGAGGCACAGCGGGTGCCGCCATCGGCCTGGATCACATCGCAATCAACCGTGATCTGACGTTCGCCAAGTGCAACCCGGTCGACACCGGCCCGCAGGGCGCGACCGATCAGGCGCTGAATTTCCACCGTACGGCCACCTTGCTTGCCCGAGGCCGCTTCACGCCGCATCCGGGTGTTGGTTGCGCGGGGCAGCATACCGTATTCGGCGGTGACCCAGCCAAGCCCCGAACCCTTGATGAAAGGGGGTACGCGATCTTCGATCGTGGCGGTGCATAGCACATGGGTATCGCCCATCTTGATCAGGCAGGAACCTTCGGCATGTTTGGTGAACCCCGTTTCGATTGAAACGGCGCGCATTTCACTTAAGTCTCTTCCAGAGGGTCGCATGGGAAATCCTTTGTTTGCTGGGTTGGGGATACCGCCCCGCAGCGTTACGATGCAACCCCGATTGACCTTTCATTTGCCTGCTATTTAATGACGAACCAGCAGGGGAAGACGCATGAGCGAAGCGAGCAAAATTTTGGACGAGATGAATGACCGGTCGCGCGAGGTGTTCCGGTTGATCGTCGAAAGTTATCTGGAAAGCGGAGAGCCGGTCGGAAGCCGAACCCTGACGCGCAGCCTGTCGGAAAAGGTCAGTGCCGCAACCGTGCGCAATGTGATGCAGGACCTGGAGTTTCTGGGTCTTCTGGACAGCCCGCATATCAGCGCGGGTCGGGTACCGACGCAGCAAGGACTGCGTATGTTCGTGGACGGTTTACTTGAGGTTGGCGATCTGGGCGTCGACGACAAGCAAAAACTGGAAGAAACATTAGGCTCTAACGCGGGCGATGTTGGCGGAATGCTGGATCGGGTCGGGTCAGCTTTGTCACACCTGACGCAAGGTGCGTCGCTGGTCCTGACACCAAAGCATGAAGCAGAAATCAAGCATATCGAGTTTGTTTCCTTGGGGCATGACAAGGCTTTGGTGGTTCTGGTCTTTTCGGACGGCCATGTCGAAAATCGTCTGTTCACACCACCACCCGGCCAGACGCCCAGTTCGATGCGCGAGGCCGCGAATTTTCTGAATGCGCTGATCGAGGGGCGCACGCTTAGCGAAGTACGCCGTCAGATGCAGAAACAGATTCAGGCGCGCAAGCAGGAAATCGATGTATTGGCGCGCGAGCTGGTCGAAAGCGGGCTGGCCGCTTGGGACGGAGACGGAGCCGACTCGGCCCGTCTGATCGTGCGGGGACGGGCGAATCTGTTGAACGAACCCGGCCAGGCCGGAGAGCTGGAGCGTATTCGCAGCCTGTTTGATGATCTGGAACGCAAGCGCGACATCGCGGATTTCCTTGAATTGACGGAAAGCGGCGAGGGTGTGCGCATTTTTATTGGGTCTGAGAACAAACTTTTCTCACTTTCGGGTTCCTCTTTGGTGGTGTCTCCATATATGAACGCTGATCGAAAGATAATCGGTGCGGTCGGGGTCATCGGGCCCACGCGTCTGAATTATGGACGGATCGTGCCGATCGTGGATTATACGGCGCAACTGGTCGGCAAGCTGATATCCGACCGGAGCTAGAGGGTAAGAGATGGCAGAGCCCAAGAACGAAGATTTTCTGGACGATATCATGGCGGCAGAAGCGGAAGAGCTGGCCGAGGAGTTTGCTGAGATCAGTGACGAGGCGCTCGAGCTGGACGAGCTGCGCGCCGAGCGGGATGAGTATAAAGACAAATTCATGCGCGCGCTTGCCGATGCCGAGAACGCACGCAAACGTGGCGACAAGGCGCGCCGCGATGCCGAGCAGTATGGCGGTTCCAAGCTGGCCCGTGATATGCTGCCCGTTTACGACAACATGAAGCGCGCACTTGAGGCCGCGACTGACGAGCAGAAAGAGGTCGCCGCCGGGCTGCTGGAGGGCGTCGAACTGACCATGCGTGCCCTGAAGGATGTGTTCCAGAAACACGGGATCGAAGTGATTACGCCCCAGGTTGGCGACCGGTTTGATCCGAATGTGCACGAAGCAATGTTCGAGGCCCCGGTGCCGGGCACGCGGGCAGGGGACATCATTCAGGTGTCTGCCGAGGGTTTCATGCTGCACGACCGCCTGTTGCGTCCGGCTCAAGTCGGGGTCTCTTCAACGCCAGCAAGCTGATTGGCTTTTCAAAGCCAAGCCTTCGGCGAGAGTATTTTTGAAAAGATGAAGGGCGGTCAGGATCTGGCCGCCTCTTTCAGTTTGTAGATCAGATCCAGCGCTTCGCGCGGGGTCAGTTCGTCGGGCAGGACACCCTCCAATATCTTGGTCACTGGCGAAGTTTTCGGTGCGGGTGGGGGTGGCGGCGCGGCTACAGAGAACAGCGGCAGGTCATCAATCAGCGCTTTTTGCTTGCCGCCTTCGCGTTCGGTTTTTTCAAGCTGGTCCAGAACCATCCGGGCACGTTCGACAACAGAAGCGGGTAAACCGGCTAGTTGCGCAACCTGCACCCCATAAGACCGGTCAGCCGCGCCCTTGTGAACCTCGTGCAGGAAGATGACTTCGCCATCCCACTCTTTGACCGCTACGGTGGCGTTATCGACACCTTCGAGTTTACCGGCCAAAGCCGTAAGCTCATGATAATGCGTGGCAAACAAAGCGCGACATTTGTTGGCCGCGTGCAGGTGTTCCAATGTGGCCCAGGCGATGGACAGGCCGTCATAGGTGGCGGTACCACGGCCGATTTCGTCCAGGATCACCAATGCACGGTCATCGGCCTGATTCAGGATGGCGGCGGTTTCCACCATTTCGACCATGAACGTCGACCGCCCCCGCGCCAGATCGTCCGAGGCTCCTACGCGGCTGAACAGCTGACTGACGACGCCAATATGCGCCTCTTCGGCCGGGACATAGCTGCCCATTTGGGCAAGCAGTGCGATCAGGGCGTTCTGGCGCAGAAAGGTTGATTTACCGGCCATGTTCGGACCCGTCAGTAACCATATAGCCGCACCGTCTTGGACACTCAGATCGCAATCATTGGAAATGAATGCACCGCCACTTTGCTGCCGGAGGGCGTGTTCCACAACCGGATGGCGACCACCCTGCACATTGAATGCGCGAGAGCCGTCAACCTTTGGGCGGCACCAGTTTTCACCCCGTGCAAGATCAGCCAAGGCGGTCGTCAAGTCCAGTTCGGCAAGCCCGCGGGCGGCCTGATTCAATCGGGCAGCGAGGTCCAGTATTGTGCTAGAAAGCCTTTGATAGAGCCGCTTTTCAATCTCCAGCGCCAAATTTCCGGCGTTCAGGATACGAGTTTCGATCTCGGACAGTTCGACGGTTGTAAACCGCACCTGGTTGGCTGTCGTCTGGCGATGAATATAGGCTTCGCTAAAGGGTGGGTTCAGCATCTTTTCGGCATGGGTGGCCGTGGTTTCGATGAAATAGCCCAGCACGTTGTTGTGCTTGATTTTCAGCGAGGTGATGCCGGTGTGTTCGACGTATTTTCGTTGAAACCCGGCGATAACGGACCGGCCTTCGTCGCGCAGGGTGCGGGCCTCGTCCAATTCAGTATCAAAACCTGGCGCGATAAAGCCTCCGTCGCGGGTCAGAAGCGGGGGTTCGGCCACCAGCGCTTCGTCCAGCAAAGTCAGCAAGTCATCGAAACCAACAAGGTTCTGAAGCGCGGTCGCCAGCAACACAGGCAAATCCTGATCGGTGCAGATTTCGGCAATCGTGGCCGCCTGTGTCAGCCCGTTGCGTATGGCTGTCAGGTCACGAGGTCCGCCGCGCTCGAGTGACAAACGCGACAGGGCGCGGTCCAGATCCGGGGTTTTGCGCAAGGCTTCGCGCAGATCAGACGCGATCAAGCTGTCACCAGCGGTGAAACTGACTGCGTCAAGCCGGGCATGGATCACATCCAGATTTCGAGAAGGGCTTGAAAGCCGCTGTTCCAGCAATCGCGCGCCGCCGGGGGTAACGGTCCGGTCAACGACAGAAAGAAGCGATCCTGCGCGCCCGCCAGATAGGGAACGGGTCAGCTCAAGGTTTCGACGCGTTGCAGCGTCGATCTGAACGACCCGATCCTCAGATTCTTTCAGCGGCGTTTGCAGCAGGGGCAGTTTGCCCTTTTGCGTAATCTCCAGATAGTCGATCAGCGCGCCCATCGCGGACACTTCGGCGCGGCCGAAATTGCCGAACGCGTCCAAGGCACCCACGTGAAACAGCCCGCAGATGCGCTTTTCCGCCGCCGTGCTGTCGAAACTGGCGCGCCCGACCGGCGTCAGTGAAATCCCCAGATCAAGCAGCGTTTCGTTCAGCTTTTCCTGCGTTCCATCGGCCACGATCAGTTCGGAGGGCGCAAGCCGGGCAAGCTCGGGGCTGAGCCGGACCGAGGTCAGTGGCATCACGTGAAACGCGCCCGTCGAAATATCGGCCCAGGCAAGCGCGGCGTCGTCCCGGACCTCGGCATAGGCAGCCAGAAAGTTGTGTCGGCGCGCCTCAAGCAACGCATCCTCGGTCAGTGTTCCGGGCGTGACGAGTCGCACGACATCACGTTTTACGACCGATTTAGAGCCTCTTTTCTTTGCTTCAGCCGGGCTTTCCAACTGTTCGCAGACCGCAACGCGAAAGCCCTTGCGGATCAGGGTCAAAAGGTACCCTTCGGCCGAATGCACCGGCACGCCACACATCGGGATGTCTTCGTCATTGTGCTTGCCGCGCTTGGTCAGCGCGATATCCAGCGCCTCGGCAGCGTTGACGGCATCCTCGAAAAACATCTCGTAGAAATCACCCATGCGATAAAACAGCAGGGCATTCGGATGGGCCTCTTTGATTTCGAGGTATTGCGCCATCATTGGCGTGACTGTGGACAAAAGCGGCCCCCTTTTGGCGTATTCCGGGCGCGACCTTACAAATCCCGCATCTTCTGTAAAAGCCGAAAACTCATTCTCGTTGAGGCGGGCGTTCTCCTGCGCTATGAGGCGTCAGCCCTGAAGTCATGGAAACGACATTTAAGATGCCCAAAGCGAAGATCACCAAAGAAGAGGCATTGGCCTTTCACCTGGACCCCACCCCCGGCAAGTGGGAGGTGCAGGCCACCGTCCCCATGACAACGCAGCGAGATCTGTCGCTGGCCTACAGCCCGGGTGTGGCCGTTCCCTGCGAGGCTATCGCGGAAAACCCGGAAACGGCCTATGACTATACCAACAAGGGCAACCTGGTGGCCGTAATCTCGAACGGGACGGCGGTGTTGGGCCTTGGTAACCTCGGCGCGCTGGGCTCGAAACCGGTGATGGAAGGCAAATCGGTCCTGTTCAAACGGTTCGCCGACGTGAACTCGATCGATATCGAGCTGGACACCGAAGACCCGGACGAATTCTGCCGTGCAGTGCGTCTGATGGGGCCAACCTTTGGCGGCATCAATCTGGAAGACATCAAGGCGCCCGAGTGTTTCATCATCGAACAGCGACTGAAGGAAGAGATGGACATCCCCGTCTTTCACGATGACCAGCACGGCACGGCCGTGATCTGTGCGGCGGGCCTGCTGAACGCACTGCATATCTCGGGCAAGAAGATCGAGGACGTGAAAATCGTTCTGAATGGCGCAGGTGCCGCGGGGATTGCCTGTATCGAACTGCTCAAGGCAATGGGCGCGCGGCATGAAAACTGCATTGTCTGCGATACCAAGGGCGTGATCTATCAGGGCCGGACAGAGGGCATGAACCAGTGGAAATCGGCCCACGCGATCACAACCGACTTGCGCACATTGGAAGACGCGATGAAGGGGGCGGATGTGTTCCTGGGTGTTTCGGTGAAAGGCGCGGTCACGCAGGATATGGTTGCCAGCATGGCCGACAATCCTGTCATCTTTGCGATGGCCAACCCCGACCCCGAGATTACTCCGGAAGAAGCGCACGAGGTTCGCGTGGATGCGATCGTTGCCACCGGGCGCAGCGATTATCCAAACCAGGTGAATAACGTTCTGGGCTTCCCTTACCTGTTCCGAGGCGCGTTGGACATTCATGCCCGCGCCATCAATGATGAGATGAAGATCGCCTGCGCCCACGCACTTGCCAATCTGGCGCGCGAGGATGTGCCGGATGAGGTCGCCATGGCCTATGGCAAGTCGCTGACTTTTGGGCGGGACTATATCATCCCCACCCCGTTCGACCCGCGTTTGATCCATCGCATCCCGCCGGCTGTTGCCAGGGCAGGGATGGACACCGGTGCCGCGCGCCGTCCGATTATCGATATGGACGCGTATGAGCTGAGTCTGAAATCCCGGATGGACCCGACCGCCAGCATCCTGCGCGGTCTGAACGCCCGAGCGCGTCAGGCGCAAAGCCGCATGATTTTCGCCGAGGGCGACGATCCCCGGGTATTGCGCGCAGCGGTCATGTATCAGCGGTCAGGTTTCGGCAAGGCGCTTGTGGTGGGTCGGCCAGACGATGTTAAGGCCAAACTGGAAGCCACGGGCCTGGGCGACGCTGTACGCGAAATCGAGGTCGTGAATGCCGCCAATACCACGCACCTCGAAACCTATTCGAACTTCCTGTATCAGCGCTTGCAGCGTAAGGGCTTTGACCGCAAAGATATTCATCGTCTGGCCGCACGGGACCGGCATGTGTTTTCGTCGCTGATGCTGGCCCATGGGCATGGTGACGGTCTGGTCACCGGCGCAACCCGCAAGTCTGCGCATGTGCTCGACCGGATCAACCATGTGTTTGATGCCGATGCCGCCAATGGTGCCGCCGGTGTGACAGCTTTGCTGCATAAAGGCCGGATTGTCCTGATTGGCGACACACTGGTGCATGAATGGCCTGACGAAAACGATCTGGCGAATATTGCCGAACGTTCGGCCGCAGTTGCCCGGCATATGGGGTTGGAGCCCCGCGTGGCTTTTGTCAGCTTCTCAACTTTTGGCTATCCGGTGTCAGAACGTGCTGAAAAGATGCACCGGGCCCCGGCTGTGCTGGATCGGCGCGGCGTTGACTTTGAATACGAGGGTGAAATGACGGTGGACGTTGCCCTGAACGTCGAACAGCAAACGGCCTATCCGTTCTCGCGCCTGACCGGTCCGGCGAATATCCTGATCGTTCCGGCCCGGCATTCGGCATCAATCTCGACCAAGCTGATGCAGGAAATGGGTGGAGCCACCGTGATTGGCCCGATCCTGTCAGGCATCGACAAGCCGATCCAGATCTGCTCGACCGTCTCGACCGCGAACGATATTCTGAATATGGCCATTCTGGCCTCTTGCGACATCGGATAAATCATGACGATCTGGAATCTCGGCTCGATCAACGCGGATATGGTCTATGACCTGCCGCATCTGCCTGCGCCGGGGGAAACCCTGGCCGCCCGTAGGCTGGATCGGTTTCTGGGCGGCAAGGGGGCCAACATGTCGGTGGCCGCTGCGCGTGCGGGATCACGCGTCAGCCATATAGGTGCCGTGGGGCCCGATGGGCGCTGGGCCAAGGATCGACTAACAGAATATGGTGTGGATACACGCCATATCTCTGAGGTGGATGTTCCCACGGGCCACGCCATCATTGCGGTGGATGCCGAGGGGGAGAACCTGATTATCCTGTATCCCGGCGCCAATCACGCATTGGAACCCGCCCATCTGGGGCAGGCGCTGGCCTCGGCAAACACCGGTGATCTGCTGATCTTGCAGAATGAAACCAATGCCCAGGTCGAAGCGGCGCAGCTGGGGCGCAAGCTTGGCTTGACCGTCTGTTATGCCGCAGCCCCGTTTCAGGCACAGGCCGTTCAGGGCGTTCTGCCTTTTCTGGATTTTCTGATCCTGAATGAGGTGGAGGCCGAGCAGCTGCGTCAGGAAACCGGTCTGAGCATCGCCGATCTGCCTGTTCGGCATGTCATCGTTACCCTCGGCTCAAAAGGCGCGAGGTACTTGCAGCAGGGCAACGATCCGGTCGAGTTTCCCGCGCATAAGGTGCGGGCGGTGGATACCACAGGGGCAGGCGACACCTTCACCGGCTATGTGCTGGCAGGCATGGATCGCGGAATGCCAATGGAACAGGCCATATTGCAGGCAAACCGCGCCGCAGCTCTGATGGTCATGCGGCACGGAACGGCGGATGTCATTCCCGATCTGAAAGAAGTGCGTGACGCATCCTTTGACTAGGACCCTGCAAATGGCGCTTCCCCGCCCCAAAGCTGCTTGACGCGCGCGTCACGACCACAGGCTTTGCGATACGCTTTGTAGGCGTTGTGCTGACGCTTTGGTCCAAAGCGGGTAAGGACCAGTTTGTTGCCTTTGTAATAATTCTGATGATACGCCTCGGCGGGGTAAAAGGGTCCTGCGCTCAGAACCGGGGTGACAATGGTCTGCCCCAGCGCTTGCTGCGCGTCTGTTTTGGCTTGTTCCGCCAGCGCCTTTTCTCCTGTGTTAGAGACGAATATCGCAGTTCGATAGCTTTCGCCCCGGTCGCAGAACTGGCCACCGGCGTCTGTCGGGTCAACCGACCGGAAAAACATGCTCAGCAACGATGCGCGAGAAACCCGCGCCGGATCGAACGTGATCTGAACCGCCTCGTAATGGCCGGTCCCCCCTTTTGAAACCTGATCATATGTCGGGTCCGCAGATGTCCCGCCGGTGTACCCCGACACCGCATCGATAACGCCGGGCACGGATTCGAAATCGGATTCCACGCACCAGAAACACCCTCCGGCCACCGTCAGCGTTTCGGTTCCTGCAGCCGGGGCAGGCAGCGCGCGCAACAGGGCAGCCAATGCAATCAGTGTAAACAGAAGGGCTGGTCTGACGGTTTCGAAATAAGCAGTCCGCATCATGTCAGGTCTCCTTTTAAGATGAGATTGACGCGGGTTCGACCGCCTTGCAATTGCCTGTCATGCAATGTCACGCGCTGGTGAGACGAGTTTATCGTCTGCGATCACCTGTATACGGCTCATTTGATGGGTGGGCGAAACCTCCGCTCATTTGCAACAGATCATGCGCGACAGGTATCCCGATGCGGAACTGCGATACACCGCGGGTGGAACCGCCAGTCTGGCTGGACTCGGACCAAAGGCCAGCTTTGCGGCAAATTCAGCCCAGCAGTTGCCCCAGCTTCATCGCAACACCCATATTGCCCGAGATCTTGAGCTTGCCCAAAGCAACGCCGGTCATGGGGTTCAGCTTTCCGGTCAGCAGCTTGGTCAGGTTTTCCTGCGAGATGCGGATTGTGCAATCCGTGTCCCGGTCCTGCGTCGATGCCTGATTGTCCGCCAGAACAATCACACCGTCCGCGCCGCAATCGAATTTGAGCGAACCGTCAAAGCTTTTGCCGTTCAGCCCTTTTTGAATTCCATCGGCGATGTCCTGAAGCATTCGGGATCCTTTCACGGTTTCCGAATGCGTAATGCGTCAGGTGCCGAACAGGCAAGGCTGACCCAACTGGAACTTCTGATCACGATGCGCCGAGGATCTGAACCGTCCGGTCACAAGGCTTACCGCCATAGAAGGCGTCCAGAACAGCACGAAACTCGGGCGGAGCATCTGCCACAGACGAAAACAATGTCATCGAAGATCGCAGCTTTTTCGCGTCAATCCCGCCCAGAATGTCGCTGGCATCGCGTCCTGCGTGCAGCAACATCAGCGAGGCCGCCTGCCTAAGCCGGTCGCGCAGTTCCGGGTGGTTCAGATAGCGTGTCGCCTCGTCCAGATCTTCAATGCCGTAGAGCTGTGCCATATGGGATTGGCCTAGCTCGGCCAGTTGCGGAAACACGAACCACATCCAGTGGCTGGTTTTCTGCCCCTGTTCAAGTTCGCGCAGGACATCGGCCCAAACCGTGTCCTGCGCCTCGATGAACATGTCGAGTTCGTCGTCGCTATCGTCTTCGTCGATCACTTGGACAGGCGCTTGTTGCGCGCAGCCAGCAGTTTCAGACGCAGCGCATTCAGTTGGATAAAGCCTGCCGCATCTTTCTGATCGTACGCACCTGCATCCTCTTCGAAGGTCACATGCGCCTCAGAGTACAGCGAATGATCCGACCAGCGACCCACGGTCGAGGCCAGACCTTTGTACAGCTTCACGCGAACGGTGCCGGTGACATGCTCTTGCGACCTGTCGATGGCGGCTTGCAGCATCTCGCGCTCGGGGCTGTACCAGAAACCGTTATAGATGAGTTCCGCATATTGCGGCATCAGCTGGTCTTTCAGATGCATCGCGCCACGGTCCATGGTGATGGATTCAATGCCACGGTGCGCTTCCAGCAGGATGGTGCCGCCGGGTGTCTCGTAGATACCGCGCGACTTCATGCCTACAAAACGGCCTTCGACCAGGTCCAGACGGCCAATACCGTGCTTGCCGCCGTATTCGTTCAGCTTGGTCAGGATCGTAGCCGGGCTCATCGCCTCACCGTTGATGCTGACCGCGTCGCCTTTTTCAAAGCCGATCTCGATGAACTCAGGCTCGTTCGGGGCGTCCTCGGGGTGGACGGTGCGCTGATAGACATAGTCGGGCGCCATATCGGCAGGGTCTTCCAGAACCTTGCCCTCGGATGAGGTATGCAGCAGGTTCGCATCGACCGAGAACGGCGCCTCACCACGCTTGTCCTTGGCAATCGGAATCTGGTTCTGCTCGGCAAACTCCAGCAGCTTGGTACGGCTGGTCAGATCCCATTCACGCCAGGGGGCGATCACCTTGATATCGGGGTTCAGCGCATATGCTGCCAGTTCGAACCGGACCTGGTCATTGCCTTTGCCGGTTGCACCATGGGCGACGGCATCAGCACCGGTTTCGTCAGCGATCTCAATCAGGCGTTTCGAGATCAGCGGCCGCGCGATCGAGGTGCCCAGCAGGTACAGACCTTCATATTGCGCATTGGCACGGAACATCGGGAAGACGAAATCGCGGACGAATTCCTCGCGGATATCCTCGATATAGATGTTCTCGGGCTTGATCCCCAGCAGTTCGGCCTTTTGGCGCGCGGGCTCCAGCTCCTCGCCCTGACCCAGATCGGCAGTGAAGGTCACGACCTCACAGCCATACTCGGTCTGCAGCCATTTCAGAATGATCGAGGTATCAAGGCCACCGGAATAGGCCAGAACAACTTTCTTGGGCGCGGACATCTGACTTCCCTTTATGCGTAGAACGATTGGCCCCTAGCGGGTTTTGGACGCGGGGGCAAGTTGTGAGGATTGACGCAGTACCTGAAATGGGGTGAAACGGGTGCAGAGAATAACAAGCATTGGTTGAAGGGGCGGTTTAAAATGTTGGGATGGCAGATTTTCTTGCATTCTGTGCGGATGGTATTTGGAAACATCAAGCAGGTGCTACAGATAACGGTTGGCCCTGCTCTAATTGCGACAATCATCATCGTGGGCGTGTTTTTGGCGCTTGGTATTCCGCTTGAGGCGCTTGAAGACAACACAGGCGCGTTGCCGCCAGGTGCAACCGCAGGTTCAGCCTTTGTCTTTGTGGTCGTTTTACTGGCGGTAATGTCCGTTACCATGTTCTGGATCGCAGTGTCATGGCACCGCTTCATCCTGATGGAAGAATATCCCACGGGAATACTCCCGACATTCCGCTTCGACAGGATTCTGGCCTATTTCGGTCGCTTTCTGATGTTGGGAATTTTGATGGCCATTGCATTCCTTCCGGTGGGCTTTGTTATGTCAGCACTGAGTGGCGGCTCAATCGGATTCGCGCTTGTCGCTGTTTATGCCATCTTTCTGGTTGTCTGCTTTTATCGCCTTTCTATCGTCTTGCCAGCGGCAGCTATCGGGCACCCGGCGACTCTGGCAGATGTATGGAACAGCACTCAGGGTGCATCGGGGGCTATTATTGTTCTTTTGATCGTGAATTTTCTGTTCCAATTTCTGGTTCAGCTAATATTCACCGGGTTGGCGTTTATTCCTCTGTTAGGCATCTTACTGACATTGTTTTTTGGAATGCTGATCCTGCCGTTGATCAACGTCAGCATCCTGACAACCATGTATGGCGTCTTTATTGAAAAACGCCAACTCTCCTGACCCGCGTACACATATGTATTCCTTGCCCTTATCGCGCTGATGGGGCAGGGAATGCCGCATGACTGACTTCATGACTCGCGCCCGCGCCGCCGAAAAGGCGATGCGCTCTGTCTTCCCGGCAACGCCGTTGCAGCGCAATGCCCACCTGTCCGACCGTTACGGGGCGGATATCTGGCTCAAGCGCGAAGACCTGAGCCCGGTGCGCTCCTACAAGATCCGCGGTGCGTTCAACGCAATGCGCAAGCAGCAGGGGCAGGACCTGTTCGTCTGTGCCAGCGCGGGCAATCACGCGCAGGGCGTGGCCTTCATGTGCAGGCATCTGGGCGTCCGGGGCGTGATCTTCATGCCGGTCACGACGCCTCAGCAGAAGATCCAGAAAACCCGCATTTTTGGCGGGGATAACGTCGAGATTCATCTGATCGGTGACTATTTCGATGACACGCTCGCTGCCGCTCAGGCGTGGTGCGTACAGCAGGGCGGGTATTTCCTGTCGCCTTTTGACGATGCCGATGTGATCGAAGGACAGGCGTCGCTGGCGGTTGAAATCGAAAGGCAGATGGGCGGTGCGCCCGATCACGTTGTGCTTCCCGTGGGCGGAGGCGGCATGTCTGCCGGTGTGGCTACATGGTTCGGGGATCGCACCCATTGCCTGTTCGTCGAACCGGCCGGAGGGGCCTGTCTGCGCGCAGCCCTGGCGGCGGGGCATCCTGTTTCGCTGGATCGAGTGGATACCTTTGTCGATGGCGCGGCGGTCGGGCGGATCGGTGAAAAGCCGTTCGAGTTGTTGAAATCACGTCACCTGTCGGATGTTCTGGTCCTGTCCGAGGATCGTATCTGCACCACCATGATCGAGATGCTGAATGTCGAAGGCATCGTGCTGGAACCTGCGGGGGCGCTGGCGATCGAGGCAGTAGGCGATATCCAAAGCTTTGTGCGCGGAAAGACCGTAGTCTGCCTGACATCCGGCGGCAATTTCGATTTCGAACGCTTGCCCGAGGTCAAGGAACGCGCACAGCGGTATTCCGGTGTGAAAAAGTACTTCATCTTGCGCCTGCCGCAGCGACCCGGTGCCCTGAAGGAGTTCCTGAATATTCTCGGCCCCGAGGATGATATCGCGCGGTTTGAATACATGAAGAAATCGGCGCGCAATTTCGGTTCGGTTCTGATCGGGATCGAAACCCGCAAGCCCGAAAACTTCATGCGCCTGTTTGCCCATCTGGACGATGCCGGGTTCACCTATACCGACATCACCGAGGACGAGACGCTGGCACAGTTCGTGATCTAGTTCAGGTTCTTGTTCAGCTCGGCTTCAAACACGGTTTTTGAGCTGTCGAAAGCGGCCAAAAGCGCCGGCAGATCAACCTCGGCCCCTTTCCCTGCCGCCGCCTGCCGTTCCCCATCCTGGCAGAGTTTCGAGAATTGATCGAACCCCAGGCTCAACGCGCTGCCTTTCAGGAAATGCAGGTTCTGTTCCAGCTCGGCCCGGTTGGTATCGCGGCGCAGGCGGGTGATCACGTCCTGCACCTCTTCCAGAAATATCTCCACCACCTCATCGAATTCCTCGGGGCCGACTTCATCCCGCAACTGCCTGACTCTGGCCCAGTGGATCATCCTATACACCAGCTAATGAATGGTCATGGTTCTGAATAGACGCGTCCGGTAAAAAGCAGGTTAACGGGGCCACGCTTCGGCAATCGTCACTCTTCACCGGATGTTAAATCAGTCGGCGATAGGTTCGCCATAAGTGACGAAACTCATCAGAGCAGAGGGTAAATGGTGCCGGGGGCGAGTCTTGAGGAAACCAGAACTGATCTGGATTTCGGCGCGATCCGCACGGTGCTGGTGGTGGATGACAGCCGCCTGCAACGGCGCATTCTGGTGGCCTCGCTCAGGAAATGGGGGTTCGAGGTGATCGAGGCCGATACAGGCCATGCCGCTTTGGCGCTTTGTGTCGATAATCCGCCCGATCTTGTGCTGAGCGACTGGGTCATGCCGGGGATGAGCGGCCTTGAATTCTGCTGTGCCTTTCGGGCCTTGGAAACGGATCAATACAGCTATTTCATCCTTCTGACATCCAAAAGCGAAAAGCAGGAAGTCGCGCGCGGTCTGGATGCCGGGGCCGACGATTTTCTGATCAAGCCGCTTGAGGCGGACGAACTGCGCGCCCGGATTTCAGCTGGTGCGCGCATTCTGGACATGCAGCGCGAGCTCTCCCAGAAAAACCGCCTGATTGAATCCGCGCTCAAGGAACTCAGGCTTGCGCATGACGCGATCGACAAGGACCTGATGCAGGCGCGGAAAATTCAGGAATCGCTGGTTCCCGAACTGACCCGGACATTCGGCAAATCGCGGGTCAGTTTGTTGCTGAAACCTTGTGGTCATATCGGCGGTGATCTGGTGGGGATGTTCTCGCCCGGGGTGAACCGGCTTGGGTTCTACAGCATCGACGTATCCGGGCATGGTATCACCTCGGCCATGATGACGGCGCGATTGGGGGGGTATCTGTCCAGCAAACATTTTGACCAGAACGTCGCGATGGAGCGGAGGTTCGACAAGTTTTACGCACTTCTACCACCGAAACATGTGGCTGAAACGCTCAATTCCCGGCTGATGGCCGATGAAGGTATCGAAGAGTATTTTACGATGATCTACGCCATCGTCGACCTGCGCAACGGGCATCTGAAGATGGTGCAAGCCGGGCATCCGCATCCCCTGCTGCTGCGGCAGGGTGGTCGCGCCGAGTTTCTTGGTGACGGAGGCTTGCCCATAGGATTGATCGAAGATGCGCGCTTTCAACAAATCGAAACGCAGATGCAGCCCGGCGACAAGCTGCTGTTGTACTCGGACGGGTTTACAGAATGCCAACTGGCTGGTGGAGGTTTGTTGGACGAAGACGGTTTGCGTCAGATGGCCCAACAGAGCATCTCGGAAAGGGGCGGGTCAGAGTTTCTGGACGACTTGTTCTGGCGTTTGACGCAAGTGATGTCACCGAAAGACGGTATCGGAGACGACGTCTCGGCCGTCTTCTTTGAATATAACGGACCTTAAAGCGAGCCGAGGTGTATTTCGGCAAAATGCCGGTCACCGTCATTTCCCAGTAAACCGACGGCGTCGGCGGTTTCCATCCACAACGCTTCGTGAAACGCCTCGGTCGGCGGGCCTATGCGGCGTACGGGGTGGGCGCGATAGATCAGGCAGACCTTCTCGGCCCACAGGTCGTATTCCGGCATATAAGTGAAGCGTCGAAAGGCGCCAATCCGTCGAGGTGCAGCAATAAGCCACCCGGTTTCTTCAAAGACTTCACGATGCAGGGCGGTAACAGGTGATTCGCCCGGATCAATACCACCGCCGGGCAATTGCAGGTCGGGTCCGGGTTCTGTCTGGCAGGTCAGCAAAAGGTGACTTCTGCGGGGCAAAAGTGCGTAAACACCGACCCGTCGCGTGTATTTCCGCCCCGGCTCTGGGGTTTCACCGAACCGCCTGATCATGTATGGCCCCTTAAAACCTAATCTGTTCGACCTATATGGTGCCGGTATGCCAACCTGTGGCGCGTAAGGAAACCCCATGTCTCTTGGAACGAAAATCGCGTGGGACGATACCGTCCTGCCCTTTCAACTCGATGTATCGGATATGCGTGGCCGTGTGGCTCGTCTGGATGGTGTGCTGGATGGCATCCTGAAGCAGCATGACTACCCCGAACAGGTCGAGGCGCTGGTGGCCGAGATGGCCCTGCTGACCGCATTGATCGGGCAGACGGTTGCGCTGCGCTGGAAGCTGTCGTTGCAGGTGCAGTCCAAGGGGCCGGTGCGCATGATTGCGACCGACTATTACGCACCCAAGACCGAAGGCCACCCTGCGCAGATCCGGGCCTATGCCAGCTTTGACCGTGAACGTCTAACCAATTCAGCACCCTTCGACCAAGTGGGCGAGGGGTACTTTGCCATCATGATAGATCAGGGCAAAGGCACGCAGCCCTATCAGGGCATCACTCCGCTGACCGGGGCCTCTCTCAGCGCCTGCGCCGAGGCCTATTTTGCGCAGTCCGAACAGCTGCCAACCCGGTTCTCGCTGAGCTTTGGCAAATCGACCGAGCCCGGCGTGAATGAACACTGGCGTGCCGGTGGTATCATGTTGCAGCATATGCCCAAAGCCTCGCCATTCGCCGCCTCGGGGGAAGGCAATGGCGAGATTCTGACCGCCAGCGATCTGGTCGACGGCGAAGAGGGCGAAAACTGGGGCCGGGTCAATATCCTGCTGGACACAGTCGAGGATCTTGAGTTGATCGGTCCTTCAATTGCGCCGACTGAATTGTTGGTCCGGCTATTCCACGAAGAACAGCCACGGGTCTATGATGCGCAGTCCGTGCAGTTTGGCTGCACCTGCTCCGAAGACCGGGTACGGCAGAGCCTGTCGATCTATTCGGCAAAGGACCTCGAAAAGATGACGACGCCCGAAGGTCAGGTCACTGCCGATTGCCAGTTCTGCGGCGCACATTACGTGCTTGATCCGTCAACGGTTGGCTTTGAAGCCGAAGACCGCAAGGGTGCTTGACCCGATTGAACAGATCCGGACGGCACTGCGCCGTCCCGGTCACGGGTCAAGCGACTTTGACCTGAACCCGGACACTGTCCTGCCGCCCGGGCGCCGCCTGCGCCCGGCGGGGGTTCTGGTTGCAATCTCGCTTGCAGATGACACCCCTCGGGTGATTCTGACGAAACGGTCCTCGGCCCTCAAACACCATCCGGGTCAGATCGCGTTCCCCGGCGGCAAACAGGATGAAGGGGATGCAGATGTCACGGCTACGGCCCTGCGCGAAGCACAGGAAGAGATTGGTCTTCCCGCGGATCTTCCAGAAATTCTGGGTTACCTGCCGACGCATGAAACAGTCACCTCTTTCACGGTTACACCCGTGGTGGCCGTTCTTCGAAAGGGATTCCAACCTGTTCCGGAACCCGGCGAAGTCGACGAAGTCTTTTCGACCCCCCTTGCGCATCTCTTGAATCCCAAGAACTATCTGGTTGAATCGCGCCGCTGGCGTGGCCAGAAACGCAGATATTACACAGTTCCGTACGGCCCTTATTACATATGGGGCGCGACGGCCCGCATATTGCGCGGGCTTGCTGCACGGGTGAATGAATGATGCAGATTGAAGAACTTTGGGTCAGCGAACCGGCGACCCAAAAGGTATGCGCCGCCCTGACCTCATCCGGGGCGCAAGCGCTTTTTGTGGGCGGGTGCGTGCGCAATGCGCTGCTGGGCGCGCCGGTTTCGGATATCGACATTGCCACTGACGCCCGGCCTGAACAGGTTGTCGAGATGGCGCAGGCTGCGGGCCTCAAGGCCATCCCCACCGGTATCGACCATGGCACGATTACAGTGGTCAGTGCCGGTATCCCGCACGAGATCACCACTTTCCGGCGTGACGTCGAAACTGATGGCCGCCGCGCCGTCATCGCCTTTTCCGATCACGTCGAAGAAGATGCCGCGCGGCGCGACTTTACCATGAATGCGCTTTATGCACTGCCAGATGGCACCGTGTTAGACCCGCTTGGCGGGCTTCCCGACCTTCAGGCCCGGCGCGTGCGGTTCATCGGCGAGGCTCAAGATCGCATTCGCGAAGACTATCTGCGGTCACTGCGCTATTTCCGGTTTCACGCCTGGTATGGTGACCCGGATGCCGGTTTCGACCCGGACGCGCTGGCTGCCATTGGTGCCAATCTTGATGGGCTGACCTCGTTGTCGCGGGAACGCGTCGGGGCCGAGCTGCTGAAACTGCTGGGCGCGCCTGATCCGGCCCCGGCCATTGCGACGATGCGCAGCACCGGCGTATTGGCGCAATTGCTGCCGGGCGCGGATGACCGGTCGCTGGCACCGCTGGTCGCTTTGGAAAATGCGGCAGGTGCCGAGCCGAACCCCCTGCGTCGTCTGGCGGCTATCGCGACGCCCGATGATGCCGCAACCCTGCGCCTGAGCCGTTCGCAACTGCAACGCCTGACCGGAATGCGGACCGAAGCGCAGTCAACCACCAGCGTGGCTGAACTGGGCTATCGGTATGGTGACGAAGGCGGTTTGAACAAAACCCTTTTGCGGTGCGCCTTCTTTGAACAACCCTGGTCCGAAAACTTCAGACAGGACCTGCACGCAGGTGCAGCCGCGCGTTTCCCGATACAGGCCAGGGACCTGATCCCCGGGTTCACCGGCCCGGCGCTGGGCCAGAAACTGGCTGAGCTTGAAAGCCTCTGGATCGCGTCGGGTTTTGAGCTGTCACGCGAAGACTTGCTTGCAAGCTGATGTTTAGTCTCAAAAGGGGATGACAACTTTTGCCCATTGTGGTTAGGTGCGCCCGTCATATGGATGGAGGAATGCGAATGTATTACGGGATCTGGTTCGGCTAAAGCCGGGACACTTGCCCCGTAAAGGGTGGTGTTCAGGCGCCATCTGTCTTCGCATGTCTTTTTCTCTGCTCAATCGGAGCACACTCCATGTTTCGCTATTTCGAAAACCTTGTTGACCCTTTTGTCGCCTATCATGAGGCTGACACGCCGCCGACCCGGCTGTGGCCGTTCCTGCTGGGCTATTCGCGCCCGTTCTATCGGGTGTTTGTCTGGGCTGCGCTGATTTCCATTATCGTCGCCGGTGTCGAGATCGGGTTGATCTATTATATGGGTCGTGTCGTCGACCTGTTGGGCGGTACCCCAACCGAGGTTTGGCAGAACCACGGGACCGAGCTGTTGTTGATCGCGGCCTTTGTCCTGTTTCTGCGCCCTTTGTTGCATCTTGTCGATGTACTGATCCTGAACAACACGATCCTGCCGAACTTTGGCACTCTGATCCGATGGCGCGCCCATAAACACGTTCTGCGTCAGTCGGTTGGCTGGTTCGAAAACGATTTTGCAGGGCGGATTGCCAACCGGATCATGCAGACACCGCCCGCAGCGGGTGAGGTGATCTTTCAGGTCTTTGACGCGATTTCCTTTTCACTAGCCTACCTGGTCGGTGCGGCGATCCTGCTTTATGTAGCGGATGCGCGCCTGTTGATCCCGCTGCTGATCTGGTTTGTGTTCTACGCGATGCTGGTGCGCTGGACGGTTCACCGTGTCGGGCCGGCCTCCAAGGCGGCCTCCGATGCGCGGTCAACTGTTACCGGCCGCGTCGTGGACAGCTATACCAACATTCATTCCGTCAAGATGTTCGCCCATGGCACGCAAGAGCTGGACTATGCTCGCGAAGCGATCGAGGAAACCCGCCGGACATTCCAGATCGAGATGCGGATTTTCACCATCATGGATGCGGTTCTGGTCACCCTGAACGGGGTGCTGATCGTGGGTGTCGTGGGCTGGGCAATTGCCTTGTGGATGCAGGGTTCCGCTTCGGTCGGCGTCGTCGCGGCAGCAACCGCACTGACCCTGCGCCTGAACGCCATGACCGGATGGATCATGTGGGCGCTGACCAGCTTCTTCCGCCAGCTTGGTATCGTGGCCGAGGGGATGGAGACCATTGCCCAACCCATCGATCTGCTTGACGTGCGCGACGCCAACCCCCTGCGGTTGACCAGGGGTGAGATCCAGATCCGCAATCTCTCGCACCATTACGGGCGCGAGGCCGGTGGGCTTGACCACATCAACCTGACCATTCAGCCCGGCGAAAAGATCGGCCTCATTGGGCGGTCGGGTGCCGGGAAATCGACTCTGGTAAAGCTGCTTTTGCGGTTTTATGACGTCGAACGCGGTGCCATTCTGATTGATGATCAGAACATAGCGGATGTCACACAGGACAGTCTGCGCAGCCATATCGGCATGGTCCAGCAAGATAGTGCGTTGCTGCATCGCTCTGTGCGTGACAACATCCTTTACGGTCGTCCGGACGCGACCGAGGCGCAGATGATTGCCGCAGCCAAACAGGCCGAAGCGCACGCGTTCGTCCTTGACCTGCAAGACCCGCAGGGGCGCACCGGGTATGATGCGCATGTGGGTGAGCGGGGCGTAAAGCTGTCCGGTGGTCAGAGGCAGCGGGTAACGCTGGCCCGGGTGATCCTGAAGGACGCGCCAATACTTTTGCTGGACGAGGCGACATCGGCGCTGGATTCCGAGGTCGAAGCATCAATTCAGGAAACCCTCTACGGAATGATGCAGGGCAAGACCGTGATTGCCATCGCCCACCGTCTCAGCACCATTGCGCAGATGGATCGCATTCTGGTGATGGACGGGGGCCGCATCGTCGAAGAGGGCGCGCATTCTGATCTATTGGCGCAGGGTGGCCTTTACGCGCAGTTCTGGGCGCGGCAATCTGGCGGCTTCATGAACCCGGAGGCCGCTGAATGAAGATTGCCGATCTCATCTATCCGTTCAGGACCACAGAAACGCCCCCGCCGCAGACATTGGGGGCGTTCATTCGCTGGAGCCTTTCGGGCGCGTGGCCCATGCTGTTTGTCGCCGCGTTCTTTTCGGCCCTGGCTGGCGCGATGGAGGCTGGAACAGCGTGGATTCTGGGGCGTGTGATCGATGTGGCAACATCCAGCGGGCCCGAGCATTTCATGACCGCCGGGAATATGTGGATGATCTTTGGGGCGGTGGTGTTCTTCATGCTGCTGCGCCCGATCCTGTTTGGGCTGTCTTCGATTTCGAACAACTATATCGTGATGCCCAACATCACGCCTTTGGTGCTGGCCAAGCTGAACCGCTGGACGCTGGGCCAGTCTGTCACCTATTTCGACGATGATTTCGCCGGGCGCATTGCCCAGAAACAGATGCAGACGTCGAACGCCATGGCCTCGGTCGTGTCCGAAACGATCAGTGCGATTGTGTTTGCGTTGGCGTCGCTAGCGGGCTCTTTGCTTTTGTTAGGGTCTATTCATCCTTTGGTGATGCTGCCCTTTGCAGCCTGGCTGGTGGTCTATTTCCTTCTGGTGCGCTGGTACCTGCCGCGTATTCGCATACGCTCGGCTGCACGTGCAGGGGCGCGGGCGATGGTTTCGGGGCAGGTGGTCGACACGATCACCAACATCAAAACCGTCAAGCTTTTTGCGCACTCGGATTTCGAAGATCAGGCCGCGCGGCACTCGATGGTCGAGCTGCGGAAAAAATCACTGGCGTTCGGCAAGCTGTCGGCCAGTTTCCGGTTCGTCCTGATGGCGCTTGCCGGCATTCTGCCTGTTCTCCTGCTGGGGGCGACGCTGTGGTTATGGCAGTTCGGAATGGCAACCGCCGGTGACATCGTTGCCGCTGGCGCGGTGTCGGTTCGGATTTCGCAGATGACCGGATGGGTCAGCTTCACGTTGATGGGCCTCTATGCCAATGTGGGTGAGATCGAAAACGGGATGAAGACGCTGGCCAGACGGGACAGGGTCGAGGATGCGCGCAGCGCGAAAGATCTTGATGTAACCGAAGGATCCATCTCGTTCGAAGATGTCAGTTTTGCTTACGGCCGGGACGTCGGCGGTGTTACGGACCTGACGCTCACCGTGCAACCGGGCGAAAAGCTGGGAATTGTCGGTGCCTCAGGGGCGGGCAAATCAACACTCGTTTCGCTTCTTCTTCGGCTCTATGACAGGGAAAACGGCGCTATTTGCATCGATGGGCAGGACGTGTCGCAAGTCACGCAGGACAGTTTGCGCCGCCAGATCGGCATGGTCACGCAGGAAACGGCGATGTTCAACAGGTCCGCCCGCGAAAACATCCTCTATGGCCGCCCGGACGCGTCCGAGGCCGAGTTGATCAAGGCCGCAATCAAGGCCGAAGCGCATGACTTCATCCTGAGCCTCAAGGACGCCCAGGGCCGTACCGGCTATGACGCTCATCTGGGCGAGAGAGGTGTAAAGCTCAGCGGTGGTCAAAGGCAACGGATCGCCCTTGCACGCGCTATTCTTAAGGACGCACCCATTCTGGTTCTGGACGAGGCAACCTCAGCCCTTGATTCCGAGGTCGAGGCGTCGATTCAATCGGCGCTTCACCGGGTGATGCAGGGCAAAACCGTTCTGGCCATCGCCCACAGATTGTCAACGCTCAGCGAGATGGACCGGATCATCGTTCTGGATCAGGGGCAAATCGTGGAAACCGGAACCCACGAAGACCTTTTGGATCAGGGCGGGCTTTACGCCCGGTTCTGGCATCGGCAATCTGGTGGCTTCATTCAGGCAGAAGCTGCCGAATAAGGGTTTTGTTGCACCCAAAGCCCGGATATCAGGCCCCTCATGACGCAGAAATACACAATCACCCGGCTTGGCCATCAGGGCGACGGCATCGCTGATGGGCCCGTTTATGCCCCGCGCACCCTTCCGGGTGAGGTTGTCAGCGGCACCCTTGTTGATCAGGTGCTGACCGATATCCGCGTCGAGGTGCCGTCTGATGACCGGGTAAAGGCCCCGTGTCGCCATTACAAAGCCTGCGGTGGCTGTCAGTTGCAACACGCCTCTGATGCGTTTGTCGCCGACTGGAAGCTGAGCATTGTCCGCAACGCCCTGTCCGCGCAGGGGGTTGAGGCGCCGATGCGTCCGATACACACATCTCCCGAACACTCACGCCGACGCGCCACGATTGCCGTCAGGCGGACCAAGAAAGGCACATTGGCCGGGTTCCATGGACGTGCATCGGATACGATCACCGAAATCCCGGACTGCCGTTTGCTTGACCCGGCCCTGATCGCCGCAATTTCCGTGGCCGAGGCGCTGGCGGTTCTGGGCGGCAGCCGCAAGGGCGTCTTGGCCGTCACGCTCACCCTGTCCGAAGGCGGGCTGGATGTGGCCGTCAAGGGCGGCAAGCCCTTGGATGGGCCGCTGGAGCTGGCACTGGCGCAAGAAACCGAAAAACACGGTCTGGCGCGGCTCAGCTGGGATGGTGAAGTGATCGCCATGCGCCACGCTCCGGTTCAGCGCTTTGGGGCCGCCGTCGTCACGCCGCCGCCCGGTGCCTTCCTTCAGGCGACCAAAGACGGAGAACAGGCTCTATTACAGGCCGTTTCCGAGGCGGCGCAGGGTGCGAAACGAATTGTTGACCTGTTTGCGGGCAGCGGCACATTCTCATTGCCGCTGGCGGAAAAAGCCGAGGTTCACGCGGTAGAAGGTGCGGCAGACATGGTGCAGGCACTGGATCAGGGCTGGCGCAGGGCGCAAAGTCTGAAACGCGTGACGACCGAGGCCCGCGACCTGTTCCGTCGTCCGTTGATGCCGGATGAACTGAAATCGTTTGACGCAATCGTACTGGACCCGCCCCGCGCCGGTGCCGAGGCGCAGGTGGCCGAGCTGGCACAGGCCAGACGCCCGGTGATTGCCTATGTCTCGTGCAACCCCGTCACCTTCGCGCGCGATGCAAAAATATTGGTTAACGCTGGCTATACCCTTGAATGGGTGCAGGTCGTTGACCAGTTTCGATGGTCGTCACATACGGAACTTGCTGCGCGGTTTACCCTGAACGCCGCATCTTGATCAGACAGGAGAAAGCGACCCATGGGTTTCAGACAGCGTCTGCTGAACATCATCGAAGCGCCTGCATTCGGGCAATTCATAACGGCTGTCATCATCTTTAACGCAGTGCTTTTAGGGATGGAGACGTCGCCGACCCTGATGGAAGCCGCCGGGCCGCTGATCGTGATGCTGGACAAGCTGTGCCTTGCGATCTTTGTGGCGGAAATTACCATGAAACTGATCGCGACCGGGCGCAGGTTTTTCACAAACGGCTGGAACAATTTCGATTTCCTGATCGTCGGCATTGCGCTTGTTCCCAGCGCCGGAGGCCTGTCCGTTTTGCGAGCCCTGCGAATCCTGCGGGTATTGCGCGTGATTTCCGTTGCGCCAAGACTGCGCCGGGTGGTTGAAGGGTTCATCTCGGCCCTGCCGGGAATGGCCAGTGTGTTCCTGCTGATGGCAATTCTGTTCTATATCGGTGCCGTGATCTCGACCAAGCTGTTCTCGGCAACCTTCCCGGATTGGTTCGGCGATCTTGGCCGGTCAGCCTATACACTGTTTCAGATCATGACGCTGGAAAGCTGGTCGATGGGGATCGTCCGCCCAGTGATGGAGGTTTATCCCTATGCCTGGCTGTTCTTCGTCCCCTTCATCATGGTCACCACCTTTGCGGTGGTGAACCTATTGGTGGGTCTGATCGTAAATTCCATGCAGGACGCGCACCATGCAGAGGATGAGGTCAAAACTGATGCGTATCGTGATGAGGTTCTGGAACGCTTGGAGAGCATCGAGCGGCATCTGACCGAAAACTTGAACATCAAAAAGTGATTTCAGTTTTCGCGTTTTTTGGCATAATAAGCCCCAAAAAACAAAGCAGGCAGTGAAACATGGATCGTCGAGCATTCGGATTGGGGGCGATGGCAACGCTGGGCCTTTCGGCTTGTGCATCAGCCCGACCAAATTTTCTGACTTATGATGGGCCCGAGGTCACCTCGCTGGTGGTCAACAAGGGCGCGCGCAAACTTTATTTGTTGCACCACGAAAAAGTCCTCAAGGAATATGATGTGGATCTGGGATTTGCGCCGCAGGGCACAAAAACCAAACGCGGAGACGGCCGCACGCCCGAAGGAAGTTACCTGATCGATCGGCACAACCCCAACAGCCGGTATCACCTGTCTATCGGGATTTCGTATCCCAACTCTCAGGACATCGCCAAGGCCAAGGCTGAGGGAGTTGATCCGGGTGGGGACATCTTCATTCACGGGCAGCCAAATCTGCGATCCGAGTTCAAACGCGCCAAGAAAACTCCGGATTGGACCGCGGGATGCATCGCGGTCAAGAATGACGAGATCGAAGAAATCTATGCGATGGTCAACCGAGGGACGCTGATCACTCTGCGCCCTTAGGGGGCACAGGCGCCCACGCTGCAATCCCGAATGTTTCATAGTCGTGCTGGTAGACCTCGGATGCCAGCGCTTCAAGCTGTTCGTCATAGATCTGATCCAGCGTATACGGAACATCTTGCGCGCACGGGCCCGGAACCGGCGGATTGGGGTGGCCTGTTGAGCGGGCCAGATCCGGCAGAGCCGTGATCAGCTCCTCTTCCCGCAGAATCACGTCGGGCATCAGAAAGCTGGCAATGCCATCCAGCGTGCGGGACTGGCTGCACCACGTCCCGTCAACGCGGATCGGCGTCTGACCGTTGAGGTTCATGCGCAGGAATCCGAGGAACGCCAGAAATGCATTCCGATGCTGTTCGACCGAGTAATTGTTGTCGCGCACCTGCCCTGGGATCGGCAGGTCAAGGCGGTTGCGCAGATAATTGCGGACCATCTTGTAACTGCCCGGCCCGGTATCCAGAATGTACTGGCAGAACGCCGAATGCGCCCGTGCCAGCGGGTGGCGCAACACGGTGAACTTCCGGTGTCCGGGGTGGTCTTGCATCCAAGCGCGGATTTCCTTGCGGTTCCGGTTTGTGACCAGATCGTCAGTAGAACAGCCATCCAGCTCGGCCATCCATTGAACAATAATAGGCTCTATTCCGCCGCGAATGGGCAAATACATCAATGCTGATCTGGCTGCGGCGACGTATTGCGGCACCGCCGCGCCCCGGTTTGGTTCGAAACGGGCGGGCTGGTGCAATCCGAACCTGTCCAGCTTGGACAGGGCGTCTTGCATCTCATCGGGGTTGGTGACTTTCGATACGGCAGGAGCCGGGTTTTGCGGTTTCAGAGTATCGTCAAGTTTGCTCAGCCGCGCCTCAACCCCCAGCCATGCGGCCAGACCGTTCAGAACGTCCAACTCGGCCAGGTCGTCATAGGTAATGAAAAAGGCAGTCTGACCGGTCTTCTGTAAATGCCGCCGCAACATGTGCTGGTGGCTGTGGACCTGATCCAGATACTCAGAAAACTCGGCCCCGTCGAACGCAACCTGTGCATCGACGCGGCGCTTCACGTTCTTCAGCAGCCATTGCTGCGTGGCGCGCGCGATCTTCAGGGACAGAAAACTGTCCAGCGGATTGCGCGTGAGAATGATCTTGGCGCAGCGCGGATCGTTCAGCACTGGTTTCAGAATGCGTGGATCGTGGTCTTGGAAATACCGAAAACCGTTCAAGTCGCCCGGTGCCGAACGGATTGCCTTCAACAGCCGCATCGGATCTGCATCGCGGTCTTCCAGCGACAGACCCAGAAGGGTATCGGATTTCAGGTTGCCGGCAAAATGCGGGTTGAAGGCTTCGCCATGGCAGGAAACCCCGTCCAGCGCGTTCAGATCGGCCTCAAGCAGGTTCGACCCTGTGCGCATGGCAGCCAGAACAACGAAGTAGTCAAAATTGGCCGGCATGGAGGTTTACTGCACCAGATAGGGTTTGCGAAAGGGTTTCGTCTGACGGCCGAACACATCGTCCGAAGGAAAATCGCCCATCAGGTAAGGGTGCATTCCCTGATTCTTGAGGTTTTGCAGGAACTTCCCAAAGCCGGACAGATCGACCATGGTGGGCACTTCTGTCAGGTGGCTGGCCTGATGCGCGCCAATTTCGTCCAGGATTGTCTGCAAGGGCTCCATAGGTGCTTCAATGAAATCGGCCAGAGACCAGCTGCGCATCCGCGCTTTGGTCCAGACCGAGGTCAGTACCTCAAGCTGTTTGGTTTCGATCTGTTGCAGACGCGCGGCCTCGCACCGGATATCCGAAAAATTCAGGTTCGACCGGAATAGCGGAATCGCCCAGGCCCCGGTGATGACCGAGATTTGCGCATTCTTGTCCCGCGCCAGAAACCAATTGATGTCCTGCGTGTCGCGGGGGCTGAACTGGAAACACTGGCGTTCGCCACGTGTGTTCCAGATCAGATTCGACAGAAAGGCCGTCGGATTGTAATCGCGCAGCAAAGCACAATCGCTAAGCGCACCGTTTGTGATGGTTTCACCCTTTGCAAATTCCGCACGCTCGGGTCCAAACAGATGCCCGTGCACGCGTGTGCCAGTGGCCGCGGCCAGCCAATCTTCGAAATCTTCAAACAGTTCGGAAAAGCCCTGAAATACGGAATAGGGTGACGAGGTAAGGCCGTTTTCACTGCCGTGCCGGGGAAACCGGCTTTGCATGTAAAGCCCGTCACGCCCCCTTGTCCGCCGCTCGACCGCCTTGGAAAACACGCGGTCTATCTTGCCGGGATTGGGTTCTGCCGGCTTCATCGCACTGGCCTGATCGGTCAGAAACGCCTGATACAGCCGTTCCGCACGGGGCCAGATCTTGCGGGCAACAAAACAGTCTGATCGCCGCAGCAATTGCAGATGATCGTCGTAGAAAATGTGCGGGCGGCCCTGATAGTCAAACTTGGACAGGGTCAGGGATCGGCTCTCGATATGTGTGGAATACAGCCGCGCCAATGTCTGGAAATAGCTTTCATCCGGAATCCACACATGGCGGAAGTAGCTGTCATATTGTTTGCGCTTGGGGTCCTGCAGAATGGCAGACAGTGTTTGACGGGTCAGGCACCACCACTGGCTGCCCATATGCGGGACCAGACCGTCGGGGATTTTTCTGCGAAACCCGACCGCGCGCTGAAGCTTTACATATGCGTCGAACAATCCGCGCTGTTTTCGCCAGGAAAACGGGAACCGTAGCGTAAACCTCTCATGATCCAACCCGCCGATTGTCCAGCTGACATCAGACGTTGTCGCGCTTTCGATGAAGTCGACACGAGGCCGGTCGGCCAGGTAATCGATCAGCTCCTGAACCGGGCGCAGCGGCAGGCAGGCCCCCGACGACAGGAATATGTGGCGCGTTTCCGGAAATTGCTCCAGCATCAGTTCGGACGCGCTTTGTGAGGCAGCAACGATGCCCCACCCGCCCCAGTCGCATTGATGCCGGTCAGAAAATGCGATCCGGGGGTTGTCGGAACAGGACGCGACGCATCGCGCAAATTCTTCACCGGGCACCTTGCGATCCACATGGATCACAACCGGGCATCCGGCAGCGGTCCAATGGCGCGCGACCTGTTCGGCCCGGTCCAGCGAGGTATGAACCAGCATGACGATGCCCAGACCGCTCATGCCCAGTTTCCTTTTGACATCAGGCCCAGAATCTCAAGCTGCCGCCAGTTGATATAGGCCTCAGACCATTCGCACCAGAATACGGGCTTGTCTTCAAGCTGTGCGGCATAGGCCTTGTATTCGCCCGAACCGCTATAGTGCTGGCTGCGCTGCAATTCTTCGCATGCCTTGTCGCCAAGGGTGTCGATCAGCTTGGCATGAAGCAACGAACCGCTGGCCTTTTCCCCACCCCATTCGTCGTAAACCTGATTCAGCCCGCGCGGCAAAAGCGAGTGGGTCGAGCTGACATAGACATACCGCCGATCCCATTTGACCAGCGGGATCTTGTTCAGTGCCGGGGCTTTGGATGGCTTGTCGCGAAAGAACACCCGCGCCCGCGCGCCCCCCTGAATCCACAGGTTCTTGTAATCGGGGTTCTTGGTGATCGTGTAATTCCCCGGATCGAACCACCGTGCGATTTCAAAGGGATCCTGCCCCTCGCGATAGGTTTCGGCATCGACAGGCCCTTCGGGATACATGTCGATCAGCATGGTGCCAAAGCTGCGCACGGCGCTTCCGTCCAGCCAGTCTGTCAAGGCGCGGATCGGGCGGGTGTCGCAGAAGGGGTAGATAAAAAACTCATCCGGGTCGACGCTCAGAACCCAATGTCCATGCGCGTATTTGCGCAATAGGTAATTCGACCAGTCAAGACCATAGCTTGCACGTTTGTAGCTGCTTGTTGTCCGCCAGACCGATACATCGGCCTGCTCTTTCAGGAATTCGAAACTGCCGTCATCGCTGTCATTGTCGATGAACAGAAAATGGTCGATGCCCAGTTTGCGGTAATATTCCAGAAAGTAGGGCAGGCGAATTTTCTCGTTTCGCACAACGCTCATCAACAGGATATCGTCACGGCGGATGGCAGACGTGTTGGTGCTGGCGGGCTTAAGTTCGCGCCGACGTCTGAGGCAGCGCAGAATACGGCGCTTGCGCCGCAATCTCATCTTGTATGAATCAAACAGGCTCACGCGACTGCCCAACCTTTATTATGACGCGAGCTTTCCCCGAACCTGCCGTGACCGCTGGTGCGACAGGACATTGTGGGTTTATGCCACTTCTACCTCTTCTGAGGCAACTTTTTTAAACCCCGGAAATGGTAAAGGTGCCGTTGATCCCCCTCGATTTGTTTTCAACGCCAGCCGCCGTCGCGCATCAGCCCCATTTCCAGCAACTGCGACCAGCCGGTATAGCGCACCGATTGCGGGGTCCACATGTCTGGTTGATTGAGTATCTGATCGTAATACGCGCCGAACTGGTTCGGGTCATGAAAATGCTGGCGGCGCAGCATTTCAGTTTTGGATTTTTCAATAATGTCCGGTAGAAATTTCGTGTGCAGCAGCACGCCGGACGGGGTGTCGCCGCCCGGCCCGTCATACTCTGCGTTCAGACGACGGGGCAGGGCGGAATGGCACGAGTTTACATAGGCATAGCGCCGCGACCAGCGCACGAGCGGGATCTTGTTCAGCGTCGGGGATCGCTGCTGTATCTGGGCAAAAAACACCCGCTCGCGTGCGCCGCCCTGAACCCACAGGTTTCCCATCGGGCTTTGCCGCTGCGCACGATACGGGCCTGCGTCAAACCAGTTCAGCACCTTGATCGGGTCCGTTTCCGGGTCATAGGTTTGGTCGCCCAACGGCCCCTTTGGATACAGATCCAGCATCAAAGCGCCAAACCCGGCCCGCCCCTGCCGGTCCAGCCATTCCGTGAGCTCTTGCAGAGATTGGCGGTCTTGCCGGGCATAAACCAGCAGCTCATCCGCGTCGACCATCAGGCACCAGTGGCCATGGCCATATCGCATCTGTAGCCAGCTCAGCCAGTCCAGCCCAAAGCGTGATCCGCGATAGCTGGACCGGGTCTGCCAAAGGGAAACATCCGGTTGCCCTTGCAGGTATTCAGCCGAGCCGTCATCGCTGCCGTTGTCGACGATCAGAAAATGGTTCACACCCAGCTGGCGATAGTGACGGAAGAACCAGGGCAGGCGGGTGATTTCACTCCGCAAGGTGGTAAAGGCCAGAATGTCGTTGCCCCGTATCCTGCTTGTCTGATCTTTCAGGCAGGTCAGTTGATGTCGGCTGCGCATCGAGCGCCAAAGAAGGCGTCGCCGTTTCCAGCGCAACCGGTATTCCTGTCGCCAACCGATATCAGGAAGTGTCTGAACCGTATTGGACGTCACCGGGGCCTCATTTCTCGTAGTGGCCGTTCTGATGCCAGCGCCAGGCATCCGCAATCATCGTCTCTAACGTTGACCTTTTCGGCTTCCATCCCAGTTCGGTTTGGGCGCGGACAGAGCCGGAAACCAGCTTTGTGCAATCCCCCGCCCGACGGGCACCGACCGAATACGGCACCGGGCGGTTGGTGACGGACTTGGAATGCTCGATCACCTCAAGCACGGAAAACCCCGAGCCGGTACCCAGATTGAAAACACGGCTTTCTTTACCCTGCTCCAGCCAGCCCAGCCCCAAAACATGCGCGTCGACCAGATCACAGACATGGACGTAGTCGCGGATACATGTGCCGTCGGGCGTATCGTAATCGGTGCCAAAAACGGTCAAACCCTCGCGCTTGCCGTCAATCGCATCCAGCATCAGGGGGATTAGATGGGTTTCAGGCCGGTGAAACTCGCCCACTTCGCCTTCGGGATCGGCGCCGGCAACGTTGAAATACCGGAAAATGACATGGCGCAGCCCATGGGCCGCTTCGAAGTCCCTCAGGATATCCTCGATTGCGCGCTTCGATGCACCATAGGCATTTAGCGGGTGTTGGGCGGTTGCCTCGTCCAGCACCACATTGTCATGCTCGCCGTAAGTGGCGCATGTGGATGAGAACACGAAATCCAGACAGCCCGCCGCAACCGCAGCCTCGATCAGCGTCAACGATCCGGTGACATTGTTCGACCAGTACAACCCGGGCTGCCGCATCGCGTCGCCCACCTGGCTGAGCGCCGCAAAATGCATCACCGCAACCGGCTTATGCTTGGCAAATACCTCGTCCAGGCGTGCCCGGTCCAACAGGTCGCCCTGTTCAAACGGACCGTATTTCACTGCATCCTGCCAGCCGGTGACCAGATTGTCATAGGCCACGGGAACATAGCCCGCCTGCGCAAGCGCCTTGCAGGCATGCGACCCGATATATCCGGCACCACCGGTCACGAGGATTGGTTTCATGAAACGTCCTTTGGATCCAGATTGCCTGTCATCGAGATATGGGAACCGCGGGGCGTCATGGGCAAAACCGGCTACTCCAGCCCCATCGCAGCCATCATCTCTTCGATCTTGGGCACGTCCTGCGGGTTGTTCAGCTCCCAGAACTGACGGCCCTTGGCGTCAACCTCGACGCACAGAACCTTGCGGCCATTTTCCATGAACCTAAGCTGTTCAAGACCTTCCAGTTTTTCCAGAGGGCCCGTTGGCCAGCCCGGATAGGCCGCCAACGCATCAGGTCGATAGGCATAGACGCCAACATGGTGAAACACCGGTGTGGGTTCATCCCCGCCATAGGTCTCCGAGGTGAAAGGCACGACCTCTTTCGAGAAATACATCGCGCTGTTATCGCGCCCGAACACGGCGGTTGTTCCGCCAACGCGGCCATGTTTGCGGTCGTTCAGAAGGCTGTTCAAGGCGTCCCCGTCGCAGCGCAAGACCGGTGTGGCCACGCCAGCGTCGGGTGCCGCGCGCAGCCCTGCGATCAGATCCTCGACAAACCAATGCGGTGTCAGGGGTGCATCGCCCTGAAGGTTGACCACGATGTCATAGCCGCTGCCCAGAACCTTGTGCGCCTCGGCGCAGCGTTCGGTGCCGTTCTGGCAATTTTCCGAGGTCATCACCACCTCGGCGCCAAAGCCTTCGGACAGCTCGCGGATGCGGTCGTCATCGGTTGCGACCACAACCCGGTCCACGCCCGCGACAGAAGTGGCTGCTCGCCAGGACCGTTCGATCAGTGTCATCGAAACGCCGGTCGCGCCGGTCAGCGGCACCAATGGCTTGCCCGGATAGCGGGTCGAGGCATAGCGGGCGGGGATGGCGATCAGAACGGACATCAGGCCTCCTTCAGCTTAACACCCGGAGCGTACGCGATAAAAAACGGGTTCGCATAGCCCTCTTTGCCATAGAGAAGCGGCGAGTGATCGTCAAACCGCACAACCCGGCCTCCGGCCCCGGCCAGTACCGCGTGCCCTGCCGCAGTGTCCCATTCCATCGTGCGCCCGACCCGCGGATAAAGATCCGCCTCGCCTGTCGCAACCAGACAGAACTTGAGCGACGATCCCGCGCTTTTGCTGTCCTTGACCTGATACTTGTTGATGTAATCCTCGGTGGCCTGATCCCGGTGCGACTTTGAAGCCACGACCAAAAGCGCGGAATTGTCCGGGTTAGAGACTGATATTGGCGTCAGGGTGCCGGGTGCATCCTTGTCAAACGCGCCTGTTTCCTCGACCGCCTGACCATCTGCCTGCGTATAGAACATGCGGCCCCGCGCCGGGGCGTAAACCACACCCCGTGTCGGCGTTCCGTCCTCGACCAGCGCGATGTTGACGGTGAAATCGCCACGGCGGTTGATGAATTCCTTGGTGCCATCCAGCGGATCGACAATCAGAAAGGTATCCCCTTTTTCGGAATGCGAGGCGGCCTGTTCCTCGGTGATCAGCAGGATATCGGGGAACGCCTGACGCAACCCGGCTGAAATCAGCGCATCGGCTGCCTCATCCGCTTCGGTCACGGGGCTGGAGTCTGATTTGACTTTGACGTCGAAATCGTCTGCCTCATAGATTTCCATGATCCTGTCGCCAGCCTCAAGGGCCAGACGCCGGATGACGGGAATAAGCGCGTCGTAGGTCACAAAAATGCTCCGTTCCTGTGGTTTGTTGATCCAAACTCGTGACCGACTTATGATGCGACGGTTACCGAACGGCAAGATATTCATGCCAGGTTAGGGACGACGAGGCAGGAAAGACCCTTTTAGTGTTCTATTACAAGCGCAATCAAACGCTGCTGGGCGGTGCACTGACGACTGCGGAACTGGTGTTCCACGCGGTGGTGCGGAACGTGCGCGCGCAGCATCCGAATGCGGTGATCGCGATTATGCTTAACGTCGTGCAATTGCTGGTGATGATGGTCACGTTCTATCTGCTCATGTCGCTGATGGGCCGGGGTGGGGTCGCCAGGATCAGGGGCGAATTTCTGCTGTATGTCCTGTCAGGCGTGTTCCCGTTCATGCTGCACATACAGTCGATCGGCGCGATTTCCGGGGTTGGGTCATCCAATAACCCGATGATGCTTCATTCGCCGATGAACGTAATGGTCACGATTCTCGCTGCGGCCTTCAGCACTTTCTACAAGTTTCTGCTGGCCATGTTCATCATCCTGTTCGTCTACAGTGTCGCTGTTGCTCCGCTTGAGGTGCAGAACCCTGGCGGCGCCTTTGCAATGTTGGTGCTGGCCTGGTTTACCGGCTGCGCAGTGGGGCTTGTGTTCATGGCACTGAAACCGTGGGCCCCGACGACCGTTTCGATGCTGACCAATATTTACCGGCGGCTGAACATGGTGTTTTCCGGCAAGATGTTCATTGCGAACGCACTGGGTGGCGGGCTGTTGATGATGTTTGCCTGGAACCCGCTGTTTCACATCATCGACCAGACCCGCGGGTTCGTGTTCCGCAACTATTATCCAAGAAACACAAGCTGGGAATACGCGGCTTGGGTCGGAATCGCCCTGTTGATGATCGGTCTTATGGGCGAATTCTTCACCCGTCAGCACGTCTCAAAAAGCTGGAATGCGCGCCGCTAACGCGCCACCCGCAGCGTAAGGTTGATGCGCCCGCCTTTGGGCAGCAGGCGCGAGGATCCGAACCTGATCCGATCCACACCGTGATATGCCAGCCGCGCCGGACCGCCCATAACAACAACATCCCCCGAACTCAGCCAGATCGCCTCGGTCTTGCCGCCGCGCGTCGTGTTGCCGATCCGAAACAAGGCATCATCGCCCAGCGAAACCGACAGGACGGGCCATGAAAAATCGGCCTCGTCCTTATCCTGATGCAAGCCCATTTTTGCACCTTCCCCGTAATAGTTGACCAAACAGCAATCTGGGGCCTGCTCGGTGCTGACCAGATCGCGCCAGATATCCAGAATGGCGGCGGGGATTTCCGGCCAGGCACCACCTTTGGGGTGCTGATCCTGATACCGGTACCCGGCCTTGTCGGTCACCCAACCCAGATCGCCGGCCGAGGTCATCCGAACCGACATCTCCTTGCCTGAGGGGGTAACAGGCCGGAACAGGGGCGAAGCTTTCAGAATCGGGCGCAAATCCGCGATCACCCGCGACTGGGCCGCAGGATCAAGATAGCCTTTCCTGATATCGAACCCCCGCAAAACCAATCGCGCCATTCCGGAAACCCCAATCCTTTCCAATTCCTTGCCAAAAAAGGCATCGGAATCCCTAAAACCTGCGTTCTACGGTGCTTGCAGGCCTCTGGTCTCGCCCTTATATACGCCGGGACGCGCGATGGTAGTGCTGTCGCGCACATCAGATCGGGGACGGGATGCCGTAACGGGTCCTGCCGTCGAGACATCGCCTTGAAGAGAAAGGGATTGCAAAAATGGGAAAAGTAATCGGGATTGACCTCGGGACCACAAACTCGTGCGTGGCCATCATGGACGGTTCGCAACCGAAGGTTATCGAAAACGCCGAAGGGGCGCGGACCACGCCCTCGATCGTCGCCTTCACCGAAGAAGAGCGGCTGGTCGGTCAGCCTGCAAAGCGTCAGGCGGTCACCAACCCCGACAACACGATCTTTGGCGTCAAGCGTCTGATCGGTCGTCGTGTGGATGATGCCGAAGTCGAAAAAGACAAGAAAATGGTGCCTTATACCATCGTCGATGGTGGCAACGGCGACGCGTGGGTTCAGGCCCGCGGTGAAAAATACTCCCCAAGCCAGATCTCGGCCTTCACTCTGGGTAAGATGAAGGAAACCGCGGAAAGCTATCTGGGTGAGGAAGTCACGCAGGCGGTCATCACCGTTCCGGCATACTTCAACGACGCACAGCGTCAGGCCACCAAAGACGCCGGTAAAATCGCCGGTCTGGAAGTGCTGCGGATCATCAACGAACCGACAGCTGCCGCACTGGCCTACGGTCTGGACAAGCAGGAAACCCAAACCATCGCGGTTTATGACCTTGGTGGCGGTACCTTCGACGTGACCATTCTGGAAATCGACGACGGCCTGTTCGAGGTCAAATCGACCAACGGTGACACCTTCCTGGGTGGTGAAGACTTTGACATGCGCATCGTCAACTACCTGGCGGATGAGTTCAAAAAGGAACACGGTGTCGATCTGTCTGCTGACAAGATGGCCCTTCAGCGTCTGAAAGAAGCCGCGGAAAAAGCCAAGATCGAACTCAGCTCGACCTCGCAGACCGAAATCAACCAGCCGTTCATCTCGATGGGTTCGAACGGTCAGCCGCTGCACATGGTCATGAAACTGACCCGTGCCAAGCTGGAATCTCTGGTCGGCGACCTGATCAAGAAGTCGATGAAACCGTGCCAGGCTGCTCTGAAAGACGCCGGTCTGTCGGCTGCTGACGTGGACGAAGTTGTTCTGGTCGGTGGTATGACCCGGATGCCGAAAGTGATCGAAGAAGTCACCAAGTTCTTCGGCAAAGAGCCGCACAAGGGTGTGAACCCGGACGAAGTGGTTGCCATGGGCGCCGCCATTCAGGCCGGTGTTCTTCAGGGCGACGTCAAGGACGTGGTTCTGCTGGACGTGACCCCGCTGTCGCTGGGCATCGAGACGCTGGGTGGCGTGTTCACTCGCCTGATCGACCGCAACACCACGATCCCGACGAAAAAGTCTCAGGTCTTCTCGACTGCCGAGGACAACCAGAACGCCGTGACCATCCGCGTGTTCCAGGGCGAACGTGAAATGGCTGCGGACAACAAGATCCTGGGTCAGTTCAACCTCGAAGACATCCCGCCCGCACCGCGCGGCATGCCCCAGATCGAGGTGACCTTCGACATCGACGCCAACGGCATTGTCTCGGTTTCGGCCAAGGACAAAGGCACCGGCAAAGAACAGAAGATCACCATCCAGGCATCGGGCGGTCTGTCCGACGAAGACATCGAAAAGATGGTCAAGGACGCCGAAGAGAACGCGGAAGCCGACAAGGAACGCCGCGAGCTGGTCGACGCCAAGAACCAGGCGGAAAGCCTCATCCACTCGACCGAAAAGTCGATGGAAGAGCATGCCGACAAAGTCGACCCGACCACGATCGAAGCCATCGAACTGGCCATCGCCGCACTCAAGGACGAGCTGGAAACCAACAATGCCGACAAGATCAAGTCTGGCATCCAGAATGTCACCGAAGCAGCGATGAAGCTGGGTGAGGCCATCTACAAGGCGCAGTCCGAAGAGGCCGAGGACGAGCCTGTCGCAGCGGATGCCGCACATGGTGATGACGATATCGTCGATGCCGAGTTTGAAGATCTGGACGACGAAAAGCGTAACTAACGGGTAACCGGGCCAATGTGGGCCGGTCCGGATGCCGGGCCGGCCTATTTACGTTGAGGCAGAAGGAAATACTGATGTCAAAACGCGACTATTACGAAGTGCTCGGTGTGTCCAAGGGCGCTTCGGCGGATGAGATCAAGAAAGGTTTTCGCACGAAAGCCAAAGAGTTGCATCCGGACCGCAACAAGGACAACCCGGATGCCGAGGCGCAGTTCAAGGAAGCCAACGAGGCTTATGACGTGCTGCGTGACGCCGACAAAAAGGCGGCCTATGACCGCTTTGGCCATGCCGCGTTTGAAAACGGCATGGGCGGTGGTGGTCGGCCTGGCGGCGGCTTTGGGCAGGGCGATTTCTCCAGCGCGTTCTCGGATGTATTCGACGACCTGTTCGGCGATTTCATGGGCGGGCAACGTGGTGGTGGCGGCCGACGCGCCGCGCGCGGCTCGGACCTGCGCTATAACCTGCGTGTATCGCTGGAAGAGGCGTTCTCGGGCCAGCAGAAAACCATCAATGTACCTACAGCCGTGGCTTGTTCCTCCTGCGAAGGAACCGGTGCAGAAGGCGGGGTCGAGCCGACAACCTGCCCCACCTGTTCCGGTATGGGTAAGGTGCGGGCGCAACAGGGCTTCTTTACGGTCGAACGAACTTGCCCCACCTGTTCGGGTCTGGGTCAGATCATCAAGAACCCATGCAAATCCTGTAAGGGTGCAGGCCGCGTCGAAAAAGATCGCGCTTTGTCGGTCAACATCCCTGCCGGTGTCGAAACCGGCACCCGTATTCGACTGGCGGGTGAAGGCGAGGCCGGAATGCGTGGTGGCCCTCCGGGCGACCTCTACATCTTTGTGGAAGTGTCTGATCACAAGTTGTTCGAACGCGACAGCGTAAACCTTTATTGCCGTGTACCGGTCAGCATGGCCAAGGCCGCGCTGGGCGGATCGATCGAGGTTCCGACAATCGATGGCGGTCGTGGGCGGGTGCAGATCCCGGCTGGCAGCCAGTCGGGTCGGCAAATGCGTCTTCGCGGCAAAGGCATGCCCGCATTGCGCGGCGGCGGTGTTGGCGACATGTTCATCGAACTGGCGGTTGAAACCCCGGTCAACTTGACCACCCGCCAGAAAGAACTTCTGCGCGAGTTTGATGACCTGGGCGAAGACAACCACCCGGAATCAAAAAGCTTTTTCTCATCCGTCAAATCCTTCTGGGACGGTATGAAAAGCTGACAACCAGGGTTACCCGGGGGCTCTGCCCCCGCCGCCCGTTCCGGGCGCCTCCCCCGGGATATTTCCAGCCAGATGAAGCAGGGATCCGTTATTCATCTGGCTCTAAATATCCCGGAGCGCGAGGCAGAGCCTCGCAAAACACTCCCTAAAGACACTCAATTGGCCTTATCAGATGACCAAAAGTGGCAATGCATTTGCCAAATTGGGTCTTGATTCCGACCGTCGACCCTGAAATTGTCCACGACAACCGTTGGGGTGCCCGTATCAGGGCTGAGAGGCGCAGCCGCGCTAACCCATCGAACCTGATCCGGGCAATTCCGGCGTAGGGAACGGTCTTATGAACACAGACGTTTTCCTTACCTCGTTGCCCAAAAAAGATGGAGCGACGAAATGGCGGCAATTGCCCTGACCATTGCTGGGTCTGACAGTGGCGGAGGCGCCGGGATTCAGGCCGATCTGAAAGCGATGTCCGCGTTGGGTGTATTCGGCGCAAGCGTCATTACCGCCATTACAGCGCAGAACACGCAAGCCGTCACTGCGGTGCATGGGGTTCCTCTGGATGTCATTGCTGCTCAAATCGACGCGGTGCTGAGTGATCTGGACGTGAAGGCCATTAAGATCGGTATGCTTGCCACGCCAGAGATCATTCACGCAGTGGCTCGAGGTCTGGAAACGTTCAAGGGCCCCATAATTCTTGATCCCGTCATGATCGCAAAATCCGGAGATGCCTTGCTGGCGCAGGAAGCGGTCCGGACGCTGCGCGAAGTGATGGTGCCAGCAGCGACTGTGCTGACACCCAATCTGCCCGAAGCGGCGTGTTTGCTGGATGCGACACCGGCGCAATCACCGGACGAGATGGCCGCACAAGGCCAGGCCCTGTGTGATCTGGGCGCAGGTGCGGTTTTGATGAAGGGCGGGCATGGGTCCGGCGATGTCTGCCACGATCTGCTGGTCGACCCCTCAGGTATCGTGGCCGCGTTTCAGGCCCCGCGTCAGAACACGAAGAACACCCACGGAACCGGATGCACCCTGTCGTCATCGATCGCCGCCGGACTGGCCAGGGGCCTGCCGCTGAGGGATGCGGTCGCGCAGGCGCATGATTATCTCCAAGGGGCCATCGCGCGGGCGGATGAGCTGAAGATTGGTGCCGGGCACGGCCCTGTGCACCACTTCCATCGGATCTGGCCCGCGTGACGCTCTGGTCGGTCATAGGTGCAGGCGTTGCGGGTCTGGCCGTGGCCAGTGAGCTTGTGTCACGCGGCGCAAGGGTGCAGGTTTTTGATCCGGGCGGCCCGCCCGGCCCGCATGGGTGTTCCTGGTGGGCCGGTGGGATGCTGGCGCCGTGGTGTGAATATGAAAATGCGGAAGAACCGGTTCTGCGGCTGGGGCAGGAAGCCATCGAATGGTGGGTGCAGCGAACGCAGGTAAACAGAAGTGGAACCCTTGTTGTTGCCAACGCACGTGACCTGCCCGACCTGCGTCGGTTTGCACGCAGGACCGAAGGGTTCAGCGAGTTTGATCGCGCGAAAATAATCGAATTAGAGCCTGATCTGAGCAAGTTTAGCAAAGCTCTGTATTTTGAAAACGAAGCGCACCTTGATCCTCGCCAGGCATTGCGCGATCTGCATCGTCACCTGCAAGGCGCAGGCGTGGAATTCCACCGAAAGCTGGCTCCGGCGCAACTGGACAACGCCATTGACTGCCGGGGCCTGCACGCGCGCGAATATCTGCATGACCTACGCGGCGTGAAGGGTGAAATGCTGGTTCTCCGCTGCCCCGATGTGAACCTTTCGCGCCCGGTGCGGCTGTTGCATCCGCGGATGCCGCTCTACATCGTTCCGCGCGGGGACGGCGTCTACATGCTGGGTGCAACCATGATCGAATCCGAGGACAGCAGCCGCATCACCGCCCGCTCGATGCTGGAACTGCTCAGCGCGGCCTATGCCGTGAACCCGGCCTTTGGCGAGGCCGAGGTGCTGGAGATCGGTGTCGACCTGCGCCCCGCTTTTCCGGACAACCTGCCGCGTATCCGGCGCTTGGGTCGGACAATCTATGCCAATGGGCTGTATCGCCATGGCTATCTGCTGGCCCCTGCATTGGCGCGGGGTGTCGCTGATCTGGCATTGGACAACACACATTCGGAGATGGTCGATGAAGATCGTGCTTAACGGCGAGACGCGGGACGTGCGCGCTGAAACCCTGTCGGATCTGTTGCTGGAATGCGGCTTCTCGGGCCGTGTGGCCACCGCAGTGAACGAAGATTTCGTGCCGTCAAGCCTGCGCATTGCGCACAAACTGACCGATGGCGACCGGATCGAAGTTGTCGCGCCGATGCAGGGGGGCTGAGGATGAGAACGTTCTACGGCATCGAGTTGCCGAACCCGCTGATGCTGGGCACCGCCCAATATCCCAGCCCCGCCATTCTGGAACAGGCCTTTCGTGAAAGCGGTGCGGCGGTTGCCACGGTATCGCTGCGGCGGGAATCCGGCGCAGGGCAGACATTCTGGCAGATGATCCGCGAGCTTGGTGTCCTGATCATGCCAAATACGGCTGGCTGTCACACGGTGAAAGAGGCGGTGACCACAGCCCATATGGCGCGCGAAGTGTTTGACACCAAATGGATCAAGCTGGAACTGATTGGCCACACCGACAGTTTGCAGCCGGATGTGTTCCAGCTGGTCGAGGCTGCGCGAATCCTGACCGAAGACGGGTTTGAGGTGTTTCCCTACACCACCGATGATCTGATCGTGGGCGAACGCCTGCTGGACGCGGGGTGCGAAGTGCTGATGCCGTGGGGCGCGCCTATCGGGTCTGGGCGTGGGCTGAACAACGAATACGCCCTGCGGTCGATGCGGGCCGAGTTCCCTGACACGCCGCTGGTGGTGGATGCCGGGATCGGCCTGCCCAGCCACGCGGCCCACGCAATGGAACTGGGCTATGATGCCGTTCTGCTGAACACAGCTGTGGCCCGTGCCGGTGATCCCGTTCTGATGGCAAAGGCGATGGCGCAGGCAATCCATGCCGGACAACTGGCCCATCAGGCAGACCCGGTCGAGGCGCGTGATATGGCCGAGCCTTCGACCCCTGTTGTTGGAAAGGCCTTCCTGTCATGACGCTGGACCGTTTCTATCCGATCTTCGATCACTCGGACTGGCTGCGGCGGATGCTGCCCCTGGGTGTCAAGCTGATGCAGCTGCGTATCAAGGATCAACCGGTTGAGGTGGTGCGCGATCAGATTGCCGCCTCGCTCGATCTGTGCCGCGACTACGGGGCGGTTCTGGTGATCAACGATTACTGGCAACTCGCCATCGATCTGGGCTGCGACTGGGTTCATCTGGGGCAAGAAGATCTGGATGATGCTGATCTGAAAGCGATCCGAAAAGCGGGTCTAAAGCTGGGTGTTTCCACTCATGACGATGATGAGCTTGAGCGGGTTCTGGCCATGGATCCTGATTACGTGGCGCTGGGCCCGGTCTATCCGACCATCCTGAAAAAGATGAAATGGCATCAGCAGGGCCTTCCCCGCGTGGCCGAATGGAAGGCGCGGGTTGGCAACATTCCTCTGGTCGGTATTGGCGGCATGAGCGTCGAGCGCGCAGCAGGGGTGCTGGCAGCGGGGGCCGACATTGTCTCGGCCGTCACGGACATCACGCTGAACACCGACCCCGAAGCGCGGGTGCGTGCCTGGATCGAGGTCACGAGATGAGCCGGTATGTCCGCCAAACGCTGCTGCCCGAGGTTGGGATCGAAGGACAGGCCCGCCTGACTGCGGCCCGTGTTCTGGTGGTCGGCGCAGGTGGTCTGGCCGCGCCGCTACTGCCACTATTGGCCGGGGCCGGGGTGGGGCATATCACGATTGTAGATGGTGACATCGTCGATTTGTCGAACCTGCATCGCCAGACAATGTTTTCCGAAACAGATTGCGGGCAGTCAAAGGCTGAACGCGCCGCTGACCGATGCCGTGCGTTGAACGCCGAAATCGATGTGATTGCCAAGAAACAGGCTCTAACAGGGGAATATGCACCCAATCTGGTGTCGCAGGCGGATATTATCCTGGATTGTGCTGACAGCTATGCGGTCAGCTATATGCTGTCGGATACCTGTCTGGCACAAGGCAAGCCACTGATCAGCGCCTCGGTGCTGGGGCTTTCAGGATATGTGGGCGGCTTCTGCGGCGGTGCGCCTTCTCTGCGTGCCGTTTTCCCCGACGCACCGGAAAGTGGCGCAAGCTGCGCCACGGCGGGTGTTCTGGGTCCCGTTGTCGGTGTGATCGGGTCCATTCAGGCGCAGATGGCGCTGAGCCTGATCTTGCCGCTTGACCCATCACCCCTAGGGCAGATGGTGCAATATGATGCGCGAACCCTACGCAGCACCGGGTTTCGTTTTGATGACGCGCCGGAACCGTCAAGCTGTTTCCGCTTTCTCTCCGCCAGTCAGTTGAGGGAGACAGACCAGATTATCGAACTGCGTGACCCGAACGAAGCTCCGGTTCCGGCTCACCCGAATGCAACACGCATTTCACCCGAAGAAATACAAAAAATAGACCCAAACAAGGGGCAACGCCTCGCCCTTTGCTGTGCCACCGGGCTGCGCGCATGGCGCGCTGCCGAGAAAATCCAACCGATTTGGCCGGGCGAGATTGTCCTCGTCGCGGCCTCAGCCTCCTGAGAAAAGGAAACGTGAGATATGAAAAAGCTGATGACAGCCCTTGCCCTTCTGGCCGCCGCGCCGGCCTGGGCCGAAGACAAGATGACCGTCCTGCTGGACTGGTTCATCAACCCCGACCACGGGCCCATCATCGTGGCACAGGAAAACGGCTATTTCGCCGAACAGGGGTTGCAGGTCGAAGTCGTTGCCCCCGCCGACCCATCCGCACCGCCGCGTCTGGTGGCTGCCGGTCAGGCGGATCTGGCGGTATCCTATCAGCCGCAACTGCATTTGCAGATCCACGAAGGGCTGCCGCTGAAACGGGTCGGCACGCTGGTCGCGACGCCCCTGAACTGCCTGCTGGTTCTGAAAGACGGCCCGATCAAATCGCCCGGTGACCTCAAAGGCAAGAAAATCGGCTTTTCCGTCGCCGGTGTGGAAGAGGCCATTCTCAGCACCGTGCTTGGCAAATACGACGTCGCGCTGGATGATGTTGAGATGATCAACGTGAATTTCTCGCTCTCACCCTCGCTGATGACCGGTCAGGTGGATGCGGTGATCGGCGCCTATCGCAACTTCGAGCTGAACCAGATGGATATCGAAGGTCGCCCCGGCACCTGTTTCTATATCGAGGAAGAAGGCGTGCCGTCTTATGACGAACTGATCTATGTCGCCAACCCCGATACGATGGACAAAGACAAGATCGCCCGTTTCCTGGCCGCGACCGAAAAAGCGACTCAGTACATCGTCAACAACCCCGAAAAAAGCTGGGAGGTCTTCTCAGCCACTTCACCCGAACTGCAGGACGAGCTGAATGCGCGCGCATGGGTCGACACGCTGCCGCGCTTTGCCCTGCGTCCCGCCGGGTTTGACGCTGGCCGTTATGCCCGGTTCGAGGCATTCCTGAACGACAGCGGCATGATCGACACCGTCCTGCCCGTCAGTGACATTGCCATCGACGTAACCGCGCAATGAGCGATTATGGCAAAGCCTTTGCGCTGATGCGCGATGCGGCGCAGGGGCCGTGGCGGGATTACACCCGCCACGCTTTTGTCGAAGCCCTGAAAGACGGCACCCTGCCACGCCCGGCGTTCCTGCACTATCTGCGTCAGGATTACGTGTTCCTGATCCATTTTGCGCGCGCCTGGGCGCTGGCCGTGGTGAAATCGGAAACACATGCTGAAATGCTGGCAGCGTCGCGTACCGTGAACGGCCTGATCAGCGAAGAGATGAAGCTGCATATCGGTATTTGCGAAGCAGAAGGCATTTCGCAGTCCGATCTGTTTGCAACGCCGGAACGGCCCGAGAATCTGGCCTATACCCGCTTTGTTCTCGAGGCGGGCTATAGCGGTGATCTGCTGGATCTTCTGGCAGCACTTGCACCCTGCGTCATGGGATATGGTGAGATAGGTACCCGCCTGGCTGAGGAGGCAACATCAACGACCTACCGTGGCTGGATCGATACCTACGCGGACGAGGGCTACCAGAGCGCCTGCACCGCCGTGGGCGAATTGCTGGATTCGGCTCTAACAAGGCGGATTGGGGCGGATTTCCAAACGTCGCCTCGCTGGGATCGTCTGTGCAGGACGTTCCGCACGGCCACGGAGTTGGAAGTCAATTTCTGGCAGATGGGTCTGACCCCATGACCCCGGCGCCCGATCTGACCATCAGCGGCACAGCCATGATCGATGGCGCGACTCTGTTCGCGCCGCTGACCCTGACGCTTGACGCAGGGGCGTGGACCTGTCTGCTGGGTGGATCGGGTGTTGGCAAAACCACGGTTTTGCGGCTGATTGCCGGGCTGGAAACCGGGGCTGAATTCACGGGCCGGATCACCGCCAGCGATGGCCAGTCGGTTTCAGACCGGGTTGCTTATATGGCGCAGGACGACCTGTTGCTGCCTTGGGCGAGTGTTGCGCAAAACGTCTCACTGGGCGCGCGGCTGCGGGGCGAGAAAGTTGACCTTGACCGGCGCGACCGCCTGATCGAACGGATGCGCTTGCAGGACCATATGACCAAGAAACCGCCCGAGCTTTCGGGCGGGCAGCGTCAGCGCGTGGCACTGGCCCGCACCTTGATGGAAGACCGGCCGATTGTGTTGCTGGATGAACCCTTTTCAGCCCTTGATGCCCGAACCCGTGCCGATATGCAGGATCTGGCCGCCGAGGCGCTGCGGGGCCGCACTGTCCTTCTGGTAACCCACGATCCGGGCGAGGCCGCGCGTCTGGGGCAATCCATCGTCGTCATGACACAGCACGGGCTGACGCCGTGCGATCCGCCGGTTGCTCCAGCCCCGCGCAGCGTGGACGATCTGCAGACGCTGGAAACACAAGGCGCGCTTTTGCGGCTGCTGCGGGAGGGCGGGGTATGAAGTCCCTCTCTGTTCTGGCAGCAACCCTGTTTGCCATTGCCATCTGGCAGGGGATCGTGACCCTGACCGGATTGCCAAAGTTCATCCTGCCCGGCCCCGTGGTGGTTGCCGAGACCTGGTGGCAGAACCGCTGGCTGATTGCCGAACACACCTGGATCACAGCCATTGAGGTCATTATCGGCCTTGCCTGCGGCACGCTGCTTGGCGTTGTCACTGCATTGCAGCTGGCCAATTCCCGCGTCGCACGAGTTTTGGTGCAGCCAATGCTGGTGTTCACGCAGGCCCTGCCGGTCTTTGCACTGGCCCCGTTGCTGACCCTGTGGCTGGGTTATGGCCTGTTGTCCAAGGTCGCGATGGCGGTCCTGATCATCTATTTCCCGATCACGTCGTCCTTTTTTGACGGTTTGATGCGGACACCGCAGGGGTATCTGGACCTTGCACGCACGATGCAGGCCAGCAAGCGCACTGTGTTGTGGCACATCCGTATCCCTGCGGCGTTGCCGTCTCTGGCCTCGGGGATGCGGCTGGCGGCGGTGTATGCGCCGATCGGTGCCGTGATCGGTGAATGGGTCGGTTCATCGCAAGGTCTGGGATATCTGATGCTGCTGGCCAATGGCCGTGCCAAGACGGACCTGATGTTTGCGGCGATGCTGACTCTGGGCGTATTTTCGATCCTTCTGCACATGATTGTCCGCCGCGCCACCGCGCGTATGGCAGGAGAGGCTCATTAACCTTTCGGAAAGTGATTCTGCGTCAGGGTAAACGCATGACACAGGACGCCTTTGCCGAAGCCCCCATGCTGTTTGATACGGACGAAGCGCCAGCGCAGCCGCTGCCGAATGGTCGGTTACCCTCCTACATCAAAGACCATCGCAAGCGGCTGCGCGAACGGTTCATGGCGGGCGGATCCGCAGCGATCCCGGATTATGAGTTGCTGGAGCTGGTTTTGTTCCGGTCCATCCCTCGGCAGGATGTGAAACCATTGGCGCGGGCATTGATGAATGCCTTTGGCGATTTCAACCGTGTGTTGACAGCACCCGAAGAACGGCTGCGGCAGATCAAGGGCGTTGGTGATACGGTCATCACCGATCTGAAAATCCTCGAAGCCTGCGCGCATCGGATGGCACGGGCGCGGGTGATGCAACGACACGTAATATCCAGCTGGGACGCGCTGCTGGATTATTGCCACACGACAATGGCGCATCGCGAGACCGAGCAATTTAGCGTTTTCTATCTGGATCGCAAGAACGTCCTGATCGCGGATGAGGAACAGGCCAAAGGCACCGTGGATCACGTGCCGGTCTATCCGCGCGAAGTGGCGAAACGGGCGTTGGAACTGAATGCCTCGGCCCTGATATTGGTGCACAACCATCCTTCGGGCGACCCAACGCCGTCACAGTCAGATATCGACATGACCAACCGCATTCAGGATGCCTGCTCCGCCCTGGGGCTGACCCTGCATGACCACCTGATCATCGGCAAATCGACCGAGCTCAGCTTTCGTTCCGAAGGGTATCTCTAGCGGCTACTGCACCCAAATCTCGACCCGCCGGTTGACCTTGCGGCCCCATTCGGTGTCATCGCAGGCCATGGGCATCGCTTCACCAAATCCTTCGGCGGTGACCGTGATACTATCAGGGATCGGGGCTTCAAGCGCGGCGATAACCGCGTTTCGCACGGTTTGCGCGCGCCGTAGGGCGATGCGGGCATTTGAAACGGCACCCCCGTCCCCATCGCTGAAGCCTGCAAACACCACCTTGCGCGCCTGCAACGTACCCGCGTCCAGCATTTGCGCCAGTTGCTGAATATTGGCGCGCGACTGCGCGTCCGGGCGGGACGATCCGGGTTCGAACCGGACCGACAGGGACAGGCGCGACAGCGGGCGCAAGGTTTCGATCATGCGCTGCAACTCCTCCAGTCCGACCTCAGTTCCGCCGGTGACGACCGCATTGGCAAGCCGGTCCCCCTGCACGCCAACCGGCAGGGTTTCAGCAGATTGATCCACATATCCTGCGTCACGTATCGCCACCTGTGCCTCGGGGCTTTGGCTATAGGCCAGAAACTGTCGCGCAATCCGGGGCAGGCGGCGTTCCGGCAGATACAGGAACATGGGCATATTCAGCGGGTAATCTTCGGTCTTGATTGACTGGCGGGTCGCGGCCAGAGGATGCCCGCACCCGCCAGTCAAAGGCACAGCGCGGGTGCCATGGGCCGATGCCTTGCTGGCGATACCGATGGAAAACGGATCCTTTGCCACAGCCGCGGTCAGGTCATGTATGCGATTGTGGCGGATCGCCGTATCGGTCAGCACCACACCGGCGGTTTTAAGAACCTGATCCTCGACCGCCTGCGCCAGACCCGACCCGGCCTCTGGCACATGCAGTGCAATAGGGGCATCCGGCCCACCCAGCTGCGCCCAGTTGCTGACCTCGCCGGACAGAATGCGGGCCAGATCCGCCAGCGAAACCTGTCGCATCACGCTGTCGGGGGCCACGACCGGGACCATGGCATCCAGTGCAATGACCCGTGATCGCCGCGAGCGTTTCAGATCACCCAACCCCGCAGCTTCGGCAGCCTCCCGCTCGGCCTCGCGCATCTCGCGCAGGGCCATCACGATATCCGCCCGGTCTGCGATCAGGTCGCTGAACCCGCGATCCGTGGTGCCCACGTCAAAGAAAAACCGCGCAAGCGGCGCCGACCGGCCTGCCTGATGCAACTCGTAAATAAAGGTGTCCTCATCCACGCGGGCGGGGGTCGCGGTCAGGTCTTCCTGACGGGCAAAGCCGATGATCAGGGCGGGCAGCACCGTTTCGGCCATCACCGATGATCCGGAAAACTGCACTTCGGCGACGAAATCGATCAGGTTGGGGCAGGCGGGTCCCTCGCATGTGACGCCGGAACCATCCACGGTCAACGTCCCGAATTGCGTATCGACGCGATAAAACTCACCGTCAAAGCTCAGCAGATTGCCTGTCACTTCGACCTTGCCATCATGCGAGGTCAACGTGATGTCCTGCCCAAAAGCACCGGTCGCCACCGTCACGGAAAACAGCGCAGCCACCGCCACACGGAAAAATGTCATAAGAGGTTCAAGCCTGCCTGCGGATTACTTTGCCGCGATTGTCAGGTCTGAGAGCAGATTATTCAACACCAGAAACTCGCCCGAGCGCGAACAATCCGGCAAGGTCACGGACATGTCGCGCGACCGCAGGCGGCGGTCCGACAACAGCTCCAGCGACTGCACGTTCAGCGTGTGGCCGCAGTTTGCATCGGTCACTTCGGCCTCGACGGTCAGGTCAATCGTGCCCGACTGATCCGAAGTGCTGGCCGGGAAAGAATACACTTCGATATTCTGAGTAATCCCGGAATCGGATTGACCCAAGCGCATAACCTTACCGGCGCCTTCGGCAGATGCGTCATCCCAGACATGGCCATCCGCGCCATAGCTGGCGCCAAATTCCAGCGCGTGAATCTGCAACTCGGTATCACCCTGCCATTGCAGGACAACACGATCAAAACCGGCGATTTCGGGGACGTGAGTGGTGGCGACGGTGCCTGTTTCATCTTCGAAGGAAAACAGGAAAATCGCATATTCCGAAAGGGCCGGGATCGCCATATCCAGCGCGCCGCTGGCGTCAGTCATCTGGCTAACAGTGAGGCCGCTATGGTGAATTTCAATCTGCTCATTCTTGTGGCACGGCGCTTTCAGCGACAGGTGCGCCAAGGCACCGGGCGCTGCGGTCGCGTGCGCGCTGATCCTGCAACTCGATGTTCTGGGGACAGCGGGTACAACGCGGGGTGCCGGTGTGACATTGACCGGATCGGCATCTGATACGGTAGCCGACGTCAGCACGATACTGTCCAGCCCCGACAGAATCGAAGACTGATCGGCAACGGAGGCCACATCAACACCGCCCTGCGCGCGGTTCTGCTGCGCAGCCGGTCCGTTCTGCATCAGATAGCCTATGCCCAAGGCACAAGCGACCGTTCCGCACATGGTTACGTAGTTGCGAACTACAAACAAGACACCCTCCCCAGTTGAAGGAGCAGCTTGCACTCTCGCCACCAATCGCGGCCAATTTGTGGCCGCGAGACGGACTCATTGTGATGAAAGGGTGTTAACGTCAGGTCAATCTGCCGTGGCAGTGTTTGAACTTCTTTCCGGATCCGCAGGGGCACAGGTCGTTTCGCGACGGGTTACCCCAGGTTGACGGATCGCCCTCATCAAACCCCGGCAGGGCATCGCCTGACGCCGCCGCTTCGGCCTTGGCCTCGGCTTGGCTTGCGGCTTTGTCCACGGCCTGTTGTGCCTGCGCCTGTTGCGCCGCCATCTGCGCCAGCATTTCCTTCTGCTCTTCTTCGGTCAGTGGCCGCACGCGCGACAAATGCTGTGTCACGGTTTCCCGCAAACCGTCCAGCATGGTTTCGAACAGCTGGAAGCTTTCGTTTTTGTATTCGTTCAGCGGATCGCGCTGGGCATAGCCGCGGAAACCCACGACCGAGCGCAAGTGTTCCAGCGTCAGCAGATGCTCGCGCCATTTGGCATCGATGGTCTGCAACAGCACCTGCTTTTCGATGTTGCGCATGTTTTCGGGACCAAAGGCAACCGCCTTCTGGGCCATCATCTCATCTGCGGCCTTAACCAAGCGCTCCCGCACTTGCTCGTCATCCACGCCTTCTTCGGCAGCCCAGTCCTGAACCGGGGCGTCGATGGTCAGCTTGTCCTTGATCGCCGCATGCAGACCGTCGGTATCCCACTGATCCGCATAGGATTTCGGCGGCATGTATTCGTCAATGAGATCGTCAATCACCTGCTCGCGCATATCCGAGACGATCTCGGACAGGTCATTGGCCGACATGATTTCGCGGCGCTGGCTAAAGATCACCTTGCGCTGATCGTTCATCACGTCGTCGAATTTCAGAACGTTCTTGCGCATGTCGAAGTTGCGGCCCTCGACCTTGGACTGCGCGCGTTCCAGCGACTTGTTCACCCAGGGGTGAATGATTGCCTCGCCTTCTTTCATGCCCAGCGTGGTCAGCACCTTGTCCAGCCGTTCCGAGCCAAAGATGCGCATCAGGTCGTCTTCAAGGCTCAGGTAGAACACGGTACGGCCCGGATCGCCCTGACGGCCCGAACGGCCGCGCAGCTGGTTGTCGATGCGGCGACTTTCGTGGCGTTCGGACGCCATCACATAAAGGCCTCCTGCGGCTAGAACCTTTTCTTTTTCTTCCGCGTGGCGTGCTTCTTCTGCGGCACGCAGGTCTGACGGATCAGCCTCGGGGTTGTCCGCAATCGCTTGCAGCACCTTCATCTCGACATTGCCACCCAGCTGAATGTCGGTGCCGCGACCGGCCATGTTGGTGGCGATGGTCACCGCGCCCAGACGGCCGGCATCGGCAACGATCTGCGCCTCCTGCTCGTGCTGGCGGGCGTTCAGAACATTATGCGCGATGCCTTCCTTGGTTAGCATCTGGCTCAGCAGTTCCGATTTCTCGATCGAAGTCGTGCCCAGCAGGACCGGCTGGCCCGTTTCCTGCGCCTTCTTGGTTTCTTCGATCATCGCGCCGTATTTTTCCATGGCGGTGCGATAGACCTGATCGTCCTCGTCCACACGGGCAATCGGCTTGTTGGTCGGAACCTCGACCACGCCCAGGCCGTAAATCTCGGCAAATTCCTCGGCCTCGGTCAGGGCGGTCCCGGTCATGCCGCCCAGCTTTTCGTATAGGCGGAAATAGTTCTGGAAGGTCACGCTGGCCAGCGTCACGTTCTCGGGCTGAATCTGCACGTTTTCCTTGGCTTCGATGGCCTGGTGCAGACCCTCGGACAGGCGGCGGCCCGGCATCATGCGGCCCGTGAATTCGTCGATCAGAACGACATTGCCGTCGCGCACGATGTAATCCTTGTCGCGCTGGAACAGCTTGTGCGCGCGCAGACCCTGATTCACGTGATGCACAACGGTCGTGCTTTCCGGGTCATACAGCGAATGGCCTTCGGGAATCAAACCGGCAGCCAACAGCTGCTGCTCCAGAAACTCGTTGCCCTCATCCGTGAAGGTCACGTTGCGGGCCTTTTCGTCCAACGTGTAGTGTTCGTCGGTCAGGCTCGGGATCAGCGCATCGATGGCGGTATACAGGTTCGAGCGGTCCTGTGCCGGGCCCGAGATGATCAGCGGCGTCCGCGCCTCGTCGATCAGGATCGAATCGACCTCGTCCACAATCGCGAAATTGTGGTGCTTCTGGTAAACCTGCTCCAGATCGGCCTTCATGTTGTCGCGCAGATAGTCAAAACCCAGCTCGTTGTTGGTGGCATAGGTGATGTCGCAGGAATAGGCGGCCAGTTTCTCTGCATCGGGCTGGCCCGACCAGATCACGCCGGTGGTCATGCCCACGGCAGCAAACACCTTGCCCATCCATTCCGCGTCGCGCTTGGCCAGGTATTCGTTCACCGTGACCACATGCACGCCCTTGCCGGTCAGCGCGTTCAGATACGCCGGGAAGGTCGCGACCAGTGTCTTGCCCTCACCCGTCTTCATTTCCGAGATGTTGCCCTGATGCAGGAACACACCGCCCATCAGCTGTACGTCAAAGGCGCGCAGTCCCAGCGCGCGGCGGGCACCTTCGCGCACGTTGGCAAAGGCTTCGGGCAGCAGATCGTCAAGGCTTTCGCCATCCAGCGCGCGTTTGCGCAGGTCTTCTGTCTTGTCGATCAGGTCCTGATCGGACAGCTTCTCGAACTCGGGTTCCAGCGCGTTGATCTTTTCGATCAGGGGGCGGGTCGCCTTGATCTTGCGGTCGTTCGGTGTTCCGAACACCTTTTTGGCGAGCGTTCCGAGTCCCAGCATGTTCACTCCAGCGGATCTGTTCTTGTCTTGGTTTTTGACAGGCTTGCCCACCTTGCGCGCAACCCATAGATACGGGGGGTGAAAGGCGGCCCTGTCCAAGGCTTCAAAGCGATGTAAGCGGCAGGTTCCAGAGTGTCAACGCTGCGCCCTGCCGCGGCAAGGAAATAGGATGATTCAATGCCCAAAGGCCTCACTTTTCTGCCATCGCTGGCTCTGACCGCCATGATGGCCCTGCCGCTGGCCGCCGAAACACAGCCGGATGCTTCCACCGTGGTGGCGCGTGTGAACGGGGATGAGATCACTTTGGGTCACGTGATCGCAACCGTTGCCGCCCTGCCGCCGCAATACCAGCAAGCCGAAGATGATGTATTGTACGACTTCGTGCTGGAACAGCTGATCCAGCAGCAATTGCTGGGGCAACAGCAGGACGGGCTGAACAAACTGAACACGCTGCGGCTGAAAAATGAAGAACGCTCTCTTCTGGCGGTTCAGACCGTCACAGCCCTGACCGATACCGTTGTCACGGACGAGGCCATTCAGGCAGCCTACGACGCGCAGTACAACGATTTCGCGGGTGAAGACGAATTCGATGCCAGCCACATTCTGGTCGAGACCGAAGAACAGGCCAACGACCTCAAGGCGCAGCTTGATGACGGCGCCGATTTCGCCGAGCTCGCGCGCGCGCATTCCACCGGCCCGTCCGGCCCCAATGGCGGTGCTCTGGGCTGGTTCGGCAAGGGCCAGATGGTACCGGAATTCGAAACAGCCGTGGTCGCGCTCGAAAAAGGGCAGGTGTCCGATCCGGTTCAGACGCAGTTCGGCTGGCATGTGGTCAAGCTGAACGACAAGCGCAAAACCGAAGCGCCCGCGCTGGACGCCGTGCGCGAAGAGCTTGCGCAAACTGTTCAGCAGGACGCCATTCAGGCGCGCATCGATGAACTGACACAGCAGGCCCAGATCGACCGCCCCGCTCTGGAAGGTGCCGGACCCGAAGTCCTGCGCCAGCTGGACCTGATTCAGGAGTAACCCCCGTGGCCAAGATCACCAAGGTTTCGCCGCTGGCGCCAGCGTCCTTCCCTGATTTGCCTGCAATTGACGGTGTGCGGTTTGCCACCGTCGCGGCGGGCGTGCGATATCAGGGCCGCACCGATGTCATGCTGGCCGTGCTGGACCCGGGCACATCTGTGGCCGGGGTCTTTACCCGTTCGGCCACACGGGCGGCACCGGTTCTGGATTGTCAGGACAAGATCGGCGGGCCCAGTGACGGCCCGGCGGCGATCCTGGTGAACTCGGGCAATGCCAATGCCTTTACCGGGCATTATGGTCAGACCTCGGTGGCCGAAGTAACGCAGGCCGTCTCGAAGGCGACTGGTGTTCCGGTCGAGCGGGTCTTTACCTCCTCAACCGGCGTGATTGGTGAGCCGCTGGCTCATGACCGCATCATTGCCAAGCTTGAAACGCTGAAGGCGGGTCTCAGCCGTCACGCGATCGAAGACGCCGCACGCGCGATCATGACCACGGACACCTTCCCGAAAGGGGCCGTGGCGCAGGTCGAAATTGATGGCAAAACAGTCTCTATTGCGGGGATTGCAAAGGGTTCGGGCATGATTGCGCCAGATATGGCGACGATGCTGGTCTATATCTTCACCGACGCGCAGGTCGAACAATCAGCGTTGCAGGCGATGCTGAGCGCGCAGACAGACCGGACGTTCAACTGCATCACCGTGGACAGCGATACATCCACCTCGGACAGCCTGCTGCTGTGCGCCACCGGCGCTTCGGGTGTGGACGCCACCGGCAACGCGGCTTTCGCCGAGGCGTTGGAAGCCGTGATGCTGGATCTGGCCCAGCAAGTGGTGCGCGATGGCGAAGGTGCCACGAAATTCGTCGAAATCCGCGTAAAAGGGGCCGCAACAGACGCTGACGCCAAGATCCACGGCCTTGCCATCGCCAACTCTCCGCTGGTCAAAACCGCCATCGCGGGCGAAGACCCGAACTGGGGTCGTATCGTCATGGCCATCGGTAAATCCGGTGCCGCGGCGGACCGCGACCTGCTGAGCATTTCCTTCGGCGACATCCTTGTGGCCGAAAAAGGCTGGGTCAGCCCCGATTACAGCGAAGACGCAGCTGCCGCTTATATGAAAGGTCAGGATCTGGTCATCGCCGTTGATCTGGGCCTGGGCGAAGGCAATTCCACCGTCTGGACCTGCGATCTGACGCACGGATATATCGAGATCAACGCGGATTACCGCTCGTGAAAACCGTGTTGGTCTCTGCTGTCGCCCTGATCGACATCGAGGGCCGGGTGCTGTTGGCCCAACGCCCCGAGGGCAAATCCATGGCCGGTCTTTGGGAGTTTCCCGGCGGCAAGATCGAGCCCGGCGAAACCCCCGAGGCCGCCCTGATCCGCGAATTGCACGAGGAACTGGGCATCGACACCTGGGCCTCGTGCCTTGCCCCCCTGACCTTCGCCAGCCACAGCTATGATGATTTCCACCTGCTGATGCCTCTGTTCGCCTGCCGCAAATGGCAGGGCATCCCACAGTCGAAAGAGGGGCAGGCGCTGAAATGGGTCCGCGCAAATGACCTGCGCAATTACCCCATGCCGGCCGCGGATGTGCCCCTGATCCCGATCCTGCGGGATTGGTTGTAGGGGCTCAAAAGGCGTCAGGCGCAAACGGCCCGAATTTCGGCTTGGCGGATTTATTTGCCGATTTGTGGTAGTGTTCGAGTGCTTTCTCAATGGTGAAGGAGTACCTCGTTATGATTGCAAGTCGAGTTGGAAAGCTTTGGGTGTCCAGGATTGTTTTGATTTTGGCCTTATTTGTTTTGGCGGTTCATAGTGCCAAAGCAGATGATGCGAAGACTGCAGTATCGGTCATGATCGAAGAGCAGGCCCGAATTGATCGCTATGTCGAACTCGATTTTGCACGGCAAGATCTTTTGTTTCACCAGACGAGCACGATCCTGGCCCTATACGGTGATTACAACTCCTACACCAAATCGGACGGCACTCAGGCCAATGGCTCTGACATGACGCGATTCAGAAATCGGGTCACTGAATACGTGCCCGCTGCAATTGTGGATTTCCGGCGAAAGTCCCAAAGAGACAAAACAATTTCCGAGGATGAGGCAAGCAAGGCAGTAGCCGCAGAAACCCTGATGGAAGAGATGGTTTTGGCCGCAGGTGAAATCATTGAACTTTGCGACGCCAACAAGCCCTATGAGGCAAGTCTCGTTTACCGCGATAAGACAATGCCCTTGAACACGAAACTTTTGGGGTTGCTGTACACGTTGCGCTCAACATCTGTTGGTCGTTTTAAAAAAGCAGCATTAAAAGCTAAGTATCAGTAACCGCGCCAACCTGCCGAAGGTCGAATTCTGTTTGCCGGTCCGGCGTCCCTGCTGCACACAGGACCTGTTTGGTACGGTAATTGCGTGGGACGAACGGGTTCCTCGTAACAGTCTGCATTTGTACATATTGTACAAAACGTAACATCACCCTTCTGCACCTGTTACAATTCGTAAGAATTGAGAAAACATCAGGCAAAACTTGACGCTGATCGTGCGGGTGTCCCAAATCGGGGCACTGGCATCCGGGGGCTTTCCCGGATCCGCCATTTCCGGCTTAGAGGAGGCCGGATGGGGAGGAGAAAAAGATTGGCTCAGACGCAGTCGGGCGCCGAAGGGTTGCACTCCCTTCCGGCGCTTCTACACCGCAACGCGACCCAGTTCGGGGATGCCCCGGCCTATCGGGAAAAAGAATTTGGGATCTGGCAATGCTGGACCTGGGCTGAAGCGGCCAAGGAAATTCGCGCGCTCGCTCTTGGATTTCTTGAAATTGGCGTTGAGCGCGGTGACCACATTGCCGTGGTCGGACGCAACCGGCCAGCGCATTACTGGACCATGGTCGCGGCACAGATGGTCGGTGCAATTCCGGTGCCTCTGTATCAGGACGCAGTCGCCGAAGAGATGACCTATGTGATGGAGCATTGCGGCGCGAAATACGTCGTCTGCGGTGATCAGGAACAGGTCGACAAGGTCATCGAAATTCAGGAAAAAGTGCACCAGATCAAGCACATCCTCTATACCGACAAGCGAGGGATGCGGAAATACGACCACAGCCAGATGAACGCGCTGGAAGACCTCATGGCCGAAGGTCAGGCAGGACATCAGCGGTTTGATGCAGAGCTGGACAAGCGCATCTCTGAGATCACCTATAACGACACCTGCGTCATGCTTTATACCTCGGGCACAACGGGCAAGCCCAAGGGGGTGGTTCTGTCGAACCGCAACGTGATCGAAAGCGCCAAGAATTCAGCGATCTTCGACCATCTGACCCGCGATGAAGATATCCTCTCCTACCTACCAATGGCATGGGTTGGGGATTTCATCTTTTCCATCGGTCAGGCCTATTGGTGCGGGTTCTGCGTGAACTGCCCGGAAAGCGCCGACACGATGATGACCGATCTGCGCGAAATCGGGCCGACCTATTTCTTCGCCCCGCCGCGCGTGTTTGAAAGCCAGCTGACCAATGTAATGATCCGGATGGAGGATGCGAGCAAGCTGAAACAGCGCATGTTCCATCACTTCATGGCGCATGCCAAAAAGGTGGGCGGCAAGTTGCTGGATGGCAAACCCGTCGGCTTTGGCGACCGGATGAAATACGCGCTGGGTAACCTGTTGGTCTATGGGCCGCTCAAGGATACGCTGGGCTATGGCCGGTTCCGGGTTGGCTATACAGCGGGTGAAGCGATCGGACCGGAAATCTTTGATTTCTATCGATCTTTGGGCATTAACCTGAAACAGCTTTACGGTCAGACCGAAGCAACCGTGTTCATCACCGTACAGCCGGATGGTGAGGTTCGGGCCGATACGGTTGGCGTGCCCGCGCCGGATGTTGAGATCAAGATCGACGACAAGGGCGAGATCCACTACCGCTCGCCCGGCGTGTTTGTCGAATATTACAACAACCCGGATTCCACGGCATCAACCAAAGATGCCGAAGGCTGGGTGGCAACGGGTGATGCCGGGTTCATCGAGGAAAGCTCGGGCCATCTGCGGATCATCGACCGGGCCAAGGACGTGGGCAAAATGGCCGACGGGTCCATGTTCGCGCCGAAATATGTCGAGAACAAGCTGAAGTTCTACCCCGATATTCTCGAGGTCGTTCTGTTCGGAAACGGCAAGGATCGCTGTGTGGCCTTCATCAATATTGACCTGACAGCGGTCGGCAACTGGGCGGAACGCAACAACGTGGCCTATGCGTCCTATCAGGAACTGGCGGGCCATCCGCGTGTGTTAGAGACGATCAAGGCGCATGTGGAAGAGGTCAACAAATCGGTAGCGGCTGATGAAATGCTGTCCGGTTGCCAGGTGCATCGCTTTGTGGTGCTGCACAAGGAACTGGATGCTGATGATGGTGAGATGACCCGCACCCGGAAAGTTCGGCGCGGGTTTGTCGAAGAGAAGTTCCACGACATCATTGCGGCGCTTTACGACGGGTCCGAAAGCGTCTCGACCACGACCGAAGTGACCTATGAGGATGGGCGCAAGGGATCGATTAGCGCAACGCTGAAAATCGTGGACGCGCCGGTTGTACCGGTTGCGCAGCACAAGGTGGCAGCGGAATGAGGGCCGCCACAGCACCGCGCGACCTGCGGCCATCGCCCTGTCCGCCATCCCGTTTTTGCGCAAGTCAGGGAGTGACTGATGCTGGATAACGCCGAAGGATATGTCACTGAAGACGGTCGCAAGATCGGCGGCGTGGTGATGGAGATGAAGAACATCACTCTGCGCTTTGGCGGCGTCGTGGCGATCAAGGATATCTCGTTCGATATTCGCGAGGGTGAGATTCGCGCCATCATCGGGCCGAACGGGGCCGGAAAATCATCGATGCTGAACGTCATCTCGGGGTTCTATGTCCCGCAGGAGGGAGAGGTCTGGTTCCACGGATCAAAACGCCCAGCGATGCGGCCCTTTGAGGTGGCGCAGCAGGGGATCGCGCGGACGTTCCAGAACATCGCCCTGTTCGAGGGGATGAGCGTTTTGGACAACGTCATGACAGGGCGTTTGAATTTCATGCAGACCAACATCCTCCAGCAGGCCTGGTGGAAGGGAAAGGCCGAGGCGGAAGAGGTTGAAAACCGTGAGGCGGTCGAGAAGATCATCGATTTCCTTGAAATCCAGCACATCCGAAAAACGCCCGTGTCGCGCCTTCCATACGGGTTGAAAAAGCGGGTGGAACTTGCGCGTGCTCTGGCGGCAGAACCAAAGCTCTTGCTACTGGATGAACCGATGGCGGGCATGAACGTTGAAGAGAAAGAGGACATGAGCCGCTTTATCCTCGACGTGAATGACGAATTCGGCACCACCATCGCCCTGATCGAACACGATATGGGCGTGGTGATGGACCTGAGCGACCGCGTGGTCGTGATGGATTACGGCAAGAAGATTGGTGACGGCACGCCCGACGAGGTGCGCAACAATCAGGAAGTCATCGACGCCTATCTGGGAGTCAGCCATGACTGAGACCAAAGCAGATATCCGGGGAGGCACATATGCCTGAGCAGTTAATCTTTGCCACGGAGGTCATCCTTAACGGTCTGATGGCCGGGGTGCTTTATGCGCTGGTCGCGCTGGGCTTTGTGCTGATCTACAAGGCATCCGGAATTTTCAATTACGCGCAAGGGGTTATGGCCCTGTTTGCGGCGATGACACTGGTCGGGATCATGAACGGGCAAGTGCCTTTCGCGCATTTGATCAGCGCGACCTTCGGCACTCATGTCTACAACTTCGGTTGGACCATCCCCGCCCTGTTGGCGATCATCCTGACAATGGGCGTGATGGTTCTGTTGGCCTGGTGTGTGCAGCGCTTTGTCATGCGGCATTTGGTTGGGCAGGAGCCGATCATCCTGTTCATGGCCACGATCGGTCTGGCCTATTTCCTAGAAGGCGTGGCCGACCTGATGTGGGGCTCTGAGATCAAGACGCTGGATGTGGGTCTGCCGCAGGGCATCAACCTGTGGATTGACGAGGTCACCTTTAACATCTTCGGCTATGGTTTCTTCATCGACAACCTCGACATCGTGGCAACCGCGATCGCGGCGCTTCTGGTGGCGGCGCTGGTGGCCTTCAGCCAGTACACAAAGCAGGGGCGGGCCATGCGCGCTGTGGCGGATGACCATCAGGCGGCACTTTCGGTCGGGATCTCGCTCAACTTTATCTGGGTCATGGTTTGGTCGGTGGCCGGGTTCGTGGCGCTGGTCGCGGGGATCATGTGGGGCACCAAATCGGGCGTGCAGTTCTCGCTGTCGCTGATCGCGCTCAAGGCGCTGCCGGTGTTGATGCTGGGCGGGTTCACCTCGATCCCCGGTGCCATCGTCGGCGGTCTGATCATCGGTGTGGGCGAGAAGCTGTTCGAATTCTCGATTGGCCCGCTGGTCGGCGGCGCGACCGAGAACTGGTTCGCCTATGTGCTGGCGTTGATCTTCCTGGTGTTCCGACCACAGGGTCTCTTCGGTGAAAAAATTATCGAGAGAGTATAGATGGATAACCTGAACCCCCTTTTCAAAGCCCTGCCGATTGCCTTGCTGATTTATGGGCTGACCCGTTCGCTGGTTGAGTGCTTTGAGATCAACCTGGCGGGTTCAAGTATTGCAATGACAGGCGATACGGAATGGCAGATGAGGATGCTTGTTTACGCAGGATATTTGCGGGCGATGGATTCATTGTTCTTCTACGCAGCCTTGGCCGGAGTGGTTCATTGGCTGAACGTTAGAACCAGAGGTGCCCCGGCATGACCAAGGTGATCGCCATCATCAACGTAATCGCATGGGCGGGGTTCTGGGCCTTTGGCTACATCGCGCTGACCTCGAATGACCTGACAGACAGCCAGTTGACGATTGCCGCGATCCTGGCCTTTGCCGGGCTGATCATGGGCGTTCTGGCCTACCTGAAACTCGTGCGCGCCTCTGAGGCGAGCGGATATGCCAAAGGGTCCAGCCAGCTGGACGCCGCGACCCGTAACCGGGCGCAGGAAGAATGGGGAAAGTAACAGATGTTCTATCGTGAGGCCGGAGATTTCAAAACCTCCTACGTGGATGACAGCCAGACTTTCCCGATCAAGTTCGACCGGTACCGGTACTATGTCGTTCTGGCGGTGGCGTTTGGGATCATTCCGTTCATCATCAACGACTATTGGGCAAACGCCCTGCTGCTGCCCTTTCTGATCTATGCCATCGCGGCGATCGGATTGAACATACTTGTGGGCTATTGCGGGCAGGTCAGCCTTGGTACAGGCGGTTTCATGGCGGTGGGTGCTTATGCCTGCTACAAGTTGATGACCGCATTTCCAGACGTCAGCATGTTCATTCATGTCCTGCTGGCTGGTGGCATTACCGCGATTGTAGGCGTTTTGTTTGGCCTGCCTTCCCTGCGGATCAAGGGGTTCTATCTGGCGGTGGCCACGCTTGCGGCACAGTTCTTTCTGGTCTGGCTCTTCAACCGGGTGCCGTGGTTCTACAACTACTCGGCCTCGGGCCAGATCAACGCACCGGAACGTGACGTGTTCGGCATTATCATCTCGGGCCCGAACGCCCCGGCCTGGGCGACATACCTGTTCTGCCTGATCTTCCTGACCTTCAGCGCCATCATTGCGCGCAACCTGACCCGTGGCACGACCGGGCGGACATGGATGGCGATCCGCGACATGGATATCGCCGCCGAAATCATCGGGGTGAACCCGCTGAAAGCCAAGATCAGCGCTTTCGCTGTCAGCTCGTTCTTTGTGGGCATCGCCGGGGCGTTGTTCTTTGCCGTCTATCTTGGAGCGGTCGAGGTGGGCGAAGCATTCGGCATCCAGAAGTCGTTTCTGGTGCTGTTTATGGTGATTATCGGCGGATTAGGCTCGATTTTCGGGTCTTTTGCCGGGGCGGCCTTCCTGGTGCTGCTGCCGGTTCTGCTCAAACTGGTTGGCGTCGATCTTCTGGGTTGGCCGACCGATATCGTTGCCCATCTTCAGCTGGTGATCGTGGGCGCGCTGATCATCATGTTCCTTATCCTGGAACCCCACGGTCTTGCACAGTTGTGGCGCGTGGCGAAAGAGAAACTCAGACTCTGGCCGTTCCCGCACTGAGGGCTGGCCCAATCATAAAGACGGGTGATCAAGCCCGAACTCAATATCGGATCAATCAAGGGAGGAGACACCCGATGAACAAGAAACTGGCAACTGTGGCGCTGAGCGCCCTGATGGCGGCAGGACCTGCGATGGCGGATCTTGTGTTCCCGTCGCTCAGCTATCGAACCGGGCCCTATGCGGCTGGTGGTATTCCATTCGCGGACGGTTACGCCGACTATTTCACGCTTCTGAACGAGCGGGACGGTGGCATTGGCGGTGTACCAGCAAACGTGATCGAATGCGAAACCGGGTATAACACCGAAAAAGGCGTGGAATGTTATGAGTCCACCAAAGGTGAAGGCGCACTGGTGTATCAGCCGCTGTCGACCGGAATCACCTATCAGCTGATCCCCAAAGTAACCGCCGACGGCATTCCGTTGCACACAATGGGGTATGGCCGGACCTCGGCTGCGAATGGCAAAGTGTTCAGCCATGTGTTCAACTATCCGGCCAACTACTGGAACGGTGCGTCCGGTGCGATCAACTATCTGTTGGATGAAAATGGCGGTGACCTGAGCGGCAAGAAGATTGCGCTGGTCTATCACAACTCGGCCTATGGCAAGGAACCGATCCGGACGCTGGAAACTCTGGCTGAAAAGCATGGGTATGAGCTGTCCTTGCTGCCGGTTGATCACCCGGGCCAGGAGCAGAAGTCGCAATGGCTGCAAATTCGCCGCGAAAAGCCTGACTATGTCATCATGTGGGGCTGGGGCGTCATGAACCAGGTTGCGGTTCAGGAAGCGGCCAACATCCGTTTCCCGATGGAAAACTTCATCGGTGTCTGGTGGTCGGGCGCGGAATTCGACGTTCAGCCTGCTGGGGAAAAAGCGACCGGTTACAAGGCGCTGACCTTTACTGGCCTTGGCATGGACTATCCTGTCTATGACGACCTGAAAAAGTACGTCGTTGACTCGGGCAAGGCTGCAGGTGCCGGCGATCAGCTGGGTACAGTTCAGTACAACCGTGGTCTTTATGCCGCCATGCTGGCAGCCGAGGCTGTGAAAACGGCGCAGGCGATGCACGGAACCGCTGATATCGACGCATCGATGATGCGCGATGGCATGGAAGCATTGGAAATGACCAACGCCAAGATGGAAGCTCTTGGCATGTCCGGGTTCGGCCCTGAATTCTCGGTCTCCTGCGAGAACCACGGCGGCCCAGGCCTTGTCGGTGTTGTTCAGTGGGATGCGGCGACTGGCGCCTGGAACCCGGTACAGGACTTCAAACCGACAGATGCCGAAGTTATCGGCGCGTTGATCGATGAAGATTCCGGTGCCTACGCAACCGAAAACAGCATCTCGCCACGTTGCGAGTAAGGCATGTTGCGCCACGGATGTGATCCGGGGCGTTCAGACAACCGGAGCGGCGGGTCGCCTGCCGCTCCTCACGAACAGCCCCGGAACGGGCAGGCATGAGGAAACGCGCTGATGCTGGATGCGGCACAAACCACTGACGTGCAGGCGGAAACCCTGCTTGAGGTCAATAATATCGAGGTGATCTACAACCACGTGATCCTCGTGTTGAAAGGCGTCAGCCTGAACGTTCCAAAGGGCGGCATCACAGCACTGCTGGGCGGCAATGGCGCGGGCAAGACAACCACGCTCAAGGCCGTTTCGAACCTGCTGCATTCCGAACGCGGAGAAGTCACCAAAGGTTCGATCAAGTATCGCGGCCAGAACGTGCATGAAAGCGATCCGGCCGATCTGGTTGAAAAGGGTGTCATTCAGGTGATGGAGGGCCGCCACTGTTTCGAGCACTTGACCGTCGAGGAAAACTTGCTGACCGGCGCATATACTCGAAAAGACGGGGCTGCTGCGGTCCAGCGGGATCTTGAGATGGTTTACGCATATTTTCCCCGGCTCAAGGAACGCCGCCGGTCGCAGGCAGGCTATACATCGGGTGGGGAACAGCAGATGGTTGCCATGGGGCGGGCGTTGATGTCGCGGCCCGAGACGATTTTGCTGGACGAACCCTCAATGGGGCTTGCTCCGCAGCTGGTCGAAGAGATTTTCAGTATCGTGAAGGACCTCAACGAAAAAGAGGGCGTGTCCTTTCTGCTGGCAGAGCAGAACACCAACGTCGCCCTGCGCTTTGCACATTATGGTTACATTCTTGAATCCGGGCGTGTCGTGATGGATGGCCCGGCAGCCGACCTGCGCGAAAACCCGGATGTGAAAGAGTTCTACCTGGGTATGTCCGATGAGGGCCGCAAAAGCTTTCGCGATGTGCGGTCCTATCGTCGTCGCAAAAGGTGGCTGTGAGCGGATGGAGGATATGGCGATGACCTATTTCGACGCACTCGAAACACGCTCGACAGACGAACGCGCCTCGGATCAGGCCAGGGCACTAGTGGAGCAGATTAAACGCGCGATGTCAGCCCCTGGATTTGCGTCGCATTTGTCAGAATCAGACACTAATAATGTAATGTCAGCAGATGATTTGCCAACATTGCCCGTTCTGCGGAAATCGGATCTGACCCGAGCACAAGCCAAACGCCCCCCGTTTGGCGGATTTACGGTAAAACCGGCGCGGCATTTCCATCATGTGTTCCAGTCACCCGGACCGATCTATGAGCCGGGCAGCACTGATCACGACTGGTGGCGCATGGGCCGTTTCCTGAATGCTGCGGGTGTTGGCGCAGGGGACATCGTCCAGAACTGTTTTGGGTATCACCTGACCCCGGCCGGTATGATTTTTGAAAACGGCGCACGCGCTGTTGGCGCGGCTGTTCTGCCCGCAGGAACCGGACAAACCGAGTTGCAGGTGACTGCCGCCCGCGACCTTGGCTGTACGGCCTATGCAGGCACGCCGGATTACCTGAAAGTCATTCTGGACAAAGCGGACGAGATGGGCGTTTCACTGCATTTCTCGAAAGCCGCCGTTGGCGGAGGCGCTTTGTTCCCGTCTTTGCGACAGGAATATGCCGATCGGGGTATCTCGTGCCTGCAATGTTACGCGACAGCGGATCTGGGCAATATTGCTTATGAAAGCGCCGCGATCGACGGGATGATCATCGACGAGCACGTGATTGTCGAGATTGTTACACCGGGAACCGGAACTCCGGTGGCGCCGGGTGAGGTGGGTGAGGTCGTGGTAACCTCACTCAACCCCGATTACCCGCTGATCCGCTTTGCGACGGGCGACCTGTCCGCCGTGATGCCGGGAATTTCTCCTTGCGGTCGCACGAACACCCGGATCAAGGGTTGGATGGGGCGTGCAGATCAGACAACCAAGATCAAAGGTATGTTCGTGCGACCGGAACAGGTTGCCGCGTTGGTCGACAAGCATGAAGAAATCGTCAAGGCCCGCGTCATCGCCACCCGTCAGGGCGAGATGGATTCGATGACTGTCCAGATCGAAAGCACAGGCGGGGATGATACGGCATATGCCAGATCGGTGGCCGAAGTGCTGAAACTGAAAGGCGCAATCGAAGTCGTCGCCCCCGGCTCGCTGCCCAAAGACGGGCTGGTGATTGAGGATCAACGCGTCTACGAATAGCAGTGAAAATCAGGTCTGCGGCAGTTTGTGTCGCAGATTTGTTGACCGACGCACTGGTGTTTCCGAGCATTTTGGTCGATTAAAGGCAGACCCTAAGCCTTTGCCAATCAAAAGCCGGGATGATGGCCCAGATCGACTATTCAGAAAACGGATCACGCAATCGCGGTGTACGCGGCACACGGCTGTTGGCCGCTGTCGCCTATCTTGTGGCTGCCGCGTGCCTGCTGCCCATGGTGGCCGTGGTCTTGGCAGCGGTGACCGGCGGAACAGATACGATCTCGCACCTGATGGACACGGTGTTGCCCGGCTATACCGTGACGACCCTGATCCTTGTGGTGCTGGTTGCGGCGGGTACGTTCAGTATCGGCACGGGCGCTGCCTGGTTGGTGACGATGACCCGCTTTCCCGGTGTCAGGATCCTTGAGATCGCGCTGGTCTTGCCGTTGGCCTTTCCGGCGTATGTGCTCGCCTATGCGTACACCTTTATTCTGGATCACCCGGGTATCGTTCAAAGCACCTTGCGGGATGTAACGGGTTGGGGGCCGCGCGACTACTGGTTCCCTGAAATCCGCTCGACCGGGGGCGCTGCAGTAATGCTGATTCTGGTGCTGTACCCCTATGTCTACCTTCTGGCACGGGCTGCGTTCCTGCAACAAAGTGCTACGGCGTTTCTGGCGGCGCGGGCGCTGGGCAACAACCCATGGCTGGCGTTTCGGCGCGTGTCGCTGCCGATGGCGCGCCCGGCAATCGCCGGTGGTGTGCTTCTGGCCATCATGGAAACCATCGCCGATTTCGGAACCGTGTCGTATTTTGGTGTGCAGACCTTTGCGACCGGGATCTACACCAGCTGGTTTTCCATGGCCGACCGAGCGGCGGCGGCGCAGCTGGCGTGGTGCCTGCTTGTCTTTGCACTGATCATGGCTGTGGCCGAGCGCACCCAACGCGGTAAGGCAAAATACTATCAGGCCGGAAAGAAACATGCTGCCCAACCGGCGGAAGATCTGACCGGTCTTCGCGCCGTCGCGGCATTCTTGTTATGTACCATACCTGTTATCTTCGGGTTCCTGCTGCCCGTTATCATACTGGTCGAGATGGGTTTGGAATCGGAACAGAACCTGCTGTCGCGGCGCTATATCAGTTTCATCCAAAACTCGCTGACCCTTGCCGGCACGGCCGCGGTCGTCACTGTCTTTGCGGCGATCTGTGTCGGGTTCTTTCAGCGTCTGAGACCCGGGCGCGCGTCGTCTGCGACGGCCTACATGGCGCGGCTGGGATATGCCGTGCCCGGTGGCGTCATCGCAGTCGGCTTGATTGTACCTTTCGCCAGCTTTGACAACGCGCTGGATGCCTGGATGCGGCAGACATTCGATGTGTCAACTGGGTTGTTGGTTACAGGTTCAATCTGGCTGCTGGTCGCCGCTTACATGGTGCGATTCCTTGCTGCCGCGCTCAGCGCATATGAGGGGGGGCAAAGCACGGTTCATGCCAATATGGATGCCGCGGCCCGGTCGTTGGGGCAAACACCGCTGGGAACATTGCGGCGCGTTCACCTGCCCATTCTGACACCGTCGCTGCTGACTGCGCTGTTGATCGTCTTTGTGGACGTAATGAAGGAATTGCCTGCCACCCTGATCATGCGCCCGTTCAACTTCGACACACTGGCCGTACAGGCATACAGGCTTGCCTCGGATGAGAGGCTTGAGGGTGCCGCCGTGCCCTCACTGGTCATTCTGGCGGTCGGCCTGCTGCCGGTAATCCTGATCTGCCGTCAGGTTGGTCGGCGGTAACACTTGTGTTGTAAATGCCGGACAACCGCGCATCAGGCTTGATTCAAACATAATTTCCGGCAAGGCTGGCGGTATGAACATGCAGCCTCCCAACCGGTTTTCGGCAAGCGCAGCGCAGATGCCCGTGGCCTTTGACCGGCACGAGATGTCGCAAATCCTGTCCGTTTATGGACGGATGGTCGCCGCCGGAGAGTGGCGGGACTATGGTATCTCAAACCTGCGCGACATGGCGGTGTTCTCGATCTTCCGGCGCACTGCTGAGCACCCGATCTACCGCGTCGAAAAGCACCCGCGCCTGAAATCCCGGCAGGGGATGTACTCTGTCATCGGTATGGATGGCCGCATCCTGAAACGCGGCCACGATCTGCGAGCCGTCCTGCGGGTGCTGGAACGCAAGCTCATCCGGGCCGTAAACCCGGATTAGAGCCTTTTTCGCGCTGTAACAGGCCCGTCGCCCTGATCCTGAATGCGCTGGATCGCCCGGTCCATCGGCTCGTACACAACCGCCATATGGCTGGCGTTCGCATGCAAAATCATGTTGTCGCCCGAAACCCAGGCCACGTGACCTTTCCAGAACAGCAAATCCCCGCGCTGCGCAGGTGTTCCAGCTGACAGGGCAGCGCCCAAGGCTTGTTCCTGATCGCCGCTATCGCCGGGGCAGGGAATACCGCAGGCCAGCAACGCGGCCTGAACAAGCCCTGAACAATCGATGCCGAACCGGCTGTTGCCGCCCCACAGATAGGGCGTACCCAGGAACAACTCGGCCACGGCAACCGGATCGTGCGGTTTTTCTGCAATAGGGGCCATGTGAACCTTTGGGACAAAACCCAATTCGGTCTGCACAAACCGATCCGTTTCGGCAGTCGCGTGGATTTTACTTCCGAAACTCAGAGACACGAGATCGCGGCTTTTGATATCAGGGGTCAAGTATGCATGTGTTGCGGGCGCATTGATCCAATGCGTTGCAGGTATATCCTCGGACAGGTGGTCTGTTTCCAGCCAACCAGCATATCCGTCTTTTTCTGCGACGATCCTGCTCCACCCGCCGTGGTTTTCTTTGACGTGAACTGTGTCTCCCAGCAGCAATTGACGATCACGCGGCCCGTCAGGAGCACGCAACAGGTCGACGACCGGTTTGGATACGCGGCGCTTGGTCATAATCCCAATACCTCCGGTAATGCCGCCAGCACAGCGCGTGATCCCTGACCCAGACCGCCTTTTGTGCGGCCGGGTTCATTGCTGGGTTGCCATGCGTAAATGTCAAAATGGATATAGCGGCTGGACCCTACGAACCGGCGCAAAAACAGCGCGGCGGTGATAGACCCGGCAAACCCGCCCGAAGGGGCATTGTCCAGATCGGCAATGCCGGGTTCGATCATCGCCTCGTAGGGTGTGTGAAACGGCATTCTCCAGACCGGATCGGCAGACGTTTTGGCCGCTTGTGCCAAGGCCATCGCGCAGCTTTCGTCGTCGGTGTAAAACGGTGCCAGATCAGGGCCCACGGCCACGCGCGCCGCACCGGTCAGCGTCGCCATCGAGATCACCAGATCGGGATTCCCCTCATCCGCCAAAGTCAGCACATCAGCCAGAACCAGACGCCCTTCCGCGTCGGTGTTGTTGATTTCAACGGTCAGGCCCTTGCGTGAGGTCAGGATATCACCGGGGCGGAAGGCATTGCCTGATACTGCGTTTTCAACGGCCGGGATCAGAACCCGCAATTGCAGGGGAAGGTCCAGCGCCATGATCATCCGGGCCAGTCCCAGCACATTGGCCGCGCCGCCCATGTCTTTTTTCATCAGGCCCATGGAAGCGCCCGGTTTCAAATTCAGCCCGCCGGTATCGAAACAAACACCTTTGCCCACTAGTGTCAGTCTGGGGCCACTGGTGCCCCAGGTCAGCTCGATCAGCCGGGGGGCCTGCGCCGCGGCCCGTCCCACCGTGTGAATCATGGGAAAATTCTGATCCAGCAGCGCATGGCCAGTGATCACCTTGCAAGACGCGCCGAACTCATTCGCCAGAACCTCGACCGCTTGCTGCAACTGATCCGGTCCCATGTCCGAAGTGGGCGTGTTGACCAGATCGCGCGTCAGAGCTTCGGCATTTGCCATGGCCTCGATACGGGCGGCGTTGATGCCATCAGGTGCAATCAATGCCGCTGACCCTCCGGTCTGGGACGCGTATCGATCGAAGACATAGCCAGTCATCAGCCAGCCAAGACACTCCATCTCCAAAAGATCCGCAGGAATGCCCGAAGCAATGCCGTAGGTGCCTTCCGGCAGCGCCATGGCCGCTGCGGCAAGGGGGAACCGTTTGCGCGCACGTTTTTCTTCGGTTCCGTAACCAGCCAGCGCGAATTCAATTGAGCCGTTCGTTGCCGGCACAAGCAGGGCCTGCCCCAGTGCGCCGGAAAACCCGTTTGCTGCGACCCAGGACTGCACGCGCTCAGGCTGATCCAGAAGCCAGCCGTCCAAATCCGGCTGCGCGATCACATGAAGCGGTACGGAAGGGTCAGAGGATGGGGCGAAGGACAGAGTCATGGGCGCCTCGGCAGATTGTTTCTGTGCACAGACTAGCCGCGCATAATCTGCCCGCAACCCCTGTCAGACGGAAAGGTCCTGTTGGTCCCAGACGGCTGTCAACGACCGCTCACCAACGCGGATCAGACGTCCCAGCGTCGCGCCCGCTGCTACCGCGTCACCGGCATCGACGGCCTGCGCTACGTCACCTGCAACCCTGGCCAGAACCGTCATCCCGACCTGTTCGGAAATCGCGACCAGCGACCTTGCGCATTTGCGCAGGTCGGCCCACTCGCGCTGACGCCAAAAGCGTTCGCAGTTCGACAGGCGCACTGCCAGTTCTTCGATGGTGCGGCACAGCACATCCAGCGCGTTCTTGTCGCCCAGTTGACGGTAAAGGCCACTTAATTGATCCGAATCCAGACGGACGGATTCCTTGTGTTCAAGCGTGATTATTTTTTCCACCACATTCACCCTAATTCTGACGCCCCCACGGCGCAGGTTTGATACTGGTGGCAAATTCCTTTGCAAAACCTTGCAGAGAAATCGGATAATTGCTCGAATTTTCCTAGAATTCGGTTTAGAGGATCGATCAGCGACAAGAACGGGGACACCGTAATGGAATTTGCCAAACCTTTGCCGAGCTATCTGGTCACGCGGTATCACGGCTGGAAAGCGACCACGTATTCGGAAAACCAGGTCTGGTTCAAGCGGCTGGCAGATGAAGGGCAGCGGCCCCGGGCGATGGTGATCTCCTGCTGCGACAGCCGGGTCCATGTGACTTCGATGTTTGGTGCGGATCAGGGCGATTTCTTTATCCACCGCAATATCGCCAATCTGGTGCCTCCCTATGCGCCGGACGGCGATCATCACGGTACCAGCGCAGCAATCGAGTATGCCGTCACTTCTCTCAAGGTTGCGCATCTGATGGTTCTTGGCCATTCGCAATGCGGTGGCGTTCAGGGCTGTATCGACATGTGCAAGGGTCAGGCGCCGCAACTGGATGCAAAAGAAAGCTTTGTCGGCCGCTGGATGGACATTCTGAAACCAAAATTCGAACTTGTCGCTGATATCGAAGACAGCCTCGAACAAGCCCGACAGCTGGAACGCCAATCGGTTGTCGCGTCGCTTGAAAACCTGATGACGTTCCCGTTTATCTCGTCAGCGGTCGAACAGGGCACTCTGAGCCTGCACGGGTTGTGGACCGATATCGGCGCTGGCGGGTTAGAGAGTTACGATCCCATACAGAAGAAATTCGTTCCGGTCTGACGACAGTTCATAGTGAATAAATGATGAGGAATACGGCTCTGATTCAGAGCCGTTATTTCGTATACTCCATTCATGACGTTTGAATTTGGAGCTTGCTATGAAGATGCTTAAGCAATTTCTCGCAGGGTTGTGCCTCCTTGTTTTACTGTTCATCGCAGTCTCTTACGTGTTGCCCGGCAAGGCGGAAGTGTCCCGCAGCATCACCATCGACGCCCCGGCCGCAGTAATCTTTCCGTTTGTGAATTCCATGCAAGCGACTGAGAAATGGTCCCCCTGGCTGTCACGCGATCCGGAGACGAAACTAAGCTACAGTGGCCCCGATGAAGGTGTCGGCAACAAGTTGAACTGGAGCTCTGATCACGCACAGGTTGGCAGCGGTACGCAGGAAATCGTCGAAAGCGTGGAAAATCAACTGGTCAAAACAGATCTGGACTTTGGGCAGATGGGCACGGCCTCGGCTTCGTTCACACTGAAACCCGATGGTGACGCAACCAACGTGACTTGGGGGTTCGAATCCGATCTGGGGCTCAATCCCATGTCCCGCTGGATGGGGTTGATGATGGATAAATGGGTTGGCGGCGATTACGAGCGCGGGTTGAATAATCTGAAAGTTCTGATCGAAAACAACACCTAGACCCTTCTTGGGATCGCAACATGCGTTCTGGTACGCCCACTAAAGCGGCGGGGACCTCGCGGATCAATCCAATCGGAACCGCGCGAATTTGCCGAAATGGTCGGACCCCATGAACGGGCGCAGTTCGACCGTTCCGGTGGTTCCCTTTGGGAACAAAAGGTTGTCGATCGGCAAGGGTAGGTGCCAGCTGCCAAGACTATGCGTATTCAGGACGGCTCCAAAACTCTGGTTTTCGGCTGCCGCTGCGATCCGCCGGACGCTTGCACCCCAGGGAACCATGTTGAAATCTCCGGCAATCAGAACCGGGCCATCCAATTTTGCGATGCGTTCTGCAATAATCCGGCTTTGGGTCGATTGGTCGTAAGGAAAAGGCCAGTTCAGGTGGATCGATACGATCCAGACCAAAGACCCATCCGGGGCTTCGACTTGTAATCCGACAAGACCATGGCCTTTCAGGCAGAACCCGGAACCTTCGACAATCGGCAAAGTTGTCAGGATGGCAACGTTTTGTTCGGGACGAAACTCACAGATCACCTTTTCGGGGTAATGCTCGAACAGGTTGCTCATGTATTCGCGGTTGTGACTTGAGACTTCCTGCAACGTCACGATCTGAGCATCGGATGCAATGATGTCGTCGGCCAGCGAATACCGCGGCCATGCCCGGCTCATGAGGTTCTTTTGATATAGCGTCAGACACGGGCCGTCGCAGGCCTTGGGCGGGGCAGCGAAACTGGTTGCGATTGATCCGACAGCAACAGCGGCAAAGGCCAGGGTCACCAATGCAAGGTATCTGGCGCGCATATACAGCAGGATCGCCGCACACGGCAAAAGCAAAACGCCGGCTTGCGGGCGGAAAAGCGCAAAGGAATCTCCCACCTCCAGGAATTGCCCAGAAAAGCCGATGAGGATAAGCCCAACCAGAATGCCTGTACATCCTATGATCAGGTATCTTCCAATTCTGCGTTTGGTCGATTTTCCCATGCTCTGCCTCTGATGCCCTGTGCAGGGCACCACCTGTTGTCTGTTCTGGCCCATCCGTCGCGTTCAGGTCCGTGTTTAGCTGGCAAGCAAGCCTGAATTTGTCAACAGGTCGGCAATTTGGATTGCCGTCAGCGCTCTGCCGAAGCTTGGGGTCCGGTCGGTGCCTTGATGGGTGCGGCTGATGAAATAGACGGCAAAAGCCGAGCGTCTTTGGAAACTACCTCAGGTCCATCCCCTCAGGCCAATTCAATTCAAGGTTCAAGGTGATGTTTGCCTTTTGATCGGGGGCAATATCCATCTCCCAAGCCAGAATTCCGCGTTGGTTGTCCACATTCTCTTCATTCGGGCGTGGATTGGCGTTCCACGTGATTTCCAGATCGTCCTGCTCGGAATATGGAACCCGGTCCAAGAGGCGCGTTGGCCAGGTTTGGTCCGTCAGGTTTTCAATGCTGATTTCAGCCTGTTCGATCCGTTGATTGGCCCGCGAAATAATCCCGGTGTCACCGCTGCTGCGTTTCAGGATCTGTCGGGAAAGTGTCAGACCATGGATTGGGCCAAACCCCATCTCGATTTCTTCCCGAGGGCCAATTTCCTGCGAGTCTCCGGCAGCAACCAGAACATCATCTACAAACCACCGTGCGGCAGCAGACTCCAGAAGCCTCTGATCCATTGGGTTGGTGAACCGAGCGGTCCGATACGCCGTGTCATCGCGCCAGGGCACGCCAAGCGCAAAAACCTCGGCAGATTGGGTGATTGCGTCCAATGCGACCTCGGTAATCTCATAACCTGTGGAAACCGAGATGAGATTTGGCAAAGTGTAAGTGATGCCGGTGCCTTCTACTGACGAGGTCAATATCGTGCCAATGGATGTCTCTTCCACCACAACAGGTGCCTCGACAACCGCTTCTGCCAATTTCCCGAAATTTCCCTGTTCTGGTTGCGGTGGCGGTGTTTCGCGTATCCAATGTCGAAATGAAGGCAGCCACGATGCAGCGTTCTGTCCAGTTGGGGCAATGGTCGACACATGCATCGTAACATCGCGCCAGTTTTCACCGGTGTCCTGCGCGATCAGGAGGTTGCGGTCGATCCGAACTGTGGGCGCGTCGCCGGTTGCCAAATGAAACTCGTATCCCGGCGACCATTCTGCGGCATAGGAGTCGATGTACGACACGGTCAAAGCACCTTTTGTTGCTGTTTCGGCGGTCACGTCGATGGCAACGAATACATGGTCATCAGCTTCGGGGATCAGTGCTGCCAGATCAGCTTGAGCAATCAACAAATCTTCTTCCAGCTGTTCCAGTTACCGTTCGACACCTCGGGCTTCGATTTCCGCCGATTGGGCTTCTTGCTCGGCGCGCAGAGATTCCTCGGCGATCATGCGGGTGATCTCACGCAGCGTGTTTGGGTCGGCAGGCAGGCCTTCATTCTGTCCCAATTGACCAAGAAACAATAAGGATTGGCGTGCAGCCTCGGCGCGTAGACGGGTGGCTTTTGCCTTGTCAGTGACAGCAGTGATCTGATCTTCGATGGCTTCGATCCGGTCCTCGGCCTGCATTACAGCTTCGCTTTTGCGGTCCTGTACCGGAAGGTTTTCAAAGCGCCGGAGCAACGCGGTTCGTGTCAGGCCTTCGGTCAGAACCTGAATTGAAAACAACTGATTTTCGTCACGTGCGGGAATGCCCTGCAAGATCAGACGATGGTTGCCAGCAGGAATTTCGTAGACCCCTGTGCGGATTATGTCGGCTCCTCTGGGGTAAACCGTGACCTCACTGACTTTGGTGTCGATCAAAAATGTTTCAGCATGCAGGACGGTGGGCGCAAGGGCCAGAAGGTAAATCAGGGGTCTCATAATCACTCGCGGAAATCAGGTGTTATATTCCCGCAAAGGTTGCAGCCCGGATGGACGACTGCAAGCACAAAAAAGGGCCGCCTGCAAAGGGCGACCCTTGGGGGTTTTCAGCTTCGCGAGCCCTCAGCCCTTTTTCAGGACTTCCCGGCCCAGCAGTTCGGCGATCTGAACCGCGTTCAGGGCGGCACCCTTGCGCAGGTTGTCGCTGACGCACCACAGGTTCAGACCGTTTTCGATGGTCGAATCTTGGCGGATGCGGCTGATGAATGTGGCAAAGTCGCCTGCGCACTCGATGGGCGAGACGTAGCCACCGGCTTCGCGCTTGTCGATCACCATGATGCCCGGCGCTTCGCGCAGGATATCGCGGGCTTCGTCTTCGTCCAGAAATTCCTCGAACTCGATATTCACGGCCTCGGAATGGCCGACGAAGACCGGAACGCGGACGCAGGTTGCGGTGACCTTGATCGACGGATCGACGATCTTCTTGGTCTCGACAACCATCTTCCACTCTTCCTTGGTCGAGCCGTCTTCCATGAAGACGTCGATCTGCGGAATGACGTTGAAGGCGATCTGTTTCTGGAACTTCTTCGGTGCGACTTCGGTGGTAGGGTTGTAGACGGCCTTGGTCTGATCCCAAAGCTCATCCATGCCTTCCTTGCCGGCACCCGAAACCGACTGATAGGTCGACACAACAACGCGCTTGATCTTGGCGCGGTCATGCAGCGGCTTCAGTGCGACAACCATCTGCGCGGTCGAGCAGTTGGGGTTGGCGATGATGTTCTTGTTCTTGTAGTCGTGGATCGCCTGCGGGTTACATTCCGGCACGATCAGCGGAATCTCCGGGTCATAGCGATAAAGCGACGAGTTATCGATCACCACACAACCCGCTGCCGCCGCTTTTGGAGCGTAGACTTTGGTCGCCTCGGAACCCACGGCAAACAGCGCCATGTCCCAGCCGGTGAAATCGAACGTGTCCAGATCTTTGGTCGTAAGGGTCTTGTCGCCAAAGCTTACTTCGGTACCCAGCGAGCGACGGCTTGCCAGTGCGGCAAGTTCATCAACCGGGAACTGGCGTTCAGCCAGAATGTTCAGCATTTCGCGGCCCACATTACCCGTGGCGCCGACGACTACGACGCGATAGCCCATTTCATGTCTCCAAAGTTAAGGACGCGCGTTCATAGCCGCGTTGCGGCGAAGAAAAAAGGGCTATCAGCGGGGTTTTCAACGACTGATGCCGAATTCAAGCGGTTCAATCGTTCAAAAGTCGTTCATAAAGCGCAACCAGCGTCTTTGCTTCGCCCTGAATGTCAAAATTCTGCTCGACATGGGCGCGGGATGCCTGACCCGCTTGTGACAGGGAATCATTGTATTTCAGCATCTGGGCAATCGCCTCGACCAAGGCGGGAACATCATCGGGGGCCACCACCTTGCCAAAGGATGGATCAGTAATGATCTCGGAGAACGCACCGACATCTGTGGCTACAACCGGAACACCGCAGGCCATTGCTTCGAGTGGGGTCAAACCAAATCCCTCCCACCTTTGTGGCGCAACAAACAGGTCCAGAACCTGATACCATTCAGCAATCTGATCTACGGTCACCTCGGGCTTGAAAAGGATGCGATCCGACAAGCCAGCTTTGGCGACTTTAGTCTTCAGTTCGGCCAGAAAAGCGGTGTGTTTCTCGGTTGCCCGGCCCATGACGATGCCTGACACCGTGTCGAACCGCCCGCACACGTCAATCATGGCGTCGACAAAGGCATCCGTGCCTTTTTGGTGTCGGATACGGCCATAACACCCCAACAGTACCCCATCCGGCAGCCCCAGTCGGGCACGGACAGTGGCCTTGTCTGAAGGTGGAACAAAGTCCTGGAGGTTAATGCCATGCATTACCACCTGCGAGTCTCGTTCAAGATACCCTGCGGTTTTGCGCGAGGTTGCAACGACAGCATCCATCTTGCCGATCAGCCATTTGGTATAGCCTGTGTGCGGCCTTTGGGACGCGCTTGTGAACAGCATTTTGAGTTTCAACCGGAACACATTGCGCAGGATGAGCCCCAGCAACATCTCGGTGTTGCGGCGTGCGTGCCAGACCCGCCTTTTACGACGCGACAGGAAAGGCAGTCGACCCAGCGGGATGTGCGGAGTGTCGGCGGGCAGACCCGGACCAGTGGCGGCGATATCGATCCATTGCGCTTGCAGCGGAACCAGCCTTGCTATGGTCGCCGTTACGCCCGAAAGTCTGCGTTTCAGATTTGGGGCTATGACAACGGGGTCGTTCAACGGACTCTCCTGATGGCTGCGTCAATCCACACTATCCCGGCTGAATAGATAGATCACGCAACCAATGGCAAGGGTAACCGCAAAAAACCCGAATATTGCTGTGTACGGCACGGTTGATCCGTCTTGCACGGTGGCTGCGTGAATACGCCCGGTGACGAATTGAGCAATGCCAACGCCGCCGATGCCGAAAAGATTCAGCAATGTCACACCACGCCCCACCAGATGCGCAGGCACGAAGGCCCGGCCATGAGCCATGATGACCGGAAAGCTGGCACCGGTAAAGCCGATCACGGCCATCAGCAGGACGGACAGCCATATTGCATTATCAATCCACAGGCAGAGCAGGCCCAGCGCAACTGAACCCAAAGCGTTGCCAGCGAAAACCACCCATTTCCGGGTGCCAAAAATACGGTCCAGTGGTCCGTAGACAAAAGTGCCCGCAATCATGGCCGAGCCCATGATCAGCGTTGCGGTGCCGATCTGAGTGGAACTGAGGTCGAAAACGTCATTCAGGTACGGCCCGGCCCACAGCCCGCGCAGCGCTGCAGCGGGGGCGTAAGCAACCAGCATCAGGGGCAGGATCAGCCACAAGGCAGGCTCCTTCAGCAGATCCAGCAGCGATCCCTTGTGTTCTGTTTCGACCTTCGCAGGGTCGTGAACAGTCAGCCAAAGGCCCAATGCGATTGCGGCGGACACCGCGGCAAGCCCGACCATCGTACCGCGCCACCCCATCCATTCCACGGCAAGCGCGGTTGGATAAGAAGCCACCAGATTTCCAACGGACCCTGCGCCCAGCATCACGGCCGCTAATGTAGCAAACCGCGCCGGAGGGTATTCGCGTGCAAAGATATAGTAGGAGGCCATAAGGACCGGAGAGCACCCGACACCGATCAGGCCCATGGCTATGCTGATGTGCAGGGGCGTTGTTGCGGCTGCGAAAACCGCCGCCCCACCTGCCCCGCCCACCAGAAGCAGCGCGGCGGACGTGAGGCGGGGCCCAATCCTGTCCAGCGCCCATCCGACCGGGATCTGCATGACGGCGAACACGATAAACCAAAGACCGGAAGCAAAGGCCAGATCTTCGGGCGCGGCACTAATGTCACGCTCCAGATCCAGGCTGAGAACCGCAAGGAAAGCACGGAAAAACTGGCTGAGCACATAGCCCAGGCATAAAACCACCAAACCTGCCTGCATATTCAGCCCTTTCCTGCTCGTCCGAGGGAAATGCTTGGCACGCCGTGATGCAACGCACAAGCCTGTGTATATTGTTTCAAAGTTAGGACATGGCTCGCCTTACGGCTATCTTTGTCAAAACACTGATTCCGAGGGGGAGCATGAAAGACCTCCAGTCCGCATTTTACGAAAACCTTCCCTTGCAGCGCGATTTTACCCGTCTGGCAGACCCCGCGCAGTTTTCAAAACTGCCCGATGATTGGGTTCTGGGTGTTGCTGATATTGTCGATTCAACGGGCGAAATCGCGCGGGGCCGGTACAAGACTGTCAATACTGTGGGCGCTGCGGTAATTTCGGCCATGATCAACGCAATGGACGGCGCGTTGTTTCCATATGTCTTTGGCGGCGATGGGGCGGGGTTTGCTGTCCCGCCCGGAAAAGCTGAAACCGCCCGGACTACGCTGGCGGATTTGCGGCGCTGGGCAGATGAAGAATTCTCCATGCCTTTGCGGGCAGCGCTGGTGTCGGTGGCTGATATTCGCAAAGCGGGTAAGGATCTGCGCGTTGCGCGCTATGCACCCTCTACCGGAGTGGATTACGCCATGTTTTCCGGCGGTGGTCTGGCCTGGGCCGAGGCCGGGATGAAAGCCGGGAAAAATATGGTCACACCCGCCGGGCCAGGTGCGCAGCCGGATCTGACAGGCCTGTCTTGCAGGTGGTCCAACAGCCCGGCCCGTCACGGTCAGATCGTTTCGCTGGTCGTACAGCCCACACCGTCAGCAACCGAACGGGACTTTGCCGATCTTGCGCAATCCGTCCTGTCCGCGTCTGAAACACTGGATCGCGCAGGCCATCCGGTGTCGGAAAAGGGTCCGCCCATAGCGTGGCCTCCACCCGGCCTTGACATCGACGCTCATGTGTCGCGCAACGGGCGTCATGTGATTTTGCACAAACTCGTCCTGCTGGTTCAGAACCTGTTGATCGCAGTATTGTTCAAAACTGGCCTGCGGATGGGACGCTTTGAGCCGGACCATTACAGACATATGGTCAGCAGTAATGCCGATTACCGAAAGTTTGATGACGGGCTGAAAATGACGCTCGACTGCGATCCGGACACGTTGCGCCAAATCGAACACCTGCTTGAAGAGGCGCGTCGCCGGGGGAAGATCAGATACGGTTTGCACGCACAGGAGGAGGCGATGATGACATGTATCGTCCCCTCGGCCATGCGGGATGACCATGTGCATTTTGTTGATGGAGCCTCGGGCGGCTATGCGCAGGCCGCTGCGGCCATGCGCGGTTGACTGTTTAGGATGGTTTCCATTGCGCGGCCAGCGCACGAGCCGCTTGCGCCAGCAGCATCACATCTATGCCGACCGCCAGAAATTGTGCGCCCATGTCCAGATAGGTCTGACGTGCTTCGTCATTGGTGGCAAGGATGCCCGGCGCTCTGCCTGCGGCCTTGATCCTGGCCAGGGCGTCCGCGATAACCTCGCGCACCTCGGGTGCGGCGCTGTTGCCCTTGTACCCCATGTCGGTTGACAGATCAGCGGGACCGATGAAAACGCCATCCACACCTTCGACTTGAAGAATGTCATCCAACGCGGCCAATCCGGCGCGGGTTTCCACCTGCAACAACAGGCAGATTTCCTGATCTGCGGTCTGGATATAGTCGCTTGTCGACCCATACATCGTGGCGCGCGATGCCGCTGCACCAACACCCCGCACCCCGTCCGGCGGATAACGGCAGGCACGGACCAAGTCCTGCGCCTGAGCGGCGCTTTCGACAATCGGAACCAGTACTGTTTGGGCGCCAGCATCCAGAACCATCTTGATCAGCCAGGTCTCTCCGACAGGAACCCGCACAACGGGATGAGATGCGCTGCTTGCCAAAGCTGTCAGCTGATCCCGGATCGAGCGGATATCATTTGGTGCGTGTTCACCATCGATCACCAGCCAATCGAAACCCGCGGTTCCCATGATCTCGGCGGTGACGGATTCAGCAAAGCTCATCCAGCAGCCAACCTGCAGTTTGCCCTGTATTAGAGCCTGTTTGAATGCGTTTTGTGGGGCTGCCATGCTGAAACCTCATATTTCGACCGCAGGGGGTGAGAAGGACAAGAAGCGGATGTCGATGGCATCTTCAACGGTCGTTTTGAATTGTCCAGCCCGAAATCGGCCCGCATGACGGTGCAAATTCGGGTGCGGGCGCTGCTGCTGCGTGTCGGGTTGCTTGCTTATATCCCGGATTTCGGTGATAATTTTTTTATGACCGACGATCTCCCTCTGACGTCGCGATCTTTGCCCATTGCGCTTTTGCGGGCGCGGGAAAAGGTTATGGGACCCATTCGAGCAATGCTGGCTGACGCTGGCGTCACGGAACAGCAGTGGCGGGTGTTGCGGGTGTTGAACGAAGAAGGCCCACAAGAGCCGACCCACATCGCCGATCGCGCCTGCCTGTTGCTGCCAAGCCTGACGCGCATTCTTCAGAAGTTGGAGAACCGTGGACTGATCACGCGGCGCAGCCATCCGGCTGACCGACGGCGTCAGGTTGTTGAGATCAATACAAAAGGGGTTCAGATCATTCGTGCCAATCTGGCTGCAAGCACGGCCCAGGCGGAACGTATTCGATCTCAGCTTGGACCGGACAAGCATGAGTTACTGCTGGATCTGCTGAACGAGTTGAAGGACCTCGACTCCTGATTATTGGCACTGTATCCGATGTCGTTGGCAGTGACCCCGCCGGAAACTGTAGGGGGAGTCTCCGACGGGGCGGCCAGACCCGGACTGGTCGTTGGTGCCTGGCCCAAGACCGGTTACGTCAAACCTGACGGTCCGGCCTGTGCTTCGGAGTATACGAAAAGCCTGAAATGTGGCTCTGAACAGGGTCTTTTTGGCCCATGGGGGAGGGGCCTAGCACCTATACTCTCCGAAACTGGTTTAGGCAGTTGCCGATCGGTAAATGGGTCAGCGTATGGTTTGTCGACGTCACTTTGGTGGAATGCTTTACCAAAGCTGCTGTTCTGAATTTTGACGCCGCACCGAAATCGGCACGGGCCTGACTACCTGAGGATTTAGCCCGGCTTTTGACTGAGCCAAGAGTTGTTTCGATCTGTATGTGTACTGGTGAGACCATAAAAACTGATGAAACCAATTTTTGACACGGCGTCAGTCATTCAGGTCAGAATTGAGCCGTTTCACGCTGAAACACCTCCTCGAGATTGGCGAAATACAGCGTGTTTTCCGGGCTTGCTGGCGGGTTTGGCAGACGTAATATGGAAGTTACGCAACCTTCAGGGATTATCATGCCAAACAGCCTGTTTTCGCTTCCGGACCCGATCACCATCCCCGTTGTCGGCGCGGCGGCCGGATATCCCATTGGACGGATCTTCTGTGTCGGTCGAAATTATGCTGCCCATGCCGCAGAAATGGGGAATGAGGTGGATCGCGAGGCACCTTTCTATTTCACTAAATCCGCCCCGAACGCTGTACTCTCAGGTGCGACGGTTCCTTATCCTGCCGGGACCGAAATTTACCACCATGAGATGGAATTGGCATTGGCCATTGGAAAACCCGTGTTTCGCGCCACCAGTGCGCAGGCGTGGGATGCCATTTTTGCCTATGGCTGCGCCCTGGATATGACGCGCCGTGATCTGCAAATCCGCGAGCGCAACAAGCAGCGGCCCTGGGATCTGGGAAAGGACGTCGAAAACGGAGCGGTCTTTGCGCCGTTGACACCAGCTGCCGACTGGACCCCGGAGGATGACAAGCGCATTCGGCTAAGCGTAAACGGAGAGTTGCGCCAGAACGCGACCCTGGAGGAGCTGATCTGGAAGATCGACGAGATTGTCATGCACCTGTCCGGCTTTTACCACCTGCGCCCCGGTGACCTGATCCTGACCGGTACGCCGGCTGGCGTTGGTCCAGTCGTTGCAGGGGATGTTCTGACAGGTGAGATTGATGGGCTGGAACCGATCAAATTGTCCCTGTCCGACGCAGAATAGACCCTATTTAGGGTCTTTCAGCCAGTCCTTGGCGAAAGTCACATGTTCCACACCGGCCAGTCGCCGCACCCGGTCCAGCTCGGCGTTCAGGCGTCGGGTACGGGCATCTGACCAGCGCACACCGCGCTCGGGCCAGAGCGCTTTGACATGCAGCAGGTCACGATCGCGGTGGGCCTTCATATCGATACGGCCAATCATACGGTCGCCCTCGAGCAAAGGAAAAACGTAGTATCCATAGGTTCGTTTGGCCTCGGGGACGAAAACCTCGATGCGGTAGTGAAAGCCGAACAGCCGCTCGGCCCGGCGGCGGTCGCGCAGCATGGGGTCAAACGGGCTGAGCACGCGAATGCGGCCTGGTGGTTGCGGTACTTCGGTCGTCAGGTTTGGGCGGGCGTATGTCTTGCGCAGGCACCCATCGGCACAGGTGACCTCGATTTCTTCAATATCGCCACTTTCCAGCGACGCCGCGCACCAGTCTTTTGCCTCAGCCGCGCTGACGGTGTCCCAGAAAGCCGCCAACTCTCCGGATGTTGCAAATCCAAGCCGGTCCAATGCGGCGTTGCACAGCCAATCCACGGTCGCTTCGGCATCACAGGGCGTGCTGCCGGGACAGAGATGTGTTTCAATCACGCGCTCTGTCAGATCATAGCGTTTCTGGAACCCATCCCGACCGACGACGGTCAGAGCACCCGAGCGCCACAGATACTCCAGCGCGGTTTTCGATGGGTGCCAGTCCCACCATCCGCCCGAGCCCTTCTTTTCATCCTTGCCAACATCCGAGGACGACACCGCACCATGGTCGCGGATGTGTTGCAGGACTGTGTCAAACTGCTGTTCGAACCCATCCCGCCGCCAGTTCTTCCACCGCGCCTTCAACATATCAGCATCCCGCTGAAAGCGCAGATGCCAATGCTGATAGAACTTCATCGGAATCACTGCCGCATCGTGCGTCCAATGTTCGAAAAGCGCATTATCCCTTTCATAGAGCCTTTTTAGGTCGGCGCTGCGATAGGCGGGCCTGCGCGAGAACAGGATCATGTCATGGGCACGGGCAACGGTGTTGATGCTATCAAGCTGAACAAATCCAAGCCGGTGGATCAGATCCAGAAGCGCGGAACCTTTGGCCGAGCCTGAGGGTTGTTCACCCAATACGTGCCGGTCCATGAAGATCGCCCGGGCCGTCCGGTTGTCGAGCCTTTTCAGGGATGTGTTCATCGCCGTTTCAGCGTGTCACCATAACTGATCGTGGGGGTCAGAGTAACGCGTGTCTCGATCTCGGTATCAGGATTTTCCAGACGTTCGGCGATGATCTGGGCGGCTTGACGGCCGATTTCCAGACGACAGGCGTCCATCGTCGCGAGTTTTCGGGGCAAGCCCTGCAAAAGCTCGACATTGTTGAACCCGGCCAGGCCGATCTGTCCCGGAATATCGATACCCTGTTCCAGCAGGTACAGCAGGCCACCGGCCCCGATCATATCGTTCGAGTAATACAGGAAATCCAGCTCGGGTGAGCGTTCCAGCATGGCCTGGGTCATCTCGCGCCCTTTGGCCAGGGCCGATCCACCGGAATAGAACTCGCGATCCTCGATCTCGATCCCGTGCTTGCCAAGAACTTCGGTAAAGCCCTCGAACCGCTTCCGTGCGCGGTGATCCAGCGGCATCTTGGTGCCCATGAAACCGATATGCTGATACCCGGCCTTCAGGATTGCCTGTGCCATTTCGCGCCCCGCGCGGCGGTGTGAGATCCCCACCATCGCATCCACCGGCTTGCCATCCGTGTCCATGATCTCGACCACCGGAATACCTGCCGAATCCAGCATGGCGCGCGCGGCCTCGGTATGTTCAAGCCCCGCAATGATCACACCGGAGGGCCGCCACGAGAGCATCTCGTACAGCACTTTCTCCTCTTTTTCGGGCAGATAATCGGTTACCCCGACCACCGGTTGCAATTCGGTGTCTTCCAACACCTGATTGATGCCTGTCATCACCTCGGGGAAGACCATATTCGAAAGCGAAGGGATGATCACCGCGATCAGATTAACCCGGCTGGACGCCAATGCGCCCGCGATCTTGTTGGGGACATAGCCAAGCTCCTTGGCGGCGGCCAGAACGCGGGTGCGGGTGGCGTCAGACACATCCCCCCGGTTACGCAGAACCCGGCTTACCGTCATCTCGGATACTCCGGAAGCCTCGGACACATCACGAAGGGTAAGCGGGCGTTTGGTTTCACTGTTCACGGGAGGCACCTGCGTTGTTGTTTTGTCCGATGGTAGCGTGAACAGGTCGGCGTGTACAACAATTGTGCAAAGGCGATGACAACCCGGAAAATCCCGGTTACAGAGAGCCTGACAAGGCCCCGTGGCTCAACTGGATAGAGCAGCCCCCTCCTAAGGGGCAGGTTACAGGTTCGAATCCTGTCGGGGTCACCAAAAATACCGTATTGTTTAACAGAATACCGGGTTTCCGCAGCCAGCGGCGCCGTCATGGTTTACAGAACTTTGCGAGGGCATATGCCGAAACATATAAAATTCTCGCCAATCGTTCTTCAATAACCTTGCGCAGCCCCTCTGATCAGAACGCCACCGATCATGGCAAGAGCGATCCAGTCCGTGAGATATCATTCGAAATGGTCACGTCAGTGCTTCGGAGGTTTGATCCGTCAGTTTGCCTGAAGTCAGCGCAGCAAGGGCCACCATCACGGTCGCGGTCCCGAGGACCAGTGGCAATCCTCCGATCTGGTAGGTCAGGCCGGATAGAACCGTGCCGATCAGCCGTCCTGTTGCATTTGCCATGTAATAAAATCCGACATCCATTGTCACACGTTCGGACCGGGTGAAAGCCAGGATCAGATAGGAATGCAGCGATGAATTCACCGCAAAGATTGCTCCGAAGATCAGCAGCCCAGCCACAAGCGTTGTGGTTAGCCAGGTTTCAGGCCCATGTGACAGCGAAACGGCCAATGTTAGAGTCGCAGGAACGCAGAAAAGGGCACTCGCCCAACTGCGCGCCGCGCGGATCAAATCGCCTTCGGTTCGATCCGCCGCACGAAGGATCTTTGGCGCGTAGGCCTGCACTGCGCCATAGAGGATGACCCACACCGCCATGAATGTTCCGATCATGAAGAACGCGGAACGGTTGCCGTCCTCGGTGCCATCCGACAGGACGGCGTAGAAATAGATCGGGATGCCGACCACGAACCAGACATCGCGCGCACCGAACAGAAAGACCCGCGCCGCGGACAGCCAGTTCACATTGGCGGATTTTGACAATACTTCCGAGAATTTCGCCCCTTTTCGCCCCTTCGGCAGGCCCGCTGGCATGAACAGGATAACTGCGAACAGGATCAGTGCCAGAACCGCCGCCATGACCAGGATTGCCGCCATGAATCCCAACGTGGCCAGCATGGCCGCGCCCAACAGGAAACCCAGCCCTTTGACGGCATTTTTTGATCCGGTCAGCGCAGCGACCCACCGAAACAACCCGCCGCCCTCGGCCGGGGCCAGTAATTTGACTGATGATTTCGACGACATCTTGGCCAGATCCTTGGCCACTCCGTTTGCCCCCTGTACCATCATCACAAAGCTGACCGAGGCGGTAACGGTCCAGTGCGGATCAAGCTGTGTCATGGCAAGCAACGCCACCACCTGCAGCCCCAATCCTGCATAAAGGGTGGACGTCAACCCGAACCGGGCGGCAATCCAGCCTGCGGCCAGGTTGGTGACGATCCCAGCAATCTCATAAAGCACAAACAGATAGGCCAGCTGAACCGGTGAGAATCCCATGGTGTGAAAGTGCAGCAGCACCAACATCCTGAGCGCCCCGTCAGTCAGCATGAAGGCCCAATAAGCCGCCGTGACCGCGACATAAGCCGACAGTCCTTCGGGCCGCTGGGTCACAGCGAGGACCCGACCATCAGCGCCACATCCACCAAGCGGTGCGCATAGCCCATCTCATTGTCGTACCACGCATAGATTTTCACCTGTGTCCCGTTTGTCACCATGGTCGAGGGCGCATCGACAATCGAGGAGCGTTTGTCATTGGTGTAATCGGTAGATACCAGAGGGCGGGTTTCATAACCCAGAATATCCTTCAGGTCACCCTCAGCCGCCGCTTTTAAGAGGGCGTTGACCTCGTCAACCGTGGTGGCCCGCTCAACTTCGAATACGCAATCGGTCAGCGAGGCGTTCAAAAGCGGCACCCTGACGGCGTGACCGTTCAGACGCCCTTTGAGTTCCGGATAGATCAGTGTGATGGCGGTGGCCGAACCGGTGGTCGTCGGGATCAGTGAGTTGAGGGCCGACCGTGCGCGCCGCAAGTCCTTTGCGGGCCGATCAACGATTGTTTGCGTGTTGGTCACGTCATGGATCGTAGTCATCGACCCGTGGCGGATACCCAGATTCTCGTGGATCACCTTGACCACCGGCGCCAGGCAATTCGTTGTGCAAGAGGCCGCTGTCACAATTTTATGGGTCGCGGGGTCATATGTGCTTTCATTCACTCCAACAACGATATTTGCCGTCGGGCCGTCTTTGACCGGGGTAGAGACGACGACTTTCTTTACCCCGGCATCAAAATATGGGGCCAGCTTGGCCTCGGTCTTGAACACGCCCGTACAGTCGATCACGACATCAACGCCATCCAGCGGCAGGGTGTTCAGGTCTTTCGTGCCGATGAACGGCAGGCGGGTTCCATTCACAGTGATGCTGTCGGCATCAAAGCTGAATTCTGCATCCCAACGCCCGTGTACCGTGTCGAACTCCAACAGATGCGCGTGCATCTGGGGGTCGCCGAAGGCATCGTTGATCCAGGCAATCTTTGCGCCCCGTTCCAACAAGGGCTTCAGGGCCAGTTTCCCCATTCGGCCAAGGCCGTTCACAGCGTAAGTCGTCATGGCGCATCCTCAAGTGGCGACCGCGCGATTTCATCAACGGCGGATTGCAGTGCGATCCGGTCCAGGCTTTCAACCGGCAGCGATGTAAAGGCTTGAACCCGACGCTTCAGCGCGCCGTACGCGTTTTGAAAGGCCAGGCTTTTCTCGGCATCGGTGCCTTCTGCCTTGACCGGATCCGCCATGCCCCAGTGACCGCTGATCGGCTGGCCTTCCCACGCGGGGCATTCTTCGTTCGCAGCCTGATTGCAGACCGTAAAGACGAAATCCATTTCAGGTGCGCCCGGTCGCGAGAACTCGGATACATTCTTGGAGCGGAGCGCCGATGTATCATGCCCCTTGTCTTGCAGAACCCGAATTGCAAACGGGTTGAGTTCGGAAAACGGTCGTATGCCGGCCGAATACACATTGAACCGATCCCCGCCGATATCCCGCAAAAGGGATTCGGCAAAGATCGACCGGGCAGAATTACCCACGCAAATGAACAACACATTGAACTTTCGGTCAGCCATGGTTTCGCGCCCTTTGGCCAAGGGCATGCAAAGATCGGGTCGGCCACGGCAGCAATCCACGAGCAGGAAATCGAACATGTGCTGCACGTTCTTCATCTCAATCGAATAGAGCAGTGACGTCCCGGATCGTTCCTGCTTGACCAGCCCGGATCGCTGCAACGCGTTGAGATAGTTCGACAAGGTGCTGGACTTGATCCCCAGTTCCGACGCCAGTTCCCCCGCTGGAACAGTGTCAGGATACCGTCGCATCAACATGCGAAATACGGTGATACGTTGTGGGTGGCCAAGGATGGCCAGCTGGTCGGTTATCTCTTCTATCATATTTCATGAAATATAGAATAATAAGTTTAGAGTCAAAACTACTCATGCGTCGTTACAAAAATTTCACAAACTGGAAGCTCGCCCCATTGGATTGATCATTGGCCCAATACGTCGACGACAACCTCTGGTGAAAAGGGGGGAAAGGCCCGAACGGACATAACTGGTCTTGCAGGCTTTAGGCTGACAGTTTAAATGGGCCATCTCATCCGGTAGAGGCCAGTTCCGGATGACTCAAGGCGCCGGTGTAGCTCAGCTGGTAGAGCACGTCATTCGTAATGATGGGGTCGGGGGTTCGAGTCCCTTCACCGGCACCATCCTTCTCAAAAACTTGGGAAAGCAAACACAAAGCCGAAGAAGCGGCTGAGAGTCTGAATAGAGCCGAAATTTCCTGATCCACATGACTTGCCACTGAGATTCAACTGCCCGCAGAGCTGTTGAGCTTCCGATAAGCTTCTGACGACAGCCAACCCGTCACGACCTTCTGAAATGATTTGTCGTTCATAAAACGCGCGAAGATCTCTTCGTTCTGGTCCATTCGCTCTACAAAAAGCGCTTCCAGCAAATTCTTGAAGACGAGCTCAAACTTGTCGCCAGGATTGACGGCCGCAGCCTGTTTCAATTCAGCATCGGAGATCGCCGCTTCTACGATTTGGTCAAAGAACAGTTGGTCTGCCTGATTGAAGTCAGTGCCGAACCGGTCGTTGACGACATCGATGAGCCGCGATAGCGGAACTGCTTCGTCGTGCAACACGCCGGTTCCGACCTCGGAGGGCCCATCAAGCCTTGTGGCCTGACCGTCGCTCAGGCTGATCGATCCTTCGCTAATTTTTTGCAGCCGGTAATATTCGAGCCGTAGCTCGTCATCGAACTGATAGGACGGGCCGGTGCCGCGCTTTGGTAGCTTGGTCACAAGATGCCGCAGAAAGACATACAGGCGTTCCAGGTCCGTGTCTTGATAGGGAATGATCTGGCTGAGGAACCCGTAAAGGCTACAGAAGGCCATCAGCTTACCTCGCCAAAGCTCGGCCTCGTCGGGCCTGTCCTTCTGAAGTTCTTTGAAACGGGCCACACACGGATCAAGTGCGGCGTTCATCAACTGATGATCGTTCGGGCTCTGGCGCTGGCGGGGCTTGAAATAGACACCACAGAAGCTTGTAACGTCCGCACTGACGTAGACACCCTCGGCGTCCAGTTCGCCTTTGATCTCATACATTCGGGCAGGGTCGACGTCCTCGCCGACCTCCGCGCCTTCATAGTAGGTCTTGAACGCCTCGCGGATTTCATCGCGTTCATTGACGAAATCGAGGACGAAGGTGTCCTCCTTTAGCGGATGGATACGGTTCAACCGGGAAAGCGTCTGCACCGCCTGGATGCCGGCTAGCCTTCGATCGACGTACATCGTGTGTAACAATGGCTGGTCGAAGCCCGTCTGGTACTTCTCGGCGACAAGCAGCACTTGATACTCCTGAGTGGCAAAGACGTCTGGCAGTTCCTTCTCACGTACGCCGAGATTCATACCCTCCTCGGTGTAAGAAACGTCTTTCAACTTGTCGTCTGTGACGATACCGGAGAAGGCCACTAGCGATTTGATCGCATAGCCCTTCTCCTTCACGTAGCGGTCGAAACTCTGTTTGTAGCGAACTGCTTCCAGGCGCGACCCCGTGACAACCATGGCCTTCGCCCGGCCACCGATTTTGTGCTGGGTCGCGGCGTGAAAATGCTCGATCATCACTTCGGTCTTCTGGGCGATATTGTGTGGATGCAGCTTAAGGAACCGTGCCAGCGCACGTGCAGCCTTCTTCCGCTCGACGTTCGGATCGTCCTCGCTCGACTTGAGAAGCCGGAAATAGGTAGCGTAGCTCGTGTAGTGCTTCAGTACGTCGAGGATGAAGCCTTCTTCTATCGCTTGGCGCATAGTGTAGCGATGGGCGGGTTTTCCGTCGCGCCCAAATACCTTGAGCGTCTTGTGTTTCGGCGTAGCAGTGAACGCGTAGAAACTGAGGTTTGCTTGCCTCCCGCGTTTCGCCATGGACCGATAAAGCTCGTCCATGTTGTCCTCTTCATTCGCGGCCATGGCTCGCGCAGCCTCTTCGCGAAGGCCTTGCCCGCCGAGAACTTCCTTAAGGTCGGTCGCCGTCTCGCCACCCTGCGAGCTATGCGCCTCATCGATGATCACCGCACAGCGCCGCATCTTCAGGACCCCGCCGTCGGCATCGCCGCGCTCTTCAGCCAGTTTGGCCAACTGACGAGAGACGAAAGGGAATTTCTGAAGAGTAGTGATGATTATCGGTACGGCACTTTCGAGTGCCTCCGCCAGCTGGCGCGAGTTCTCGTCGATCTTCTGAACAACGCCATGCTTGTGTTCGAACTGGTAGATCGTGTCCTGAAGTTGCTTGTCCAGGACAATGCGGTCGGTGATAACGATCACGCTGTCGAAAACGCGCGAGTTCGTATGATCATGCAGCGATGCAAGCCTGTGCGTAAGCCAGCCGATGGTGTTGCTCTTTCCGCTGCCGGCCGAGTGCTCGATCAGATAGTTGTTCCCTACCCCTTCTTTTAGCGCTTGGTCGACCAACGACCTGACCGCTTCAAGCTGGTGGTAGCGCGGAAAGATCATAGTTTCCTTCTTGACCCTTCGCCCTTGGTCGTCGCGCTTCTCCTCGACCTGGAGATGGATAAAGCGTGCGAGGAGGTCGAGAAGGCTGTCTCGCTGCAGCACCTCTTCCCACAGATACGCCGTCCGGTAGCTTCGCCCCTTGGGGTCGGGCGCATTACCGGCGCCACCGTTGTCGCCTTTGTTGAAAGGCAGGAAGTGGGTGGCCGCACCGGCAAGCCGCGTCGTCATGAACACCGTGTCCGTGTCGGCCGCAAAGTGGACCAGCATGCGCCGCTTGAACTCGAAGATCGGCTCGCGGGGGTCGCGATCATGCCGGTACTGGTGCAAAGCGTTCTCGACCGTCTGTCCGGTCATCGGGTTCTTGAGTTCGACCGACACTACTGGAATGCCGTTCACACTCAGTGCGACGTCCAGGGACTTTTCTGAGGTCCTCGAGAAGTGCAATTGCCGTGTAAGCCCGACCCGGTTGGCGGCATAACGAGCTTCCAACTCAGGGTTCAGCCCATGCGCCGCCTTGAAGAAGGCCACCCGCAGAGTCTTGCCATAGCACTTGAAGCCGTGACGTAAGGTGGCCAGAGACCCCTCCCGGTCCATCCACTTGGTCAGATCGGCAAGAACTTGGGCGCCGGTCAACTCCCCATGAAGTGCCTCCAGAGCCTTCCATTCCTTCGGCTGCGTTTCTCGGATGAAGTCGAGGACGGCCTCAGGGAAGATGGCACGATCACGGTCGAACCCTGACGCAGGTTCCAGCACCGCCCCATTTGCGAGCATCGTTGCTTCGATGACGGTCTCGAAAGCCCCTTCCGAATGTCGGGCGTGGTTCATGCAGCTACCCCTCCGGCTTTCTTCCGCAGAAACCAGACAGCGACGGGGCTGAAGGAAGCAAGGTTTTCTGCCCCATCTGTGCGTCGAACAATCTGCGCCTGTATGTTCCGGCGCGCCGGCGGTGTTGAGCGCCACCAATTCAGTATTTCGTCCAATACCACTTTCCTGTTGCTCCTAAGACGCGCCAAGTTGAGGTTCAGGACTTCATTCAGCTGGCCGTTGAAAACATCGTCTGCGCTTTCAATCCTGCCGTCCGACAAATACCGGATGCGCGCTTCAATTGCATGCTCAGGATTCGCAGGGTTCCATTGCAGTTCCTGATCCGCCTTTCGTACATCACAATGGTGACCAACTGCGGACTCGCCATCTCCGCCGCGGCATGCACCCAAGAGATTGGCATAGGCGAGTTGTTCATCCGGAAACATGGCCTGGCATCGCCAATGCTCGATCCGCATTGATGCTCCATCGGCCCGAATACGCCCCGTGCAATAACAGCAAAGACCTCGCTGCTCAGCGACCAAAGCAGTGCGAAGGTCGTCCTTCTGGGCGTAGTTGTCGTAGTTGCTATGCTGCTGCAAACGATGCTGGAGAAGGCTGTTCGGCTCTGCGCCTTTCGCGATTGCTCTCAAACCTCATCCTCCATGAAGTCGAGCAGCGTACGCGCTCTCGTAACCTCGGGATCATCCTCGCCGATCTCTGACGACAGCGCGTCTATCGCAGCGATTGCCTGCTCCCGCTTCCCGTCCGCTATCAAACGGGCAATGATCCCGATTTGCTCCTCCACATTCGTGTTCCTGGGAGCCGTTTCCATCAATTCTTCGAGCACGCGACTCGAGTCGATTCCGAAGGAGTATTCGGGCGTGAAGATCTTTCCTTCCCGGATGATGCGGATTTTCTCGTGGGGAACTTCCCCGATTATCTGTGGCGAATGCGTAGTAGCGATAAACTGGCACGCCGGGAACGTCTCCGTAAGCTGCCCAACCACCTTGCGCTGCCAAGTCGGGTGCAGATGCAAATCAAGTTCGTCGATCAAGACGACGCCCTTTCCATCACGGATTGGGTCTTCGAGTTCGGGGTTGGCCTGTGACAAACGTCTTGCAAGGTCGAGAACAAGCGCAAGCATGCTCCGTTCGCCGTCCGAGAGCTGACGCACATCCAGCGTAGTGCCCTGCTTGTCGATCAAGAGTCTTGGTCGATCATCGACTTCGGCACGAAGGCCACTGCAATCCGGAAGAAACCGGCTTGCAGCCCTTTGAAGTGCATCGAGATGAAGCCTGGCGCGTGGCAGCTCGCTGGAAAGCTCCTCCTGCGCACGCATCCAGGAAGCAAATTCAGCAAGGCGCAGCGGTCGCTCGGACAAAGCATCAGCATAAGCCGCAGCTTGACCGCCACTTGCGCGGCCGGAGCGCGGTTGTTCATCGGATACAAGCGAGCGGCGGGTCGAAAAATAAACAGCGACTGGTTGCGATTTCGCGGTCTTGAGCGCCCTGGCCTCTACGTTTAGTTCCGGTGAAAGCTCTTCCCTGTCCGGAGTTTCGAACGTGTCTTGCCGGACTGATCCCGGCTTGTCAGGTTTGTGCTCTTCTCTCTGCTTGAGGAGCAGATAGCGATACTCCTCACCCGAGATTTCTAGATCGAGATCGATCTGCAGAAAATCAGCGCCTATCTGGATGTCATCGAGGTCAAGTGCATCCGGTCTTGCCCGGCTGGCGGTGAATTGCGGCACAAGACGCGATAGACAGATGCGAAGCGTTTCAAGCGCTGTTGTCTTTCCTACCCCATTGATGCCGACAAGTAGCGTGAAAGCAGGATCGAATCCGAAACTGACCTGATCAAAGGCGCGGACATTAGCAAGACTGAGCTGTCTGATCTTCATGCCGCCTCCGGGATTTCGATCTGGCCGGTCACGGCGGCTGCGATCAGGGCTGCGCGGCGCTCTTTTAGCAGGGCGATGGAGTTCTCGGTCGCGGTGCGGAGGCGGTCGATCTTGGCGGTCTCGGTGTTGATGTGCTCGACGATTTGATGCTGTTCATCCAGTGGCGGCAGGGGCATGAAGATGTCTCGGAAACCATCCCAGTAGAGGCGCAGCCGATCCCAAGTGATCCCTTGAGAGTTGCGCCCGCACTCGGCGCTGAACGACGCTGTCCGAAAGAGCTGACCGGCATAGTCTTGAAGAACCTCTGCCTTGGCACGAGCGACAGTGTAGTCAGGGCTCACGAGGCCATCGACAGGTGCAACGCCGACAGCGCCCTGCCACATGCGCATCTTGTTGAAGGCAATGTCGCCTTCGCGAGCGACCTTGTAGGTGTTGAAGTCTGCAGCCGTACCTTCGATCCTGTCGCTCGAAAATTCACGGACGGCGACGCCCGCATTGATGGAGACCTCCAGCAAGGGCAGTTCAGGTTCGTTGCGCTCGTCACGTTGGGAGAACAGGGTCGCAACCCGGCGGAAGTCCCAATGCGCGGGGATATCGCCAAGCCAGTCGATACCTGATGGGCGCAGGGGCGCGTCAGGGTCGAGGCCGCGCATGACGGCCTCGGCAACGATAGCGCGCCGTTTCTCGGCCATCAGGTCGAGGAGCTTCTGTTTGGCAGCAATGATGCCGTCGATGTCAGAGGTTTCGGCAGCAAGGAACCGCGAAATTGCCTTTTGGGTGGATCTTGGCGGAACCGGGATTGGAAGGTTGGCAATCACATCAACGGCAATACCGGGTTGCGCTGCGGATTGCGAATACTGGTTCAAGTTCATAAACGTGAGGAGCTCACCCAGCCAGTGAACTTCTGCGTTGCCTTGAACATCCGCAACAATCGCATGCTCGGAAGCCCAGAATTGGCCAGAGGCGTAGTTTATGTTCCCGCAAAGTGCTCCCTGTCGACCAATGAGAACGAAATCACCGTCGCGGTTGAAGCGGTCAGTGTAGCCGCGGAGGCCGTTTCCGCCGAAGACGGGATATTCACCTTCTTCGCGAATTTCGGCGGACGTTATCGCATCACCAGCGGCCATCCGAGCGACATACTTCAGCTTCTTGAGGATCCACTGATCGGGCAGAACGGCTGTGGCGGAAACAACGTTCATTCCGTCACCTCCCGCAGAAGGCGCAATATTTCGTCCTCCGCCTTCTTCAGGTCCGCGTCGATGTCGACCAGCCTGCGGGGTGGCATGAACTGATAGAAGTGGCGGTTGAAGTTGATCTCGTAGCCGACCTTGTCCTTGCTCCGGTCCATCCAGGCATCTGGCACATGCGGCAGAACCTCACGCGCAAAATAGGCGTCGATATCCTCTTTCAGGGTCACGTTCTCGAAGTCGCGCAGGTCGGGGTCGGCCTCGAATCCCTTGCCTGCTTTTACCCGCTCGGCGTCCGGATCCTTCTCGGTAAACACGTTGCGGAACAGCTTGACCTCAGGCGCGCGCCAGCGGGACTCGCGCTTCTTCAACAGCTTCTCAATGCTCCCCCAGACCTTGTTCCAGTCCAGTTCCGGCTCGCGCCCCAGCGCCTGGTCGATCGCTTGGATGTCGTCGAGAAGATGCGGTGCCGCGTCTAGGAAGCGGGCCTTGTCCTCGACAGTCATCCGGTAGCGCAGCCGCAGCGGACGCTCGACGGTGACGCGGGTATAGCCGAAATCGGCATTGTCGAAGATCTTGGACTTGGCGTTCTGCGCGTAGCCGCCGTAAAGGCACACAATCTCGGCGATCTGATCTGGTTCGTCCGGGCGATCATCCCCTTCGGGCGCCTTGCCTGCGCCGATCTTGCGGCGCTTGTCGCCCTGGCTGCGGCCCATGGGCATCCAGATTTCGCGGGCGTCGACCAGCTGGATGGTGCCTTTGCGATGACCGGGCTTGTTGTTGGTAACGATCCAGATGTAGGTGCCGATCCCGGTGTTGTAGAACATCTGTTCCGGCAGGGCGACGATGGCCTCGAGCATGTCGCGTTCGATGATCCATTTGCGGATGTTGCTTTCGCCTCCGCCTGCGCCCCCGGTGAATAGGGGTGAGCCCGAGAACACGATGGCCGCCCGCGAGCCATACTTCTGCGCCTTGGGTTCCAAGTCCTCGAACTTCGAGATCATGTGCTGCAGGAACAACAGGGAGCCGTCGTTCACGCGAGGCAGGCCAGCGCTCCACGGGCTGTCCTGCGGGGCTTTCTCGTGCCGCCGGACGATTTCCTTCTGCTGTTTCTTCCAGTCCACGCCGAAGGGCGGGTTAGCGATGAAGTAGTCGAAGGTCTGCCCCTCGAACTTGTCGTCGGTGAAGCTGTCGCCGTACTGGACGTTCTCACCGCCGCCGTTGTGGTCGACCTGCTTCATGAGCATGTCGGATGCGGCCGTCGCGAAGGCCCGCTTGTTGTAGTCCTGGCCGTAGACGTAAAGCTTCGCTTCCTTGTGGTGATCGCGCATGTAGCGCTGCGCCTCGGCCAGCATGCCCCCAGTGCCGCATGCCGGGTCGAGCATGCGCATGACCGTGCCAGGTTTGCTGAGCACGTCGTCGGCATCCATTAAAAGAAGGTCGACCATTAGGTGGATCACCTCGCGCGGCGTGAAGTGATCGCCCGCGGTCTCGTTGGCCAGTTCGTTGAAGCGTCGAATGAGGTTTTCGAATACGAGGCCCATCTGGTCGTTCGGCACCCTGTCAGGGTGCAGGTCGACATCGCAGAATTCCTTCACAACCAAGTAAAGGATGTTCGCGTCATGCATCCTTTCGATTTCGACGCCGAACTCGAAGTATTCGAAGATACGGCGAACGTTGGCCGAAAACCCGTTGATATAGCTCGTCAGGTGACTGTGGATGTTGTCAGGATCACCTTTCAGCTTCTGGAAATCCAGCGGCGAACGGTTATGGAACCGGTGACCGGCGGCCCGATTGAGAAGGCGGTCAAGGGCGTCGTCCTCCAGCTTGCCACCACTGCGTCGGGCATACTCCGCCAGAACTTGGTCCTTGGTGTCAGCCAGTACGCAATCAAAGCGACGCAAAACGACAAGCGGCAACATCACGCGCTCATACTGGGGCGGGCGATAGGGCCCGCGCAGGAGGTCCGCGATCTGCCAGATCAAGTTCGCCAGGTCCGAGTGGCTTGCCATGTCGTCTAGTCTCCTGCCGGTTTGTCCGGTCTGTTGTTCTGATTAGTCAGTCTTGCTGACTTGCACGGCCAGTGTGAACCGCGCTCGCAGCGTGTTCCTTGGCCATCGCCGTCAACCGCTCAAACTCTTCGATTGCCATCACAACGACGACCGACCTGCCGTATTTCTCAATTGCGACCGGTTCTGCCCTTGCAGTATCGATAAGCCGCCCAAATGCGTTCTTCGCATCTCGCGCCGACATCCTCTGCATAGATCAACCTCTCCCCTCTATTGGAGCTATTTTAGACATATTTTTCTGCGAGGTGCCAGATGCCTGGCGGAGCCAGGACCTGTTTTTGGTTGCCCGCAGGTGAGATCGCCCGCAGAGCCTCTCAGATCGTCCAGGATGGCCCCTTTGCCCTGCGGGTGGGCCACAGCCTAGCCCAGCGCTACCCGCCCTGGCCGGCCGCTGACGTGGTCGAAGCGCGGATGTAAAAGGGTTCCCCAGCCGGGCCGACAAGGGGCGCATGCAGGCCTTCCAGGTCGCGTCTTGGCGTGAGCGCGCGGAACTGGTCGAAACACTCGAAGACGACCGCCTGCGCGAACTCGGGCGGCGCATCGTGTTTCTCGAACACCCAGAGTAACTACGACCCGAGCTTCGTCAGGGCCTTGAGACCTAGCTGCACAATCGGTTGCACGGGCGCGAAGGCGTGGAGGCCGGACGCACAATCGGAGATGCGCGCACCGATCTGGACGGCATCGACGCCGACGAAACCAACGTATCTGCAATGCAAGCAATCCGACGCTGGATGGAGAACATCGGCGCGGGGTAGCCGAAAGTGGCCGGCGCGGTTGTGACAGGGTTTGACCGGTTAGCCGGGTTAGCGCCGCCCGCGTGCGATGGCAGGCAAAACAAACCCGGCATACCCGTTAAACCAGTGGGGCCGGCAATGCCGACCCCACCGGTGTGTCATGACTGACCTTTTAGAACGGTGCATCGATGGCCGGCGGTGCCCCTGGGGTTTCCAGCCGATAGCGTTTCACACCCGAAGGGTCATCTTCGCAGCGCAGGACACGCCCGCCGACAAGGCGGTCTTTGTGCTTTGACAGGTAGCGTCCGACGCTGCGCGTATTGAAGACCTGCTTATAGGTCCGCTCCGCCAGAGCCTGATGCAGCGCTGCTGCTTTCGAACGAGGAGACTTGGCTGCCTCGTCCGCCAACTCCGCCAAGATGACCGAGCGTCCACCAAGCGCTTCAGCCCACAGTTCAAAAAGCTCGGCGAGCTCGTTTTTCCGCGGGTAATCCGCGATGACACTTTCGCGCGTAACGGCGGGGTCTTCTTCACCGAGCCAGACCAAGGCTTCGCGGACCAAGTTCCAGCCTTCGAAGGACCCCATGGGGATCATGCGATTAGGCTTGCCGGCCACGACATAGGCGCGCAGCACCGTCAGTGCCGCCGTGACGAGGCGCGGGCGGTCTACCAGAACCTCATCGATCAGCTCGAACGAATGGTCGATTTGGTCCGGCCGCTCAACGCCGGTGTCGATGCGACAAACCAAGGTGCGGCGCCCCAGGTCCCCGACGACTTCGAGGTTGTTGCCTGTCGCCATGACCAGAACGTTGGTAAGAACCTGTTTCATCTCGGACTTGCCGAGAATCCGCGAGGCGATCACCTCGGACGTCAACATCGAACACAGCGTATCGCCGCCGAGCGGGCGCTCGCAGTTGTCGATTACCAACACGGCGTCCCCGGCCATCAGGATGCTCGCCAGGCGCTTTTCGTCTTCCTCCGGCGTTTTCCCCTGCGAGATGATGGTCGGCTTGTAGCCGGAGGCGATCACACCGACAGCCTCGCACATCAGCGTTTTGCCCGAACCTGCCGTCGGTGCGTCGATCGCGAACAGCGGAGAGGACGGTAAAACACGGCGAATCACCGAAGTCACCACCGCAGCCAACAGCACCGACCAGTCGGCCGGGGTCGGCAGCTGATACTCGCGAAACGGCTTCTTCAGAGTCCGCATCGCCTCTTGCGCATCCGCAAGGGTCGGCGTTTCGGGGACCTGGGGAAACACCACGCCCCCGGGATCGTAGAGCAGGCCAGACGCAACATCATATCCGGGTTCCTGGAGGATCGTACCGTCGACCCGCATCGTGGGACAGGACACGACGCCCCGCAGTACCGGTGCGCGCCATTCGCCAACGCGCGCCAGCAGGGCTCGCGCGTGTTCAGTGGGCGGATTGATGGGGTAAGGCTCCTCCTTGCCGTGTTTCATCCAGACTGCCGAGATCGCGAATTTCTCCCGCAGCCAGGCCACACTAACAGGATGGATAAGCAGCGCGCCGCTAGGGCGTTTGACGCCGTCATCACCCTCGCTGTGCGGCAGGCGCACGACGCGCACGAGGCTTTCACCCCGCTGATAAACGCCAAGACCGGCGGCGAGGAGGGCCGCCTCTGCTTCATCCACCTCCGCAGGCAGGTTGCCCCCGCGGATGAAGATAACCGGCCGGTCCGAGCGCACGCCACGTTTTGCGACGCCGTCGACGCCGAGCCACTTGCGCATCGCCGGCTCTGCCTCTTCGATCCCCAGGCGGGAACAAAGTTCAGGCAATCCCCACGTTCCCTTGCCCGCGTCAATTCGGGCGCGGGTCGCGGATGATTTGCCGCGGCGCTTGTTGGCTTCCTCATCTCCTCCAAGAGTTGCAACGCACTCGATCAAGTCGTCGATCAGTTCGTCTTCGAAGTCCGCGCGCACCAGAACACCGGCCAGCATCATAGCGATTTCGTCCCGCTCCCCCGAAATAATCGGATAGGCCATCGAAACCACAGATAGCGTAGCGATTACCCCACAATGCTTCAGAAGCTCTTCAGGTTCGACCAGCGGTACCGAGATCGCGCCAATGTGCCATTGAACTTTCTCACCGCTCGGATGGGTCGACGGCGGGAACATGGTCTGATGCCCGTCGCCACGTACCTCGAGAAGCATGGCACGGTCTGCGCCCAGCTTGGTCGCAGCTTCTTTCGGAAGCTCGAAGGTATAGCGCCCTTTCTTGAGTTCAGCCTTTATGATGCGGTGACTATGGGGTGACCCAGGCCGGCCAAAGCTCGGGAGTTCAAAGAGCAGAATCTTGGCGAGTTCAGCGGCTTCGCGGCAGTCAAAGTCGATATCGACCAAGCCACTGGAACGCTCGCCAAGCGCGATTCCTACGTTGCTGTCATCAGAAAAGGCAGCCTGAATTTTGGCCTCAGTCCATTCCCGGGGTTCTTTCCATTTCCCGGCAGGCGACTTCTTAAGAGGGGGGAGCCGAAGCGGCTCCCAACCCAGTTTCACATATTCCATCGCCGCACCAGCAGGTGAGGACATGGAGTCGGAGAGGCGCACAGGATGCTCAGTCATGGCGCACCTCCCGATCTTTGAAGATGTTTTCTTCTAGCCAGTCTTGAACGTCGGCGAGCCGGTACCAAACATGCCCAAGGTCCTCGCAGTACTTGGGGCCACGTCCAGTCACGCGCAGCTCTTCCCAGTACTCTTTGCTGGTGACCGTCAACTTCGAGAGAGCGCCCTCGTTGATGATCGCTTTCTCACGGACGTCATGCGCAATGACCATCACCGTAAAGAACGTCATTGTGATGCGAGGGATTTCGTCAGTCATGGATGCCTCCTGCTATGAAGGCGTCCAGGTCAGATTTGCGGTAGCGAACCCGCTTGCCGCCAATCTTGTAGTAGCGCGGCCCCTTCTTGAGATACCGCCACTTTTCCAGCGTACCTACTTTGACGTCCAGGTACTCGGCGGCGTCCGCCGTTGTCATCCAGCCGTTAGAGGGGTCTTCTGCGCGAGCAGAGGTGTGGTTGAGTACAGCCATGGGCCATCTCCATTTTCATGGCCTGCGGCAGGACAGAGTCCATGAGCCGATCAGGCGAGATTTCAGGAAATGACTACGGCCTTGGGTTGGCCCGCTGTGCGGGCACTTGACGTTCGTTTAAGGGAGCACCACGCTTGCGATCCCACCGACCTAGATCCGGCCTAAGCTCACCGGCCTTAGCGAGTGTCACGTCGCCTTTAGGGCATTTTCTCCTAGGTTGGGTCCTTGCTATACTGCTGGCTGAAAACTGTCAATAAGCCACTGTTTTAGATTGCAAAATGCGCCAAAAGCCAACTCAGAATAACTAACCGGCCTTGCGCTTGGGCTGTGCAGTTTCAGTTCCCACACCTTGCAGGATTTTGGCCGCCACCAAAGAAACCGGTCCGCGCAGCCGCTCCAGGTCGCTTACAATGTAACCAGCGGTAACGTCGCCCGACAGCCGGTGGTTCAGGAGCCGCTTCAAGGCGTAGTGCGGAATATCCAGGCTTTCCGCGATAGTGATAAATGTCCTGCGCAGGTCATGCAGGGTGAAGTTGACACCACTCCGTTCCGTAACGCGCGCGGTGAATTTCTTGGTCTCGACGATGTGGCCTTTCTTGCCCGTACTCGGGAAGACCCAGGCCGATCGACCAGCCTGCTTTTTCCGGTTGCGCAAAAGGGTTACCAGATAGTCGGCCAACGGCAGGTCGAGAGGATCACCGTTCTTGGTCCTGGGGATATGCAACGCGCGCTCTTCCAGGTTCACTTGCTCCCAGCGTAAGGCGGCGATCTCATTCCGCCGCATGCCGGTAAACAGCGCGATCAGCAGGAAGTCGCGTGCGTAGTCAGGCTCTTCCATCACGGCCGCCCACCAAGCCGGCAGATCATTTGCAGAGACTGCACCGCGCCGGCGCCGCTCCGGGTACCAGGCGCGTGCCTGGGTCAGGATATTGACCGGGTTCGGCGGGAATTCGTCATGCGCCGCAGCGGTCACATTATATACGGACCGTAGATGCCGCATGACATTGTTCGCAGTGACTTCGCCGTGTTCCTTGGCGATACGCTGATGGCGTTTGAGCACCATCTGACGTGTAATGCTGGTGATTGAGGACCGCTTCCAGTCCTTCAGGTAAAGGTCTGCAGTACGCTGGTAGCTTTCGCGGGTGCTGTCCGCGAGACTGCTGCGGGTTTCAAAGAATCGATCAAAGGCTTGGCCGAGCGTCAGGCTTTCCTGCGCCACCCGGCGCTTTTCGGCGTTGGGGTCGACACCGGCGGCCATCTCGCTGAGTATGCCTAGTGCCCGCTTGCGCGCTTCATCCACCGGTACGGCGTCAGCACGCCCGATGGTTACGCGGCGTGTACGACCTGCTACCTGACCTTCAACATAGAAGACCTTTGACTGAGCTCCGACACGGACTCCGAACCCGCGGAGTAGCTCGTCACGGTAAAGGACTTGGCCCTTTTGGGGATGAGGAAGCGCCTCAACGGCGCGTTTGGTGAAACGAAGTGATGGCATTGAGACCTCCTGTGGCCTCAACTCAACTTAAGCATGAAATCTCGAAAAAACAATCATTATCAGATACTTATCGTGCTTTGTCCGGTGCTGTCCTGCGTGCGCGCGCATGAGCCGGGATCTGCAGGATCACCGGCTAAAGAGTTAGTTGCCTCGAACGTGTCTTCGGAGCCGACACTAGCTGGTGATGTTCCAGACCCGTGCAGATGGTTCCAAGTAGGTCGGTAGAGACGGTGGACCGAGGGAAGCCTGAGGCGCCCACACGTCTATCGCCGTGCATGGGGTGGGGTCACCGCCTAACCGCCTTTTTTCAAACGAAAAGCCCGGCTAAGGTGTTCGTGAGAACCGCAAAAGCAATAAGCGGGAAACGAGATTCTTGAGGACGTGTTGAGGCGATGGCAGACATTAAGCTTTTCAAGCTCGGGGCGAATTCGGTCGACGAACTCGACGGCCGGGCAGTGGCGCTCGAAAAGTCACTGCAGGATATCTTTGAGCGAAATTTGGAGCCGCTGTTGGGGGTCCGCTTTCTGGCGTCCGAATACCGAACGTCCAATCGCGGCCGCATGGACACGCTTGGCATCGACGAAAACAACTGTCCCGTCATCATCGAGTACAAGCGCAGCACAAACGAAAACGTCATCAACCAAGGTTTGTTCTACCTCGACTGGTTGATGGACCATCAGGCCGATTTTCGGATCCTGGTGATGGACACTCTGGGCAAGGAGGTCTCCGATCAGATCGAGTGGTCAGCGCCGCGTTTGATTTGCATCGCCGGGGACTTCACCAAGTACGACACACATGCCGTCAATCAGATGAACCGCAACATCGAGCTGATCCGATACCTGCGCTTTGGCGACGATCTTTTGCTTCTGGAGCAGCTGACTGCAGCATCGGCCGAGCCGACGAAAACCACCTTACCCGACAACGGCAAGCCGAAGCCCGGCAACACGGTGTACAAGACTGCAAGCGAATATCTGGCGCAGAGCGACCAGGGGCTGAAGGACCGTTTTGAAGCGGTAAGGGCCTATCTTCTGGCACTAGGGGACGACGTTCAGGAGAAAACCCTTAAGTTCTATTTTGCGTTTCGGCGGATCAAGAACTTCGCCTGCGTCGAGGTTCGGCCTCAGACCGGCAAGGTGCTGGTCTACTTGAAGGTTAATCCGGACACCGTCGACCTGCAGGACGGGTTCACACGCGATGTTCGAAAGATCGGTCACTTCGGCACCGGCGACCTTGAAGTGACGATTTCAAGTGAAGCCGATTTCGAGCGCGCTAAACCGTTGTTCGACGCCAGCTACGAGGCCTCATGAGGCCCTGCCAGAACTTCTGACCGGAAAATAGAAAACGGGCCGGTCGATGCCGGCCCGTAATCTTTTGCGATCTTCTGTCCTGCGGGTGAGCCGCGTGTCAGATGACGACTCTTGTGATTTCTCCCAGGGCCTTGAACAGGCCGTGGAAGTCCACGTGACCAGGACGATACCAGTAGTGAGAGCCGTCATTGCGGGTCGCGTAGCGAAAACCCAACTCTTGAAGGCGCTCGACGGTGATCCGCCCAGAAACTGCGGACGCGAGGAGGTACTGTCCGCACCGATCAGTGCTGAGGCCACCGAGCTGTCCAATGCGCTCGTGGAAGATCATCACCTGGACGGCGCCCGACTCTACGTAAAGGCCATCGACCGATTGCAGGGCTTCAACCGCGTCAAGTGCCGAAGAGTCCAGTCGAGTTATGGCCAGGCCGTTTGGATTGAGATGAAACATTGGTTTCCCTTTCCTGTTTCAGGTCTGCGTTACCCAGGAAGTGAACGGCCGCACGCGGGATGGTTGCCGCGCAACGAGCACCCACTTAACCTTGGCTTTTATAAACGGACATCGGACCGGACCTCTGGTCAAGTTCCTGATCAAAAACATAATTTCTCGTCCGACATGGTCTGGCTTCAGCCGGCTCTGTCTGGGAACACTACAGAAGTGTGCCGCTCCAAGATCCTTCGAATAGGCCGCTTTAGTCACTCATTCAGCGGGGCGATTCGCGGATTGGAGAAGAGCTCACAGCACGCTTCAGCGGGCTAGAACGGTTCGTCGTGCCTTCTTCTTGTTGGCTCGCGGAAAACAGCGAGAGAGGGCGGACCGAGAGCGCGCAAGCGCACCTGGCAACGGGGGAAGCCGTGCATGGGGTGGGGTGGCCTCGGTTTGCCGTGTTTGCAGGGTTTGACGCTGCCAGTGCCACTGGCTCAATAGTTGTTCAAAAGGGCCACCATTCTTCGGTACGTACCGCGCGGCGCTTAACGGCGACCTTATTCGAGACTTTACCCGATCCTGGCCGGCGGGCATGGTCAGAACTCAAAGCGTCCTGGGGTCTTGAAAAGGTCATTCATGTCTGTCTCTGAAGCCATCGAATTTGTCTGCGACGTCTTCTTCGATCCAACGATCGAGCACCCCGATTGCGACGAAAAAGTACGGAACATTGCTAGAAATTACCGAGCCTGGGCTCGTGCATTCACACACACCGGGAATTTGTATGACTTTCTCAAATTCCTCGAAGGTGCCTCCGACACGGTAGTGTTTTCCAACCAATCGCGCCTTGGACTGAAGACAATTACTGAACTGATCTCTGAATTCGAGATGAGATTCACGAACGAACTAGCTGACCGCCTTGATGCAGACGGCTTGCAGGTTGGAGAGACGTACCCAACGCATATGATACACGCCATATGTGGCAGCTATGACCTCAGAAGTGGTGGAATTCTGCCCGTATTCGATAATGTTGGAGAGGCAGAGTTCGTTGCAATAAAAGCCACTCTAAGCGGCGGCACCTATCCTAATGAATGGATCGAGCGAGGCCGAAAGCTTAAATACTTCATGAAAGCGATTAGCGGGACCTTTAAAGAGACTTATCAAGACAACGCTGCGATCATCAATAACCCCCAGAATCCAGTTCTCGTCTTTGTGCGCGGTACAGATAAGGAAAAATTTACCTACTGGGGTCGCTTCTTTCTGTTTGCAATTCACACGGAAACCGACGGCTCGAAATGGTTTGAGCTGGTCGATTGGTCAAACGGTTTGGGCGACCTTCCGGCCGCAACCGCGGCGCAGTCATCCCTGGATGAACAAGTTCAACAGTCTATGAAGCTTGATCCAGAGGTGCGACGGAAGCGCCTTGCTGAAGCTCCACGGCAGCCAGAGAAGCAGAAGGCGACAACAACGATATTCAAGCGAAACCCAGACGTTATCGCGGAGGTGCTATTCCGCGCCAATGGCATCTGCGAAGCATGTCATGAACCAGCCCCCTTCAACCGCCTGTCCGATAGGACGCCTTATCTCGAAGTCCACCACAAGATACCACTTGCAAAGGACGGCGCTGACACGGTTGAGAACGCCGTTGCGCTTTGCCCAAACTGCCATCGTCGCGAGCACTCCGGACCGGCCGTTTGGCCCCATTGAGCCGTTGATAGGAAACCCCATGCCGATCGAATTCCTGGAGCTTGGACCAAAATCAGCAAGCGCAACCATCTTGTTTGCGCACGGCGCCGGTGCGCCGATGGATTCAACTGCAATGACCGCCATCGCGGAAGCTCTTGCCGAACAGAGTCTAAGAGTTGTTCGGTTTGAATTCTCCTACATGGCAAACCGGAGAACTGAGGGCACCAGGAAGCCCCCACCACGCGCCGAGAAACTGAACTCAGAGTACCTAGCCGCAATCGACGCGCTCCATGTCGATTGCCCGCTGATCATAGGCGGAAAATCCATGGGCGGGCGTGTCGCCAGCATGATTGCTGATGCACTGTTTGAAGCGGACCGTATCGCCGGGTTGCTCTGCGTGGGCTACCCGTTTCACCCGATTGGAAAACCCGACAAGCTTCGCACTGAACACCTGCAACACCTACGGACCCCAATACTGATTTGTCAGGGAACACGCGACCAGTTTGGCTCGAAGGATGAAGTCAGCGAGTACGAGCTGTCATCGGCGATCCAGTTGCGTTGGTTTGAAGACGGCGATCACGATCTAAAGCCGCGCAAGCGCGTCTCTGGCCATACGCATGCGGATCACATCACGTCTATGGGCGCGGCGGTTTCAGCTTGGGTCGGAGGTCTCGTTGGCTAGAGAGCACTCGGCGCGCCGGGTTTGGTTGGGCTACCTGCAGCGCGCGGCCAGCATTGGAAATGGGGCAGCTATATGACCGTTAGGCACGCGGGACGAGATGAATTGGATAGCGCGTTGCGCCGCTGTGTGATAGGCGAAGGGCGGGAAACAGCTTTGAAGTTACTTCACGGATATGGAAACCGTGAAGGCCGATCAGGCTACAATGCTGAATTACCGGCCGGGTGTGGACCCCGGTCGGCTTCCCGCCCCTCCAACCGACTACGGTACAGGTAGTCGGTATCTCTTGGCGCCATATCGTTTAACCGACGCACGAGTGGCTCGAGGTTAAACTCAGTACGTTTGCCCCGATGCCTTGTTGCCGGAACCTTGTGGCGTTCGACCAAGCCAAGCTTCTCCAAATTACGAAAGCTGCGCTGCACTGTCCTTTCGTTCACGCCCATGCGCTTGGCAATTGTCGATGCTGATGGAAATGGGCGGTCGTTCACTGCCCATCGATGCATCGTAATGTTCAACAAAACAATCAGTTCGGTTGCACTGACACCCAGTTCATTTTGATACTTAAAGATCAAATCCGGAACGGCCTGGAAACCTGCACGGCTAGCCTCGCCGTACTTGGCATACACCGGCATGCTCCTGATCCGATCGGGTGAGTGAACTTCGTCGTCTTTTGTCATGTTGCGTTTTTGGCAGAAATTTTGGCATGAGGAAAGCTTGTATCTTGGCTTACCGACACTGATGTCGTTTTTTGTGCTTTCTTCATCATAGTGCGATCGACGACTTACAATCTGAGGCTGTGTCTCAACAACTTGAGCAACTGCATCTTCCAGACCGAAGTTGCCGTCAGTGGCCGCGGGATCTCAACCAGACTCGACTCAGTATAGACCGCACTGGTACCATATGTGCCGTGGAAGCGTCTTCTTACCGCAAGCCCTAGCCTGAAACGCGGCGGGCAACGGCCCGGGAAAGGAGGTGAAAGCCCATGGCTAAGTCCACACGTAAGATCGGACGTAGCGCGATCACTGGTCGCTTTACTTCGGTCACCACGGCTCGACGCAAGCCTAATACGCATGTCGTCGAAACCGTGAAAAAGTCGAAAGCTCGTAAGAGCAAGTAAGCTTCAGGGCGGTTCATTCTTGACGGGGTGCGCCGCCCTGTTTCCATTTTGGCACTTTGACCTTTAGGATTCAATGTTTCTTTTCAGTGCCTTATGCGGGTTGGAAAGTTGGATTCTTTCAATGACTTAGCTCAGAAAGGGCTGAACGCCGATCTAGAGTCGCGACGCATGTGGTCTCGGATCAGTCATCAATGTTACCGCACCAAGCACACCGAGCGCCGTTCCACATGTGTACTCCACATGCTGGGCAGGGGCTGAATCTGGGATCGTCGCTTCCTATGAAAACACCCTGGCCGTAAGGTCCCTTAACTAACTGACCGGATATCCATTTGATTGGAGTCACTTTGTTTTCTGGGGTTCTCAGTTTGCCAAGTGTACTTTCACAAACCACGATGAAGTCTTGTAGAAGATTGATTGCCTCCTGAGAAAAACCCCGCTCTTCAGCCAGCTCGATCAATCCTTCGGCTAGTTCCACAACTCTCTTGTTCGATCGATCTTCAACGAATTTTCTGGCCTTTTCTGCGGCTCTTTTTCCCGCTCGTAGCTCTTGAGATACAGCCAACGTATTTACATTTCTCGCACCCCTCGTCCGATTGCACCGAGGGTGGGCCGTTCTCAGATTTTCATACTCTTGAAGGTCGAAACCACTATCCAGTTCATGATACTTCAATGCTTGCTTTAGTTCGTTTGGCTTGTTCTGGAAAGAATCTGGGATCAGGTGCTCAACTTCCGCATCTTTGTACAGAACTGGTTCACCGCAAATCCAACAACGTTCTCCGTGAGCCAAAAAGATTGCAAGCTTTTTGGCCCTTGCGTTGAGTATCTTTGTCTCTCCAAGTTTCATATTGGTCTTATTGCAATCTAGCGAGATAGGTGGGCCGAGCATGTTTGGCGCGAAGGAACGAGCCATGGAATCCTAACGAGAGTCGGCTCCACCTGAAAGTGACATTACTTAACAGAATGGCCCCAATGGGGCCGTGCTTCTATTTCTCACGGCCTCCCAAGCTTTGAAAGATCGTGTTTATCTCCGACTCCAAATGTTGGCCTCGATATACAAATGAAGTCTCGTGGCGCGCGTACTTGCCGTGTCGATCTGCGCTAAGCCAGTTGTACGATCCAATCGCCAACAGATCGCCGTCGACGGCTACGATCTTGCTGTGCAACCGAGGCACTTCGTGGAGACGCACGCCAATCTTGGTGAGCGTGTCTTTGGCCAACGACATTTGGGTTTGACCATCACTCGCCACATTGCCGTTCAGAAGTGGATCTGAGAATACATCTATGCTCGCACCCCGACCGATCGCCTTCTCAAAGGCAGTCAGGAAGCCGACGTTCTCCATGGTACGCGCAATGATCCAGGGGCTAACGATCGAGTATCGACGCCCATTGCCTGCTAGAGCATTGATAAGGAACGCATCGTGCTCAGCAGCATCGCGAAGCATCTGGAGCTCGCGGCTATCATCTTGAAGATCGCTCCTAGGCTCCGTTTCGAACTCAAGGGCGTTTTCCGTTGAGCTGAACAGGAAATCACCAAGCATCGAACGAGGTGATCCCGGAGGGGCGGTAGTCAGAACGTCCATGTCACCGAAAACAAGACAACTGTCTTTGGCGCGGGATACGGTAACGTTGAGCATGCTGGCCGATGCGTCGATGAAATTTCCATCCGCGTGCTTCGAATAGACCGGCGAGAAGATAACCACCGGTCTCTCTGCACCCTGTAGTGAATGGACCGTGCCGATGGTCATGCCGTCGCGCAAGTCTACCGAGATACCTCTGCTCGCACACGCAGTCCTGATTTCTCGCACCTGCCGGCCGAATGGCGTCACAACGCCAACGATTTGCTCGAGGCGCGCCCGATAGCGACTCTCCAACTCCGATCTATTGGCATCCAGCCACGCAGCAATCGTCCGAGCCTCCAACAGATTTGCGCGACTACTTCCCAGGCGAATTGCCCGCCCATCGACATGCAAGTATCCCAATCCTGGTAGCTTTGCGTCAGCTGGGACTGGGCCTCGAAGTGGACGCAGTTTCCCCTTGTAGCAAAGTGCATTGCTGTACCCGATGATCTCGTCAAAGCAGCGACGGTGTTCGAATAGATACAGCCCCTTCTCAAGTTCAGCATACGGTGAGACGTGGCAAGCCTCTTGTGCAACCCGCATAGCGCTTCCGGTTGTGGTGCAAAAACCTCTTTCCGACAACGTGTTCCATTCGTCATCATTCTGCAGCAGGCCAACCTCTCGCAGGTTCCCGATATCAACTGGCTTCGGAACAGATGAGATGGGCTCAATCTGCTGGGTGTCGCCAATCACGAGAGCTCGTTTCGCTAGAGAAAAACTGGCTCCGGCAACTTCCGGCAAGACTTGTCCGGCCTCATCTACAATCAATAAATCAATGAAGTCGTACAGGTACTCTTTCGCCCATTTGCCACCAGTTTTACGACTGTATGTCAGTTTTCCTGGCAAGCTGGCGAATGTGGCAACGGCACAAGGCGTTAGCATCATGCGTCTTTGCCAGCGCGGAACGAGTGTCGCCTTCCCTGTCTTGTTTGATGAACCTGTGATGCCCGCGAGGTCTTCCTCCATAGCAAGCAACCAACGTCCTTCCCAATAGTGGGTCGCGAGCAGAAAGAGTTTGAAGCGAATGCTGAGATCAGCGGCGCTGTCCAGGTCTTCTGAGGTATCGGCAACAGCAGATTTCGCTCGATCCCATTGGTTCTCAGCGTCCGCCAGCGATGAACGAAGACGACCAGCTTTTTCTAGGTCCTGTTCAGCTTGCTTCGCCGACAGCTCGGCAGAGCGAAGGCTTTCAGTTACACGAGCTTCCACATCTGTTACGCGGATGAACCCATCGGCGTCCGGCATGAACTCCTGGATTGCTTGTTGGGCCGACAGCACCCGTTTCTTCTTGATGGCTGGTAGAAAACCGAAAAGTGCTAAGAATGTAGACTCCGCCGCAAGATGTGCTTCCAGGGCGGTTTTTGCGGCCTTAATCCGTTCCCGGTTCTGCTGCGCCTCGGCGGCCGCCTTAGTTAACCCCTTTTCCGCTTCAGCAGGGCTCTCGCCAAGGACCGTCCTTACCGCCTCTTGAGCCTCTGCGAGGGTTTTGGAGGCCTGATCCAGTTCAGAGAGTTTCTTTTCCTCCTTTGCTATTTCACTCTGAATGGCATCTACCACTAGCTCTACGCGAGCTTCTGATAGAGCAGGAAAAGCGACCTGCGCAGCTTGTAGGTATTCCTCCTTGGCCTGTGAGAAGTACTCAATGCTCTCGCATGCTGTCTGAAAGTCCTCTGTTTGGTACTTCTTTGCTGCTTCTAACTTGCGAGAATGCGACGGAAGGAAGATTCCGAAACTACTGATATCGGGGAGCCACCGCCCGGCGAACGGTCCTTCTCCCTTGGCGAAGTCTTTCCCAAAAGCATCGATGATGTTTGTGACTGCCTGGTTGTTGGTGGATGCGGCAACGATGATCGGCGGATTGTCACCCTTGAGTGCCGCTTTGATCCAGAGGCTTGCCACCGCCGATAGCAGCATTGTTGTCTTGCCCGTACCCGGCGGGCCGTTCACAGCAATGACTTCTCCATGAGACGAAACATCAAGGTAAGCCAAAACCTGGCGCTGATGCTCCGATAAAGGGAAGTGTGGGTTGGAGTGGCCTAGGCGGCGACTGAATTCATCCTCTACTTTAGGGTCAGGAGGGGATGTCGTTTTGCGAGGCGCAGCGACTTGTCTCAATAGCGGCGCGTCTGGTTTTTCACTAAGCAACTTATCGTACAGGTCCAAGATGTTGCGGATTGTGGCACTGGCGTCTTCCGCTGGCTCCAGGAAACCGAAGCCCATTGACTGGTAATCTTCGTCGCCATTCGGCCAGCCCTCTGCGACAGCATCAACCATCTTGCGACAATGGCCGAGGTATTCTGGCCATGAACCTTCTACGATCATGTCAGGCAAAGGTGTCTCGGTCAGAAAGTCATCGAGATCGTCTACACTGCCGATTGAAAACTCGCCGGACGGAAGTGGTGACAGCACATCTCGCGCCAGAGCATTGCGTACGGGTGTGATCTGCCCGTCGCGATCGATTGTTGCTTCTGTCACAACTGGCGCGACGATCTCAGGTAAGCCATCAACACGAGCTGCGCCGTGAGACGACTTTCGAGTCATGACGAGCGGCCAAAATCGTACGGCAACGCTCTTCGCTGACTTCTGTCCACCAAATACTCTATCGAGCATTGCGTCTGGGAGTTTCCCTGAGCGGACAGTCTCCCCGGATACCTCGATGAAACGTTTCCGGTCTCTTTGGGTGAACTTACCGTCCCCTAGCGCACTGTCGGCCAGAGAAACACGCCAATACTCGAGGATCTTCTCAACGTCTTTGTCCATAATTCGCTATTGTCGTCGCCGGCTTGTGCGGTTGGGTGTTTGGGGAGGCGAACCGATAACTAGGCCAGGTCAACGATTCGAACGATTTTGTCTGATTTGAAATTCTAGCTGATTGATTTGCAAAGATTATGGCGACCGAGGGTGGACGTAGCCAGGACAAATAGGCCCCGGCCTCGCTTAATGCCACGAACTACCTTCTGAATCTCCTGAAGCGTGCAAGAGAGCGTGAACTGGGTGGCCGCCTCCCGTCATTAGCAGCAAGAGCCGTGCATGGGGTGGGGTGTGCCGGGTTTACCGTGTTTGCCGGGTTTGGCAGCGCTGCGGCGTTGCAAAAAACCCAAGGTTGCCACACTGGACCTTGTGCTCACCTGTTACCTATAGGCGGCTAGCAGGAAGCACCTGCCGTGTCCCGTCGAATGAGTTTGGGACCGGCGCGCTAGTTAGCCGACGCCGCCCCTACCTAAGCTTGCAGCTGAACGACGAGAGCTGCGATACCCGACAACATCAGAACGAAGACCAAGAACAGGACCAGGGCGATGATCACTGGACCTGCTTTCCCAGGAAAGCGACGCGCGATACTGCCAAGCCGGGCAGATCTCGTTATCGCAACGACGTAGAGCGGCAAGGCGCTGACCAACGTGGCATAAAGATAGGCGCCCGAGATGTTCTCAAAGAGCGCCGATCTTGCAAGCGTAGGAGCGACGACGCTCAATGCCGTGATGCGGCTGCCGGCGAAGGAGCCGAACCAGTCCGCAGATAGGACGTATATTAGAGCGTGCAGCGTTACGAACGCAGCAAGCCTGGCACAGATGTCGACTAGTACAACTAATGCCGGGTCTCGCATTCCAGGTGACTTCGTGTTCATCCAGGCGAACAGGAAGAACGAGATGTAATTCACGATGAAAACGACCGGCAGGCCGTTGGTGATTATCTGACGAAGAAAACGTGACAGGGCAGGCCCACCGTCAAGTAGCATGGCGCCAAAGCCTGGTCGGGTCACGACGTAGAGGAGGACCAATGGGATCAGAGCCGCTAGACTCACTAATGCAACATTGCGCAGAAAGCGCGTGAAGGGCAGTTCAAGGGAAAAGAGCCGGTGCATATGCGCTAATCTGCCGTCCCGCCGTTGTCGGTGCCCTTTTTCGTAACGCCGGCGCTTCGGTCCGCCAAATGCAAATCAGACCCTAGCATCGTCGATACGGGTTCTTGGCCGATAGGTCTTCGCGCAATTGACAACTTGCACCTACATGACGCCTGGGTCGGCCTTTGCAACGCCCGTCTGCGCGGTCGCCGGTATGTCACTAGTAGGGGATTAGTAGGGAATGTACGTCAAACGTTCTACTGCGCGGTCCAACACCGGCCAAGATAGGTTTCGGAAATAGTCAAGCAATCGTAATAAGTTAACTGGTTTAATAGGACTTCATCCGGTTGTGTCCAACTCATGGACGGCAAAATTCGTAATGATGGGGTCGGGGGTTCGAGTCCCTTCAGCGGCACCAGCTTTTCTAATTAAATACACTAAAATCAATGGTTTGATGTAAGTGGTACAATCACAGTCCACCTCTGAATCCACCCTTAACGAACTGCGGGTCGAGAAATGCACTTCAATAGCTTTAAGTCAGAATCTTCAGCTGCTCTTGATGTCGTTGGCCTTACATGCCCAAAACTGACAACATTAACGAGTTAGCGCTCATGTTGAGTTTAGAGCGCGAGTTTTTTCATTTTCTCCCTGTGGACTGGGCGCGCTTGTATCGGGCGCGCCTCTTTTTTGGCTCCTAAAAGCTCACAAAAGCTGTTCTTCCCCTCCAAGGGGAAGATGCTGAAAGAGTTGGCAATGATTCCGTCAACCTCAGCTTCCGCTACTGTCACAGTGCCATAGAGCGCCGATAGCCTGTCAGGCCCAACAACGCCCCGAGAAGCAATAGACCACTTCCGGGCAGCGGCACAGGCGTCACATCTGAAACTGTCCATGTACCAGCGCCGGTAGTCTTGACGTTGCTAATCACGTCATACCCGCAAGTCGATCCGGGATCTTCGCTTCCCCCATAGTAGGCGTAGCCTGTCCAGCAGGTGATGTTCAGGTTCTGGTCGAAGGTAAAATTCAGGTCTGATTGATAGATGCTGTTCCAAAACCACTGGTCAAATTCACCAGCCAATGTGAGCCAAGGAACCCACGCAAAACTTACACCACCGAACCCGGACACCACCGGATTGTGGGGAACTGAAGATGTTTTGGAAGCAGCGGCGACGGTTCAGGTTTCTGTTGCATTGTATCGGTCGGATTCATCGTAAAAAAGTCTTAAGGTCTGCCCCTGTAGGTCCGGTGCCTGGCTGTGATCGATGGTTATTGATCCAACCAAAGGCGTCGTCTGATATCCCTGCGCCGCTAGACAGGACGGACAGGTCCACGGATCACCAACATAGTCGTATTGAAGTGTCAGCGCATTGACCGCATTCGCAAAACACACGGCCAGAGCCGCAATAATCAGTTTCATAGCAATTTCCCCCTCTAATGCGACAAGCCTTTACCAACAGCGGTTTTTAGAGCAACGTCTATAAGTCTGTGTAAGAAATAGGCTTTATTATCCCCTGTGAGGGAAAATGCGAAACCGACGTACAGACCCGCGATACCTGTGCTCTACGGGGTTAGCCCGAGTTTCTTCTTATGAAGACGTCGGATAGAGGTGAAGAGTTTGCGCGGATTGCCTATATCGTCGGAATGAAACGCTTACTTTTGCTTTTGATCCTTCTTGCGCCATCTGCTAATGCCGCCAGCCTGCATGTGCGTGACGCTGACACGATTGTTGTCGATGGAACGCCGGTTCGACTGAATGGCGTCGATGCCCCCGAACTCGGGACAAGGTCAGGTCAGGACGCAAAGCGCTGGATGGTGAACTATCTGCGCGGCAAGACCATTTCGTGCGATTTGAACGGTGAACGTACGCACGACCGCTGGGTTGGGGTGTGCTATGCCGACGGCCAGGACATAGGGGCCGCTGTTATCGCCGCTGGGCACGCGTTGGACTGCCGTAGGTACTCAGGTGGCCGATACCGGCACTTGGAGACGGCAGCGGCTAAGTCACGGCTTAGACGGGCGGGTTATTGCAGGTGAAATCTATGAGGCAATATCTGCTCTGCGGACAAAGCCGTCATGCACTGCGCGCCATTCAAGCGGCCGTTAGCGCTCATGTTTGACCGAGATCAAGGGGCCAAGAAGCTGAAAGTAGTAAATCTTACACACGCCGGCTTCTAAGTCTTTTCAAGGAGTTGTAAACACGGGGTTTTTCATAATGCGTAGCAATTTCTTTGTACTGACTATTTTGCTTGGTCTATCAGGTGCGGCATGTATGGCTGATCCAGCTACACCAAGTAGCGAACGTGTCGCAAATTATGGAAGCTGGTCAGTTGTTAAGAAGCCTGCGACTTACGTTATTGCCGAAACTGGGCGACGCGGCAGGTACTATCTTTGCAGTGCAGCTCTGTTTGCTAAGAATGCTTCGTTAGAGTTCGAGGCAAAAAACGACAAAGCGTGGTCTGTCTACGTTGCCGCGCTGGGTTGGAATTACCGTGGCGGCATCAAGGGATTAACGCTCAAATCAGGCTCACAGGAGATAAGGATCGGTCAAGCAATGTATGGCGGCCCAATGATTTCAGCAACAAGCCATACCTTGGGCGGCGGGCAGCCGATAGGAATAGGCAAGTTGAAAGCACTTATCGCTCAGAGTCAGCCGATTTCCATTCATGATAGTGCAGGCCGAAAACTGGTGACTTTTCCGAACAGCGGAAACGATCTGAAAAAGGCGTTTGACCAAGCAATCAAATGCACTTTGACCAACTTATGATGGTCGAAAGGGGGCACTTCATGCGCTACGTTATATTAGAATTTGCGGTCGCATTTGTTCTATCAATAGGTTTAGCGTTGATGGCCAGCGCGGAGGGTAGGTTTCTGGACGGTTGTTTCGCTGTCGAAGGAAATGAGAAGCAATTCAGAAAGATGACTGTGAAATGGGTCGCAAACCGGCAAGGAGAAACAATCATCGTATACGCGACAATGAACTTTGAGGGCAAAGCGGCAGTCTGTGGCATGTATATGAATAAAGGGTTTGTACCTCAGTCAGACCTGAAACTTTCACTTTCAACAGCTGAAATTAAGGTGGGCGGACAGACTATGATGAGGAATTTGTCCTACTTCAAAGACGCGTGTAATGGCGGTGGATGTAAACTATGCGCACCCTGTTTCATGACCTCGCTGGACTGGAATTCGGCTTATTCGCGGGCAAAACTCAGTTTTTCCTCAACTGACAACTTCGAAATCAAATAGCCATTTTTTTTGTCTTGATTATTTGGTCACCGAGCACCTAGGAGCGGCGTTGAATTGTCGAACCAATGACGACTTTGGGCTCAAAGCGGACGAATGAAAAGCTCAAAGGATAGAGCATTCAGGTCAACGGATCTGACTTCTCACTCTCGCCGCTGCGAACGATTTGCAAATCGTCTGCATTGTAGGGCCGAAGTAGGTCTAAGGCCTCTTCAGGGTTTCCCGACATCCATTGCTCATAGTCGTCCGGCTGCAGGATCACCGGCATTCTTTGCGGGTGTATTGGTTTTACAATTTCATTCGCTGTCGTGGTGATAACGGTGTAAGTCGCTGCTTCTTCCGGCCCGTCCTTGCCCTGGTAGCGCGACGTCTGCCACATTCCGGCAAACGCAAAAGGCGGGCGGTCTTCCTCACCCTTGAGGGCAAACCAGTAATAGGTTGCAGGGCTGCGTCCCTTGGCTTCACAGAACGAACTGGCAGGAACCAAACAGCGCCTTTCCTCGAAACTGCCACGCCAAAGCCCGCTTGAGCGCACCTTGTCATCTCGCGCGTTGTTCCAAGCTTCAGGTTGGATAATTGCCCCTGTCTTCTTCGATTTCTTCGTGGTTCGAAATCCCCAACTAAGCTGCACGAGTTCCCGCTTTCCATCCTCGGCCAGCCTGACCACCGGGGCCATGTGCTTTGGATAAATTGCGGGCAGCGGTTCAGCATTCCCGAGACGGTTCTGTTCAACTGCTAAATCAAACAGCTGGCGCATTGCTTCTGCGGGAATGGTGTTTGAGTACAGGTTGCACATAAGACAACGGTAGGCTTCTTAAACCGTTTGGACAAGCTCCAGAAGTTCGCTATCTGTTCCGCATGTCTGACTGGCCTTATCGAATCCCCTTTGACCTTTACAAAGAACTTGAATCCCGGCGAGTTGATGATTGGCAGGCGGCGATCCGCGCTTGGGCCAAATCCCATGGCCTAAGGATCAAGCTGCACTGGTGGCCTTACCTTGAACAACAGATAGCCGATTTACATTCACGGCGGTACACAGCTGGGTCACAGGACCACTGGGCAGCAATACGTGACTGGCTGGTTCGGAATGACGTGCCTGTTCCAAACAATCTGCCGGGGTGGCCAGAACAAGAATAAGGGCTGGCTGAGGGGGTCGAGGCCAGCCCCTATCTTCGTCACGAGGGGGTAAGTGGTTATTCTGACCCCAATCTACCCAACTCAAGCAAAGCCCGAAATTGGGGGATTCCCGTAACATTGCAAACTTCATCGAAAAAGTCTGTTTCCAAACGGCGAACAGTGAGTTTCAAAACGAGTCGTAGACACAATTTCGCCACAATGCGATCCTCTGTCGGTGGGTGGCGCGTGTTGATTTTAGGCTCTGGACTCATAACCAAAACAATACGGTTGCCGCGAGCGCAATGGCCGACATGAAGATTACAGGGCATCTGTCATAATGGGTCGCGACCCTACGCCAGTCTTTAAGCCGCCCAAACATGTTCTCAATCTTGTGGCGGATTCGATAAATCTTTGTGTCATGTGGGATGATGTCCTTGCGGTTCCGGCGCGATGGTATGCAGGGTTTGATGCTTCTTTCTTTCAAGCTTTCGCGGAACCAGTCGGCGTCATATCCGCGATCCGCCAACATCCATTCCGCAGCAGGTAGTGAGGGTAAAAGTGCCCGTGCTCCGATGTAGTCGCTGACGTTTCCCGCCGTCATGAATAGCCGAATTGGACGACCCACCGCATCGGTTACGGCATGGAGTTTTGAGTTCAGCCCACCCTTGGTGCGGCCAATCAGGCGGCCGCGCCCCCTTTTTTGAGCCCCATGCTGGACGCTGTTCTATGGGTCTTCAGATGCGTCGCATCAATCATTAGCGTGCCTGTTTCATCGCCTTGAGCGGCTAATTCGGTCAGGATACGTGCAAAGACGCCCATGTGGGACCATCGAGCCCATCGGTTGTAAAGTGTCTTGTGTGGCCCATAATCGGACGGAGCGTCTCGCCAGCGCAATCCATTGCGAATGACATGGATGATGCCGCTGAGAACGCGGCGATCATCGACACGCGCAACACCGCGTGGCTTTGGGAACATATGCTTGATGCGGTTGAGACGCTCTTGGTCGAGCCAGAACAGATGCGACATGGACAATCCTCCTGTCGACCTTGAATCACGATGCCTCAGGGAATGGAATCGACCATCGCAAAGGCGGCTCCGCGCGGCATTGCGGTCATCCGACAAAAACACTCGGATGACGGCACTGAGCCCAAGTTTCGAATGTTGCGCCAGGCACGAGCGGCAGAGTAGAGCATAAAGCGTCATTTGAAACCCACCCCTTCGTCAGATCCAGCTTTGACTTTGGCAGCGCCGCTGCGATGAACAGCTGCCGTTAGTAGTGGGAGCAGCATGAACTTTGTATCGTATGCCCAGGGACCGGGCGTAGTGAGCAGTCGCCGTTTTCAATTCGGCACTTTGGATGCGTGCAATCAGACGTGAAATGGCAAACGATTGCGTCCTGCGCAGCAAAGCACTTTGAATTTAGTCACACTTGGCGCATCGGAGAAGACTGCTCGACAATCCAATCCAGAAACATTTGACACCCGTAGCTGACGGGACCCTCCGGGCAGGTGACATAGATCGCCTGGTCTGTGTGTTTTTCGAGGGGCAAAGAGCGCACCAGACGCCCGTCTTGCAGATAGGGAATTGCGAAAAGCTCTGACACCAGCGCATGTCCCATCCCATTTGCGGCAAGTTCCAGGGCTGCAATGCTCTGATCCACATTGAGCGCCGGGATATGTCCGGGGGGCGCTAGGTTCTCCTGACGGAAAAATTGGTGCCAATTGTCGGCCACACCGATGATCTCGATCAAAGGAGAGTCTCGCAACGCCTCAAGCGTTTCGCTACTTGGCTGCAGGCTTGGGTGGCAGACTGGAACTACGGGCGGACGACCTAGCAGCGTTGCGCGCTGCCCTGGCCAATCCCCGTTCCCGAATCGAATTTCGATATCAAGTTGGCTTGATTGGATCGCGCTAGCCCAAGTACCCATATGCAATTGCATATTGACCTCCGGATATCGCACCCGGAAATCAGGCAACTGCTTTAAAAGCCAGAGCTGCGCGAAGGTCGGCAGGCAACGGATCCTCAACGGGCGCATGTGCCTAGTGCCGAAAACATCCCGCGTACCCAGCCGAAGAGTTTCGAAAGCTTTGATGACCCAGGGCAGATAAAGCTCCCCCATTGTGGTCAGCTCCATGGGCCGTTTTTTGCGGGAAAACAACTGATAGCCCAAATGCTCTTCGAGCGACCGCACCTGATGGCTGACAGCAGCCGGCGTAAGCCCGAGTTCCTCACCGGCGCTGGAGAAATTACCGTTTCGCGAGGCAGCCTCAAAAGCGCGCAACCAGGGCAAGGGAGGCATGTCGTTCATGAGCAGCGTCTACATTGCAAACTTTTCCACATCTATAACAAATAATTATTTGTTTATAGAATGCCAGCGCCTCATGCCAAAACACTCCGACAGACTGCAGAGGGCGGCATGGAAAACTTCGACTACATCATAGTGGGGGCGGGTTCTGCGGGCTGCGTTCTTGCAGAGCGGCTGAGCGCTTCCGGGCGACACAAGGTGCTGGTGCTGGAGGCCGGCGGGCGAGGCTGGTCGCCCTGGATTGCGCTGCCGCTTGGCTACGGCAAGACCTTCTTCGACCCGAAGGTAAACTGGAAATACCAGACCGAGCCTGAAGAAGCCCTGGCGGGACGCTCGGGCTACTGGCCGCGCGGCAAGGTGGTGGGCGGGTCGGCCGCGATAAACGCTCTGGTCTATGCGCGCGGGCTACCACGCGACTTCGACGACTGGGCGTCCTCCGGAGCGGACGGATGGAACTGGGAGACTGTGCGGCAGACCTATGAGGCAATGGAGAGCCGCATTGGCACCGATGGCGGGTGCGATGGTGCCGGGCCGCTGCATGTGCAGGATGTCTCGGATCAGATCCACCCGGTGAACCGGCACTTTTTTGCCGCGGCCGAGGAACTGGGGCTGCCGCGCACCGAGGATATCAACGGCCACGCCTGCGAGGGCGCGGCGGCCTACCGGATCAACACCAGCGGCGGCCGCCGGATGCATTCAGCGCGGGCGTTTTTGAAGCCCGCGCTGAAGCGGGCCAACGTCACCCTGATGACCAGGGTGCAGGCCGAGCGGATCATCTTTGAGGGCACGCGGGCCGCTGCCCTGCAGGTGGTGCGTGAGGGCAGGAGGCAAACCCTGCGAGCCGGCCGCGAAATCATCCTGTCGGCCGGTGCCGTGACTTCGCCGCGGCTTCTGCAGCTATCGGGTATCGGTCCGGCGGAGCTGTTAAAATCCCACGGCATCACGCCGCTGCTGGATGCGGCGCATGTGGGCGGCAACCTGCAGGATCATCTGGGCATCAACTATTACTTCCGCGCCACTGAGCCAACGCTGAACAACGTGCTGCGCCCGTTTGCCGGGAAAGTGCGCGCGGCGCTGCAATATGCGCTGACCTGGCGCGGGCCGCTGGCCCTGTCAGTGAACCAGTGCGGCGGCTATTTCCGCTCCGGCCCGGATCAGGTCCACCCTGACCAGCAGCTGTATTTCAACCCGGTCACATATACCACCACGCCGAACGGCACGCGCACGGTGGTGCAACCCGACCCGTTTCCAGGCTTCATCATCGGCTTTCAGCCGGCCCGCCCCACCAGCTGCGGCCGTATCGACATTAGCGCTGCCGACCCAGCGGCTCCGCCCCGGATCCGCCCCAATTCGCTGGCTACCGAAGAGGATCGCGCACAGGTCGTGGCGGGCGGCCGCCTGTGCCAGCGGCTGATCAATACTGCGGCACTGGACGGGCTTGTGGACTCGGCGATGGATCCGGATCTGCGTCGCATGGACGACGACCGGATCCTGGCCGATTTCCGCGAACGCTGCGGCACCGTCTTTCACCCGGTCGGCACCTGCCGCATGGGGCGGGGCACGCAGGACTCGGTGGTCAGTCCGAGGCTGAAGGTGCATGGTGTGCAAGGGCTGCGCGTCGTCGATGCCTCGGTTTTCCCCAACCTGACCTCGGGCAACACCAATGCCCCGACCATGATGCTGGCGCACCGCGCCGCTGATCTCATTCTGGAGGACGCATGAGCACGCCTTATTCCATGTCCGGCGCGGTGCCGGTTGCTAACGCCCGCGGCAGGGACGACACCGGGCCGCGGATCCGCCGGATCGAGACCTTCTGCACGCCGCTGGTCGGCTTCGTGCGGGTCACCGCAGAGGACGGCAGCACGGGCTGGGGGCAGGTGTCCACCTACAGCAGCGACCTGACCTGCGAGATCCTGCACCGCCAGGTGGCGCCCTGGGCACTGGGGCGCGGCATGAGCGCGCTGGAGGATGTGATCGCTGAGATCCCACTGCGCGAGCACAAGTTCCCCGGCACCTATCTGCGCCGGGCCATGGCAGGTCTGGATACTGCGGTCTGGGACTGGCGCGGTAAGGCTGCGAAAAAGCCCGTGGCCGAGCTTCTGGGCGGCTCGGCAGGGCCGCTGCGGGCCTATGCCTCCTCCATGCGGCGTGACATCACGCCCGGGGACGAGGCGGCGCGCATGCAATGCCTGCGCGATGACTACGGCTTTGACGCCTTCAAGGTGCGTGTCGGTGCCGAATGCGGCCAAGACCAGGACGAATGGGACGGCCGCACCGAGGCAATCATCCCCGCCATCCGCAAAGCCATGGGGCCGGATGCGGCGCTGCTGGTGGATGGCAACTCGGGCTTTGGTCCCGCCCGCGCGATCGAGGTCGGGCGGATGCTGGAGGCCAACGGCTACGAGCACTTCGAGGAGCCCTGTCCCTATTGGGAGCTAGAACAGACCGCCGAGGTCACCGGCAAGCTGTCCATCGACGTGGCCGGCGGCGAGCAGGACTGGGATCTGCAACAGTGGAAGCGGATCGTCGCGATGCGCGCGGTGGATATCATCCAGCCCGATATTCTGTATCTGGGCGGCATGGTGCGCAGCATGGAGGTGGCCCGCATGGGCCATGCCGCCGGGCTGCCCTGCACCCCGCATGCGGCCAACCTGTCGCTGGTGACGCTGTTCGCCATGCATCTGTTGCGGGCGGTGCCCAATCCGGGCCGCTACCTGGAATTCTCGATCGAGGGCGACGACTACTATCCGTGGCAGCGTGACTTGTTCCTGGATGATCCTTTCACAATCACGGACGGCCAGGCGGTCGTGACCGATGCCCCGGGCTGGGGCGTTGAGATCAACCCCGAGTGGCTGGCCAAATCCACCTACAAATGCAGCGAGCATGCATGATGACCTCCGACCAGATGATTTCCACCTATTTCGAAACCGGCACGCTGCCGGATCTGCCGTGCGATCACTTCATTGATGGCGCGTTCGTTGCCGCCGACAGCGGCAACCGCATGGAAAGCTTTGATGCCGGCACCGGCGAGGCCTTTTCCGATTTCGCCGCTGGCACCGCGGCCGATGTGGACCGTGCCGTGACCAGCGCCGCCAAGGGTTTCGAGGTCTGGCGCAACACACCGCCCGCCCGCCGCTGCGCCATTCTGAACGAGGCGGCGCGTCTGATGCGCGCCGAAGCGGACAGGCTGGCAGTGGTCGAAAGTCTCGACAGCGGCAAGACTCTGGCTGAGGCGAAGGGCGATGTCGCGGGTTCGGCGCGCCTGTTCGAATACTACGCAGGTGCCGCTGACAAGCTGGACGGGCGCAGCGTCAACCTCGGCAACGGCAACGCCGCCTTCACCCTGCGCGAGCCGGTGGGCCTGACCGCCCATATCGTGCCATGGAACTACCCAACATCGACCTTTGTGCGCGGTATTGCGCCGGCTCTGGCGGCGGGATGTTCGGCAGTTGTGAAACCGGCGGAGACCACGCCCTTTACCGCGCTGATGATCGCTGAGCTTCTGGTGCGTGCAGGCGTGCCTGCGGGCGCGGTCAATGTGGTCACCGGCACCGGCACCGAGGCCGGCGCACCGCTGGTTACCGATCCCCGTGTGCGGCATGTGACCTTCACCGGCTCGGTGGCAACCGGTGTCGGGGTAATGCAGAATGTGGCACCCAATGTGACCGGTCTTACCCTGGAACTGGGCGGCAAGTCGCCGCTGATCGCCTTTGCCGACGCTGATGCTGAGGCGGTGGCGGAGGGCGCGCTGTGGGCCATTTTTTCCAACTCCGGGCAGATTTGCTCGGCTGGTTCCCGACTCGTGATCCATCGCGATCTGCACGCCGAGGTGCTGGAGCGGCTGGTCAGAAAAGCACAAGGCCTGCGCTTCGGTCACGGGCTGCGCAATCCTGATATGGGTGCGGTGAACTCAGAACGGCATTTGGCGCAGATTGCGGGCCACGTGGAGCGTGCCCGCGCGCGCGGGGTGGAAATCGCCACCGGTGGCAACATCGCAACTGATCCGGAAACCGGCAAGGGCTGGTTCTTTGAACCGACCATCCTCGACAATCTTTGCGCTAGCGACGATGCGGTGACCCAGGAAATCTTTGGTCCTGTTCTTGCCGTACAAACCTTCGAAAGTGAAGAAGAAGCACTGGCGCTTGCCAATGGTACCGATTTTGCTCTGGCGGCCGGGATCTACACCCGCGACATGTCTATTGCCTTGCGCATGGCGCAGCGGGTGGATGCGGGGCAGGTCACCGTCAACGATTATTGGGCCGGCGGAATCGAACTGCCCTTTGGCGGCAACCGGAAGTCCGGTTTCGGTCGCGAAAAAGGGTTGGAAGGCCTCGACGCCTATACCCGTTCAAAATCTATCACGCTTGCAGTGTGAAGCATTGCAAGACTCGAGAACTCAAAGACGAGGGACATAGAGCTGCATACCGCTCAATAACGGAGTTCGGGATTTGGTTCGGCGATGCCACTCGAACCGGTGCGTGCTTTCGAGAAACTGCGCATACTTTTCAAAGATTTGTTTCTGTGCCTGGAGGTCTTCGAAGCAGCCCGAAGCATTGATGCCTACAAAATTGCCAAGATGGAAGTCCGCTGTTGACGGAGCGAACAGTCAGTCTTGCTCCTACAGCCTCTCTGGAACTGCAGTCGGTTCCAAAGACCGCTTTGGGCTGCCTGCCGTCATTGTACTGGGCGATGGGAGCGACGGCTTTGTCCCGCAACTCGGTCATAGCGGCGATTTCGACGAACGTCCGGTGCTGATGGAAGCTGCCGTTGAAATTGCTACCCGTTTATAGGTCCAGAGCCTAGAGCGTTCCAGTTTTTCCATCTGGATTTGAGGGGGTTGTTGAGTTCGGCGCGCCGCCCCACGAGTTCACCATTAATCCGTTGGAATTTAGATTGCGTTTTTTGAATGTTCGAACGCAACCGCACCTTTCATCTCATGGACGCAATTTGAACAAGTCGCACAGGTAGCAGTGTGGTGCGGCGCGCCTAGATGGGGATTTACGATTTCAATGAGGGGGTACGAGTTCGGCGCGTCGCAACCCGTAATGACCGCTGTCCCAAGGTATTCCTTTCGGTCATCACCCTCGCAGCAACCACCAAATACTGGTTGTGAACCCTGACCCTAAGAATTTGACTTTAGAATCTTCGAAGCGATGGCAATGACATCCTCAGCGGGCGCTGAGCTACTAACTACGGATCGTGCATCGGGTGGAAGGAGCGAACGCAAAGCATCTATCAACGACAAGTTAGTGTCATCCTTCGACAGGATAGCAGCGTCACCAAGGGCGGTGTAGAACTGCGATGCATTTTCGTTTCGTTGACGGCTGAGCCCGTAAGTCGATGGTTCATTCAATCGACCGCTCCAATTCGCGAGCCAATCGTACGTGTTCGTTGATAGCCTTCCTCATTTCTTGCTCCGCACGGCTACGCATACCATGCTTGTATGCTGGATTAGCTTTACCAGGACCATGACCCCCTCTAGCGCCGTGCATCCGGCAAACAGTCCAGCCTTTGACCGCCGGGTTTTTACAGGGAAGACTGCTGCGCTTTGATGTTGCCGTGCATCGAGGGGCTGTGTGTGCCCTTTGCATGGGGTTGGAGTCACTTTTCTCCATTTACCCGCCCCCCATGGTGTACGTCGCCAACAATGGCCTGACCGCCGTCTTTCACCTCAACGCGCTCGACCCGAACCGTTTGGTCTGCCTTCGCGCGATACCGTTTCAGCGTCTCGACCTGGCTTGTGAAAGTGCGGGCCAGTTTGTTGAGAGCGCGTTCGGCTGCGTCCTGCTGCTCGATGGTCTGAACGTGATTCAGTCTTCGCGCCAGCATCATCGTCGCCTGATGGATTGCACCCATCTGGACTGCTAGCATCGTTTCAACATGGTCTTGCGGCTCAATGCCACCAACGACCGACAAAATGAAATCGGAGGCAGTTTCGGAGATGCGGGTATCATGCTCGCCAAGCGTCGCTACCTGCCCAATGATGCCACGATAGAACCTTGGATCCGACGTGCCGAGTTCGAGCATTGTCATGGCCTCAGCCATCAAAGGGTCTTTTCCCTTATATCCAACTATTAAGCGTTGGGTGCGCTCATCAAATGTCAGCTTCAAGTTTGGCGGTCTGACCTTAGCGCAGCTTTTTTCTGCCATCTCCTGAATTGCTGCCTTTTCGGCATCGGTGATGTCCTCCTCAAACGCCTTTAGTGCTTGGTCGACGTCGTTCGATTTTGCAATTTCGTTACTCTGCTTCACGTTGTCTTTTTCATCCGTCATTGCTCATGCCTCGCTTGTTGGATTGTTGGTTCAGAAGGTGTTCGTTTCCCCCAGACCCCCTGGTAGATTAAGGATGTCTCAAAAATTGCGACGTGAGAGCGCTGAAAAAGGCCGTTTACGTCTTCATTTTTGCGACGGCACGTCTTCATTTTTGCGACGTCCTTTCCTTACACGTCTCAAAATTTAAGACGGTCACGTCTTCAAATTTGCGACAGGGTTTTATTTTTGAGCTTTTTCCAGAAGGGTTATGTGCTGCGGCTTTGTGGACGCGAAATTCAATGCCTGGAGCCCACTGCCGGTACAGCATCCGTCCGCCCCTACGACTGCTGTGTGGCATCTCTATTTCTGTAAGCTCGTAGAGGGCTGAGCGAGCTTCGCCGCCAAGGCCAAGCTGGGCTGGCTTTGTGACAACCAAAAAGCCTTTGGCCTGCAAGTCGTGGAATGCACGAGCAGCAGTGTTCAGAGCCACACCAAGCGCTTCTGCGGCCTGCCTGACGCTGAATTGGATCTTTCCGTTGTTGTTGGCCTGCGGGCCTCGCCATTCAAGCTTGAGCCAAGGGTACAACGCCTGTGCTACAGGGGAGAGGGCCCGCCAAGCGGGCTCCTCCATCATGTTTCGCACGAGCTTTGTCCAATGCTCGACGCGTTGCTCGTTTTTCTTATCGCGCCCCATTACCCCACCTGTTCCCTGTTGGCGACGTTCAACAGAGCCCTCAAAACTTCAGGCAGTAGGGACCCTTCAAACAAAACGCCTCTATTGGTGCGGCGTAACCCAGTCTTAGTTTTTGACCAGATGCGGAATTCTACAACGTCGCACCCCGGATGGGGTTTTGCGTCCACAGGCTCGCGGGAGATGCGGATTTCCTCCCGCTCATTGCATTTAATAACAACCATCATGACCGAGCCTCCCGATAATGAAGGCTGGCAATCAGACGTGCAGCGGTTTCGGAAAGGCCGTGTTTGCGGCGCAGGGTGCGGGCTTGGAGCTTGCGCGTTTTCATTAGCGCACCTCTTGACCGCCAATGCGGGTGACTTTGCTGACGAGAAAGCAAATACCGAACTTCTGGCGTCCGGTGTCGGCATCGCCCCGATACATCTTGCATTCGATGTTCACGCCGTCGTCGCGGCGCAGGGGCAGTACCTGGTCCGACAGGCGGCAGTAGCTGGCCGCATAGAGTGGCGACCGCATCAGACCCTCAAGGACTTGGCGCTTGTGCTTGGAGGCATAGATTTCACGCGGCTCCTGACCCGGATCTGTGACCCGGTAGAGTGCCGGAGCCGTTAGGTTCGGAAGGTCTGCCCAGCGATACACGCGCAGCGCGTTGGGTGGTGGAAGTTCGCTTTCAATTGTTCGGGTTTGCTCGAAAATCATCCTGTATTACCTTTCTATTGTTGAAAGGCATCGGGTTTCGGGCTATTCTCGTGCTGCTAACCAAAAGAATTTGCCTCCGCCCGTGCCTCGGGTGGGGGTTTCTTTTAGGCAGCAACCTGTTTCTCGATTGCAGCGTCGATATCGGCCTCATTCCAATAGAGGCGAGAGCCGAATTTGATAGGCTCAGGTAGGCGACCCAGTTCCACATCCCTGTAAACGCTGGATCGGCTGCGACCGCCCAACTTGGCTTGCAGGTCCTGGAAGGAAAGCAGTTTCATAATTGTGCACCGTGTTGTTGCATGGTGCACAAACTCTGCCTTTTCCAACAAAGCTTTTCATGACGGAGGTATTTTTCTAACTCCGACACCAAGCCATGTTCGCGGGAATAGGTCTGCAGCGATAGGATCACGCTCGATAGCAACTTTCATGGCTTCGGCCCAAGCAATAAACTCTTGACGTAGCTCTTTGTTTTCCTGCCCGGTTCCAACACAAAGCTCTTTTATTGAACGATAGCTTCGGTAGTGGCCATTTCTCTCCAGTGCCACGACTACTGCGTCACAAGCAGATTCATGGGTGCGTTGCGCATCGCCCCTCGTCAAATTAAGTTCAAAATTCGCCGCCGTGACTTTTGCCATCGTCAATAGAAACATGTTTTTTAACCAAGTTACGCTGCGACGGGTAGTTTTGGGGCGCTCCAGCAGTCCTGTCATAAACAAGGCGGTAAAAGTTTTGAGCGCTGGCAAAAGCTCCCGCCCTGTCGCTAACTGATGCGATGCAATCTCTTTGCATAAATCGAATGCCGAGGCGTCCCTATCAGAAATATTTAGTAATTTTTCCGCTGATTCATTGTCGCACACAAACGTGCCTTCAGTTGAACCTCTAACTTCAATGTCATCCGGCACCCAGTATATGCCAAGCCGTAACATGTGAATGTTTCTATTCGGTTCCGTGCGCGGCAAAATAAGTTGGCCTTCTTTAACATACTCCTTTGTGAGCACTTCAAGCCAATTGACTGCTTCTTCGAAAGGTTCGTGCATCATTAAGCCCTCACTCATTAATTCAAGTTGCGCCCCTTAGAAACCCTCCCCAGAGCTCTAATAACTTTCGTCTCTGCACTAGAAAATCCGTGCGCTTGTAGGCCCGCTCAACCGACCCACCGACAATATGACCCAAGCATGTCTCCGCGACTTCGAACGGAACGTTCTGCGTTTCTGCAACCCAATCCCGAAACGATGACCGGAAGCCGTGCGGTCGCTCAATCAAACCACGGCGCTTCATAAAAGCACTCATTGTCATGTCGGAAATCACACCACTACGCACGCTTGGGAATAGGAAGCCGTCTCGGGTTAAAGGCTTGGCTTGTTCAATAACCGACAGGGCCTCCGGTGACAGCGGTACACGGAAGTCTGCCGTTGCGTCCCTCCGACCCTTCATAGCATCACCGGGTATCGTCCAGACGTCATCCTCAATCTGATCAAGGTGCAGGTGCCTCAGCGGGTAAGAACGAACGGCAGTCAGTATCAGCAAGCGCAACGCCAACTCAGTGACAGTGCCGCCGTTCAGGCTTTGATAAAAGGCCGGGACATCCTGCCATGGAATCGCCGGAATATTCTTAGCCTTGTGCCGCTGCTTTCCAAGTAACGCCTTGGCTTTGTCGGTAGCTTGCAGATCCACGTCCAACCCAAGAGCCGCTGCATGACGCATCACAATGGACAGACGGTTCATCGCTTTTCGCGCCGTGTCGGCTTTGTCGTGCCAAATCGGGGCCAGCGTGTCGCGGATATCCTTCTGATCCAGCTCGACAACTGGCACCTTTCCGAGCTTGGGCAGCACGTGTAGCTCAAGAGGCGAATACCACCGGCCCGCCTTGCCATCGCCCTTGAGTTCCGCTTTGCGGCTCTCGAAGGCATCAAGGGCAACGTCTTTCAGGAGGTGGAGTTTGCTGGCTTCATCACGCTTCTGTCGCGCGCGTTCTTTGATAGGGTCCGCGCCCATACGAGCCACGGCGCGCCAGTTCTCCGCTTCTTGTCGAACTTCCTTGAGTGACACTTCTGGAAACGACCCAAGACCCATCTCTCGCCGACGTCCATGGACTGTCAAGCGCAGAAACCATTGTGCCCCACCGTCTTCACGTCGGAGGAACCACAGCCCGCCTCCGTCAGAGTACTTTCCGGGTGCGAAAGCCTTCAGGGATGCTGCGCTGAGTTTGTTCAACGTACGTGACAATCATCCACCTCTCTATCCACCCTCCATATATAGTATACTGTGGGGCATAGTGGAACACGTTGATACAGGTAAGTCACTGAAAATAAGACGACCGAGGAAATTATGGTATGCCGTGAAACGTCATGGAACAGGTATTAGATGCCCTTCAGCGGCACCAGTTTTCCGAAGATTAAAATCCCATGTACAGATAGATACTCGGTTCAGTTCGAGGAAACGCTCCTTGGTCTGAAGTGCGGCCTCAAAGCAGGTAACCGCAAGCGGCAATTTTGCGCTCAAAACCAGGCATTGAAGACTTTGATGGGCGGTTCACGTGTTACACTTCTCGAAAGCTTGTTGATGGTATCCGCTGAGTGATAATCATCAATGTGAGATTGCGCAGCTGCGAATTATGAACCAACTGTTTGGTATCCACGCATTGGAGTAAACCCTCCGACCTCCAGTCGGACCTGCTTCAGCGCGGAGAATCGTGTTATGGCTTCACCCTCTGGAAAATGAGCCGCAGCCGGTTCGAAGGCTCATTTTCCAGAGGGTAAGGTCATGTAGTATGACACTGGCAAGCACTGTGTTTTCTATCACCGCTACCATATCGTCTGGTCGACCAAGTATCGCTACTAGGTGCTGACCGGTGCGGTGCGCTTGCGGGTGCGCGCCATCATCCGTTGGGTCTGCCACGAGAACGAGGTCGACATCTTGCGCGGGGTGTTGTCGAGCAATCCCGTGCATTTGTTCGTGTCGGTGCCGCCGAAGATTGCCATCTCGGGTCCGGTGCGCAAGATGAAGGGCCGTTCGTCTCACAAGGTGCAACGAGAACTTCCCGCGCTGCGCAGCCCTTACTGGGGTCGCCGGTTCTGGGGCAGGAGGTATTTCTCAACCACCAACGGCGCCATCGCCGAAGATATCGTGCTGCAATACCTCGAAGACCATATCGCCGATCCTACCGACGCCAGTCGGTGGTCGTTCAGTCCTGACATCATATGAATTGAGGGTAAGTGTTTGGTATTATGCCTTAGCTCAGACAATCACTTTGATCGCTTCCTGTGCGCCCACGCCGAACACCCGTTTGTATCGCTCGATCTGATCCGCGGGGCCCATTGCCTTTTCCGGATTGTCCGACAGCTTTACCGTCGGGCGTCCGTTGGCGGATACGGCTTTGCAGACCAGTGAGAACGGTGCCAGCGCGTCATGAGGGACCAGTCCGCGGAAATCGTTGGTCAGCAAGGTACCCCAACCGAAAGATACTTTGGTGCGGTCCGCAAACTGTGCATGCAATTCCTGAATACTGCCTACGTCCAACCCGTCCGAGAAAATGATCCGTTTTTGGGTCGGGTCCTCTCCGCGCGCTTTCCACCAGTCGATGGCCACCTCGGCGGCGGTAGCCGGGTCGCCGCTGTCGATGCGAATACCGGTCCAGCCCGCCAGCCAGTCGGGCGCGTTGTCCAGAAAGCCCTTGGTGCCGTAGGTATCGGGCAGGATGATGCGCAGATTGCCGTCATGTTCGTCGTGCCAATCGCTGAGAACGTCATAAGGGGCCTGCGCCAGTTCGGCATCGGTGTCGGCCAACGCGGAATAGACCATCGGCAGCTCATGCGCGTTGGTGCCGATGGCCTCAACCTCACGCCGCATCGCGATCAGGCAGTTCGACGTCCCGGTAAACGCGGGGCCGAGCCCTTCTATCATCGCCTGCACACACCAGTCCTGCCACAGGAAGGAATGCCGTCGCCGCGTGCCAAAATCCGCGATGCCCAAACCGTTGATCGTACTCAGCTTCTCGATCTTTTCCCACACACGGGTCATCGCGCGGGCATAAAGCACCTGTAGCGCAAACCGGCGCATGTCGTTTAGCACCGCGCGCGACCGCAATTCCATCAATACCGCCAGCGCCGGAATTTCCCACAACATGACCTCGTGCCATTTGCCTTCGAAGGTCAGTTCGTACTGATCGCCTTTGCATTCAAGGTGGTAAGGCGGCAGGCGCATATTCTCGAACCATTCCATGAAATCGGAACGGAACATCTGGCGCTTTCCATAGAACATGTTGCCCCGCAGCCAGGTGCTTTCCCCCCGGCTGAGACTAAGCGAGCGGATATGATCCAGCTGTTCCCGCAACTCGCCTTCATCAATCAAACGGGCCAAAGGCACGTGATTCGACCGGTTGATCAGGGAAAACACCACGTTTGTTTGGGGCTTGTTTCGAAACACTGACTGGCACATCAGCAGTTTGTAGAAGTCTGTGTCGATTAAAGACCGGACAATCGGGTCAATCTTCCATTTATGATTGTAGACACGGGTCGCGATGTCGACCATGGGGAACTCCTGCGATTTCCGTAGTTAGATCAATCGATTTCGGGAATGGCAAGAGTCGCTGATTTGGTGACAATGCCAGCATGACGTCACATTACGGGCTTATTGTGCAGTGTCTTCGCCGGTTAGTGAGAAAAGGGGATGGTAAGACGAAACTGAGTTTGTGAATGGGTCTCGAGTACGATTTTGACATTGTTAATGTAGCACTGAACGATTTCGACCCCGAAAAGCTGGGGTCAGCCTCTGATGTGGAACGCCAGGTGTGTGCGGTGTTTCGCGACATCAGAACAGCCGATGCGCTACGGGGAACATCGCCGAAAATCCGCAAGATTTTCCTGGATGCGGGGTTCAGCCTCGAGTCGCGGAACAGCGGCATCGTGCCCGGTGTGTTTCCGGCCGAAGATCAGGTGGACCGGGTCAGGATTCTGCGTTCTCTGTTTGAGAACATAAAATCGCGCGGCGTTCAGGGGGAGTATTGCGGCGAGTTCAACCTGTGGGACTTTCTGCATTACATACGGATGGCACAGCCCATGGCCGGGATCGTGCGTACGCGTCAGGTGCGCAAACCGCCGCCACCGCCACAGCAGCCCGTTTCGGCACGTCGGCGTTCTATTTCGGGGCGTATCGGGCTGGCGTTCGGGCTGGCCGTTATTCTGTTTGTGACGATCAAGCTGCTGGCCGCTGCCGGGGCGACACCTTAGGCCAGCGTAACACCGGCATCGCGCATGGCCTGTTGTGCGGCAGCCAGCGATCCGTCCATGTCAATCGCGCGGCAGGCATCCATACGGACTGTGACATCAAATCCCAACCGGGCAGCGTCTACAGCCGAATAGTGAACGCAGAAATCGGTCGCCAATCCAACCAGTGTCAAACGGGTGATGCCTCGGGTTTCAAGATAGCCTTTCAGGCCTGTTGGCGTCTGATGGTCGTTTTCGAAAAACGCCGAGTAGCTGTCGATGCCACTGCGAAACCCCTTGCGCAGGATCAAATCGCCATCGGTGCGCAACTCGGGGTGAAACGCGGCACCTTTTGAGCCCTGAACGCAATGGTCCGGCCACAGCACCTGCGGGCCATAGGGCATGTCGATCAACTCCAACGGGCTTTTGCCATTGTGCGAGCTGGCGAACGAAGAATGCCCCGCCGGATGCCAGTCCTGCGTCAGGATCACGGCGTCAAACTCCTCCATCATGGCGTTGATCGGCGCGACGATTTCATCTCCTCCGGCCACTGCCAAGGCACCGCCGGGGCAAAAGTCGTTCTGGACATCAATGACAAGCAGGGCATGGGTCATGGCGGCCTCCGTATAACTGCCTTATCGGTAGGGGGCTGGGCGCGGGGCGTCAATGCAATCCCTTGCGACTCCGGGTTTGCGAGGGTAGATCGCGCATATGTACACGATCGCTGCCCTCTATCACTTTACCCGATTCCCGGACCCTGTCGCGCTGCGCGAACCGTTGCTTGATCTGTGCCGCGCGCAGTCCGTCACGGGAACGCTGTTGCTGGCGCAAGAAGGCATCAATGGCACCATCGCAGGCCCACGCGCCGGGATCGATGCGGTTCTTGCGCATATCCGGGCTCTGCCCGGTTGCTCGGATCTGGAGTGGAAAGAGGCGTCCTCGGACCATCCGCCTTTCGGCAAGATGAAAGTGCGGCTGAAGAAAGAGATTGTGACCATGGGTCAGCCGGATGTCGATCCGCGCGCCCGTGTCGGCAACTATGTCGATCCGCAGGACTGGAACGATCTGATCCGTTCGGACGATGTCGTGGTGATCGACACCCGCAATGACTACGAAGTGGCGATCGGCACGTTTGAAGGCGCAATAGACCCTGAAACAGCCAGTTTCCGCGAATTTCCGGCCTGGTGGGAGGCGAACAAAGATCGCTTTCACAACAAGCGCGTTGCCATGTTCTGCACCGGCGGTATCCGGTGCGAGAAGTCCACCAATTACCTGCTGGGGCAGGGGGTCGAGGATGTCTATCACCTCAAAGGTGGTATCCTGCGCTATCTTGAAGAGATGCCATTCGAAGACAGCTCGTGGCAGGGTGACTGCTTTGTGTTCGACAACCGCGTCTCGGTTGGCCACGGCCTTGTTGAAGGGCCGCACAAGCTGTGCCATGGCTGCCGTCGCCCGATCCTGCCCGAGGATATGAAACGCCCCGAATATGAACATGGCGTGTCCTGTCACCAATGCATCGACCAGACCTCCGAGGCTGACAAGATGCGCTTTCGTGAACGGCAAAAGCAGATAGTGCTTGCGCGCAAGCGGGGCGAGCCGCATTTGCGGCAGGACTGAAAGCGGGTTGCAGGCCCTTGCTTTAGGTCGGATGATCACCGTCAGACTAGGCTGAGAGGGCGTTCATGCACCGCAAACCCACAACTCTGGAAGAATGGAAATCGACCCTGATTGCTGCATTGGGGCTGGTTCTGACAAGTTTTCTTGCCTGGTTCGGGCTATCGCGTCTTAACGAAACCGCTGCGGGTGACATGATCGGAACAATCGCGTCGGTTGGCCTGCTGATCTGGCTGGTGTCGCAATCCTGGTATTACATGACCCAGGTTACATCGCCGCGACGGCTTTTGTTCCTGATGGGTGTGTCATTCATCCAGGTCGTCCCGTTCCTGTTCGCCGCCGTCTACGGAGCTTTTGGGTACAACGATAATTGTGTGGTCGGGGCGCAGGGTCCGGGGGATGTCCTGTATTTCTCATATGTCACCTTCACCACGGTCGGGTATGGCGACATGTCCCCGACCGGCCTGTGCCGCGGGCTTGCCGTGTCCGAGGCTGTGACCGGTTACATTCTGCTGGGAATGTTTGTTGCGGCTGCGGTTGCGCTATATACCCGCAATCATGCGCCAGAAGACCCTAAATAAGGGTTATCTGTTGTGGTCAATCCAGCGGGACATCATTTTCTTGTCTCGAAAACACTCGGACGGGATCGGGCGACGCTTGCTGCGTGAAATCCGTTCAGCGAACGCCACCTGCTTGCCCGTCGGGTAATTGTCGAATTGCGAGGTGCCACATGATTTGTGGGCCGAAATCCAGTCGGACAACAATCGCCTGTCACGTTGAACTTCGACCGGGATCTCAAGCGCTGATTTCTCGGCAATGGCGCGCGCATATCGCATCTGCCGGTCTGTTACCGGAAGCAGGTGGTAGTCATTGTTTGGCCCGTTCAGGGCCGCGTGGCGCATGTGCTGGGTCATCGGTTTGTCCTCTGACTGTGTGGAACATATATAGAACATTAACCAAAGAATTTCAAGATTTGTGCGCGGTGGCAGGCGTGACCTTGCCGCTTGGATGATTTTATTGACTGGCCAGTCAATAACCATTAGGGCCGATTCAAAATGACCAAATGCCCCGCCCGGACGGGGTCGAGCGAAAAGGACACGGTATGAAGTTTCAGCCCAAGGCCAGCCATTTCATCGACGGCACCTATGTCGAGGATACCGATGGCGCGGCCATTGTCGTGATCTACCCCGCTACCGGCGAGGTGATTGCCCGTCTGCATTCGGCGACACCGGCGATTGTAGAAAAGGCTCTGAACAGCGCGAAAACCGCTCAGGCAGCTTGGGCCGCACTGACCGGAACAGAACGCGGCCGCATTCTGCGCCGCGCGGCCGACATTATGCGCGACCGCAACTACGACCTGTCGGTTCTGGAAACCCATGACACCGGCAAACCGATTCAGGAAACCACGGTGGCAGATGCCACATCGGGTGCAGATGCGCTGGAATATTTCGGCGGGTTGGCCGCCTCTCTGACCGGCGAGCATATTCCGCTGGGCGGTGGCGATTTCGTCTACACCATCCGTCAGGCGCTGGGCGTTTGCGTGGGCATCGGGGCGTGGAACTATCCCACGCAGATTGCCTGCTGGAAAGGTGCCCCGGCGCTGGCCTGCGGCAACACAATGGTCTTCAAGCCTTCGGAAACCACGCCCCTTTCGGCATTGAAAGTGGCCGAAATTCTGGTCGAGGCAGGTGCACCCAAGGGTGTCTACAACGTGATTCAGGGCTATGGCGACGTGGGGGCCGCACTGGTCACCGATCCGCGTGTAGCCAAGGTCTCGCTGACCGGATCGGTGCCGACAGGCCGCAAGGTCTATGCCGCGGCAGCTGACGGCATGAAGCACGTCACCATGGAGCTAGGCGGCAAATCTCCGATGATCGTCTTTGACGATGCCGACATCGAAAACGCGGTGTCCGGCGCGATCCTTGGCAACTTCTATTCATCGGGCCAGGTCTGCTCCAACGGTACCCGCGTCTTTGTGCAAAAAGGGATCAAGGATGCCTTCCTGAAACGCCTGTCCGAACGTCTGGCCAACGCCAAAATCGGCGATCCGATGGACGAGGACGTCAGCTTTGGTCCGATGGTCAGCGAAAACCAGTTGAACATCGCGCTGAGCTATGTCGACAAAGCCAGGGCCGAGGGCGCAAGGCTGGTGTTCGGCGGCAACCGGATCGAAGGCGACGGTTTCTACATGCAACCAACCGTTTTTGCGGATGTGAACGATGACATGACCATCGCGCGCGAGGAAATCTTTGGCCCCGTCATGTCGGTGCTGGATTTCGACACGGAATCCGAGGTCATGGCCCGTGCCAATGACACCGAATTTGGTCTGGCCGCAGGCGTCTTCACCAATGACCTGACCCGCGCGCACCGTGTTGTGGCCGGGTTCGAGGCGGGGACCTGTTATATCAACACCTATAACCTTGCCCCGGTCGAGGCCCCGTTCGGGGGATCGAAAATGTCCGGTGTCGGACGCGAGAATTCGAAGCTGGCGATCAACCATTTTTCGGAAATGAAAACAGTCTACGTGTCCATGAACGGCGTCGAAGCCCCTTACTAGGGTCTCTTCTTCATACGTTTTCCTCTGTTCCCGACATTTGGCGTCGGGAACAGAGTACAAGCCCGCCCTTACCTGTGGCTGACTTTCCTGTACCGGCCCCGCCCGACAGGAGAGCTCTCATGACGCATAACCCGCAGACAAATACATTTTCCAGGGTTGCCGATTTCACGCTGACCCGCGCGGCCTCGGACATGCCCGAAAGCGCACTAGAGGCCGCGGCGCTGATGATGCTCGACACGATGGGGATCCTGATCGCATCCGGCCCGATGCAGGCAGGTGTGATCGCTCGGGACACGGCAGCGTTGCTTTATGCCAGCTCCGATCCTGCTTATGGCGCACGGATGCTGTTCGATGGTCGTACCGTCAGCATGGCAGGTGCTGCCTATGCCGCCGCTACGCAAACCGACAATCTGGATGGTCACGACGGATATAACCCCACCAAGGGCCATATCGGGGTGGTCGTGTTGCCAGCGCTGTCCGCACTGGCCGAACATTGCCCGAACCTGACAGGACCCGAGGCTTTGGCAGCGGTCGTCACCGGGTACGAGGTGGCCGGGCGCGCGGGCCTGTCACTGCACGCCAGTGTCAGCGACTACCACACATCCGGTGCCTGGAACGCGCTGGGCGTGGTCGCGATGGCGGCGCGCCTGCGCGGATTGTCTGCCGACCAGATGCGGCAGGCGATGGGGATCGCCGAATATCACGGGCCACGCAGCCAGATGATGCGCGAGATTGCCAACCCGACAATGCTGCATGACGGGTCGGGCTGGGGCGCGATGGTGGGGCTTTCCGCCGCTGTTCTGGCTGAACGCGGCTTTACTGGCGCGCCCGCCATCACCATCGAGGCGGAAGAGGTCAAACCCTACTGGGATGATCTGGGCACCTTCTGGCAGGTCGAACATCAATATGTAAAACCCTATCCGATCTGTCGCTGGGCCCATGCCGCGATTGATGGCGTGCGCGCTGTCATGATCGCGCATGACCTGACCAGCGCGCAGATCGAAACAGTGCATATCAACAGCTTTCATCAGGCGGCCTGTCTTTTTGCGGGGCTGCCCGAAACAACTTCGCAAGCGCAGTATTCCCTGCCATTTGCTGTGGCAGTTCAGGCCGTTTACGGGCGCATCGGCGTTGAACATATCTCAGGGTCTGGCCTGTCTGATCCCGCGGTCGCCAATCTGATGTCCCGCATCACGGTCGCGGAAAGCGAACACCACAGCGTCCGGTTTCCTGAAGGGCGCTGGGCAGATGTCACGATCACAACAACGGATGGCCGTGTTCTGAAATCCGGGGATATTCATGCCCGCGGCGGCCCCGAGGCCCCCATGACACGGGACGACGTCATCGCCAAATACATGCAGTTTGCAGCCCCTGTGCTTGGGGAAGTACGTGCCGACCGCATCCGTCGTGTAATACTTGGCTGGCCGGACAAAAGCGTGCGGTATGCAGACCTGACACCGCTGATTTTTGATCCGCCAGAACCGTGAACCGCGCCCCGTCCTGCCTGCATCGATCCGGGCAATTGGTCCGGTCGGTTGGGAAACCTCACTCCACCCTGACCGTGTTCAGCATTTCGACGATCCTCTGCCGCGTTGCCTGACTGTCCTCCAGTAGGCTTCCCGCATCAGCCAGCGGCTTGCCTGACACGCGAACCGGCGGGGCCAAAAGGGCCTCCGCAGTTTGGTTGAGGCTTGCGTATTTTCCGTCAGATGGCCCCGATCTTTTCCCCGGCAACCCGGCCAGCCATAGGTATCGGTTCGCCTCGTCCTGTTGCCCGCGGCTCTGCATGAGTTCGGCCACTGCGGCGTAGTCCTGCACCTTGTCCAACGCCTGCGCCCGCAGGACGAGCGCCTCATCCGAGGTATCATTGGCCAGCTCAAGCATGGCCTGTTGCGGGCGGTCCGACAACAACGCCGCACGGGCGCGCAAACGGGCGCGCTCTGATCGCCGGGCCTGATCTTCAGGCCTGTTTGTCAGCGCAACGGCCTGATCGGCAAAGCCAAGCACGGCCAAGCGTTCGGCCAGTGCAATCGCGGTATCCGTGGACAGCGCCGCCATGCGATCCGACTGCTGCACCAGCGTAACCTGACGCAAAAAGGTAAGGTCGTCTGATCGCTCTGCCAGCAATTGCAGGTGACGGTTGAAAGCGCTGTTGCTGTCCGGGCCGTCTGGCAAAGACTGGATCACATCGAATGCGCTGTCGAAATCCTGACTCAGACCCAGGGCAATCGCATGGGCGCGGTTCATCATCGGGCCCAGTTCGGATCGCCGGAATTCGATCGCGTAAGACGCGGCCAGTTCAAGTTCCCTTGAAGACACGGTCTTGCGGTCTGACCACCGATTTTCCACCAGCCGGGCCAAAGCCAAAGGCGCTTCGGTCTTTGTCCCGGCCGAGGTCGCGACCTCGGTCAGCAGGGCCTCTTCAAGGGCGCCGTTGCCTTCGGCTTCGGCGACGCCAGCCCGGGCCAGCGTGGCGTTCGGGGACGGGTTCTGTTCAACCCGGTCGACCGAACGCATTATCCTGCGCGCGGCCTCAAGCTCTTGCGCGTTTGTCAGGATATCCGAAAGCCGCGCGCCAAGATGGCGGCGAAGATGCTCTGGCAGCTTTGCAAAGCTGTGTTCGATGGCTTCAAGATGTGCGTCGGATGCCAGCTGACCTTCGGACAGCACGGCCCAAAGTGCCACGTCGCCGTTACACCGTTGCTGGCCCCTGAATGGATTTGGCACCTGTGCTGGCCGCTCATCCACCAGCCGTGCAATCCCTTCAACATATCCAGCCTCTTCCGATGGGGTGTTCAATAACTGCAAAACCTTTTGCGCCTCGGCCCCAAAGCCGTGATAGGCATAGAGCTTTGCCAGGCTCAGCGCGCTTTCCGCGTCAAGACGGTCGAACTCTTTGTATAGGGCGGTGCGCAAGGCGGACACCTGCTCTGGAAACGGGCGCGTCCCGGACCATGTCGTGAACCCCAGTTCAGCCGTTGAGATACAAACCGGGTTGTCGTCGATCTGCTGCAAACCAGAGTTCAGAATGTCCTGCAGATCATCCAGAACCGAGGTCACGCGGATGTTCGATGTCAATCCGGGTAACAGCGTCACGGCCTCGGACGAGGCAGAACGGCGCGGTCCGACAGGTGCCAGATTCAGGTCAAGCAGCTCACGATCCGCCCCTTGCACCAGACGGGTCGACAATTGATCCCTGATCCCTTGCGTCCGCCCGGTCAGAAGCGGCAGGTCGAGCTGGGAAGGAAGCTTTTGTTCCGGAGGCTGAGGTTTCAGAGCATCCCGATTTATTCGGGTCGGCGGAGGGATATCTGCAAGTAGGGGCGGCAGGGCTATTGCTGGTGCAATGTCCAGAACGATCATCGAGTTTCGAAACAGGAACGCCGACGCCGTGCAATCGCACCCGAATTCCAGCTCAAGCGCGCCACCGGGTTGCGCCTGCGACAGCGCGGCCAGCCGATCTGATGTCAACCGCGCAAACACCGAACCCGTCCGAAATGTGACACCCTTCAGGTCAATTGCCAGCTTGGCACCGTTCTTACGCAGGCTCAGAACCCAGCCCGTATCCGGTGGAACGTTGAAAACCAGCCGGGTGTAGCCGTCATGTTCACCGGACCGCACAATCACCTCTTCAGAGGTTGCGGCCGTTGCAAGAGTGATCAACGCTGCAACCAGTATCGCGGTTTGCCTCATGCCGCTGCCCGTTTGAGCTCTTTCAAGGCATCCTCAAGCTCAGAGAAACCGGGGCGGTTATGCGTTGGTGTGTTCTGGCGTCCCACCTCAATGCACATTGCGGCATTGTGGTTGTGCAGGTTTGCAACCAGAACTTCCTTGATCAGCTGATAGAAGTGGTTGTCTTCCTCGACCACGGATTTCAGCTTGGCCGCAAAGGGACCGACCAGTCCGTAGGCCAGAAAGACGCCCAGAAACGTACCCACAAGGGCGCCGCCGATCAGTTTTCCCAGAACTTCCGGTGGCTGATCAATGGACCCCATTGTCTTGATTACCCCCAGAACGGCGGCGACAATTCCAAGCGCGGGCAGGCCATCGGCCACGGTTTGCAAGGCGTGGCTCGAATGCAGGGCATGGTGGAAATTCGCCTCCATCCGCTTCTCCAGAACCTCTTCGACCTGATGCGGATCGTCGTAATTCATCGCCGCGGACCGCATCGTGTCGCAAATCAGATCAACCGCTTCTTTGTCGGCTAGAATTCTGGGGTAGGACGAAAACAGGTCAGAGCTGCCGGGGTCTTCGATATGCTGTTCCACCTCTACCGGATTGGCGCGGGCAATGCGAATGAGGGAAAACAGCAGACACAACAGGTCGCGGTAATCTTCGGGCTTCCACTTCGGGCCTTTAAAGACTTTCCCCATGTCCTTGATCGTGTGTTTCACGCCGCCGATGTCGTTGCTGATCAAAAAGGCACCAACCGCGGCACCACCGATCATCATCATTTCAAACGGAAGCGATTTCAGAATGATGGCCATCTTACCGCCAGCGGCCAGATAACCGCCGAAGACCATAACGAAAATGACGACAATTCCAACAATTCCAATCATCTGAGATCTCCGGCTATGTGTGTTGCAACCGCGGGGAACACGGGCGGCTATTCCTGCGGGGCCGAGGCGTTTCGGCCCGCCATGACAACGCTGATCGTATAGGCCGCTTCGGGGCTGAGCCCCGCCAGAACCCCGGCTGCCGCATCCGGTGGCATGCGTGACAGAAACCCGGCGGCAAAGGTCGGGTCCATGGTTTCGAACAGGGCAGCCGCGTCTTTCGGCTTCATGTTCTGATAGACATCGGTCAGGCGCGTCAGGTCGTTTTCCGCCGCCCTGTCCGTCAGCGCCAGAGTGGTTCGCAACGCCTCCTCGGCCTCCTCAAGCGCGACCATGCGCATCTCGATAGCCTGACCCGCGATTTCCAGAGCGTTTTCCCGCTCGCGCAGCATGTCTTCCTTTTGTTTGACACGCTCTTCGCGGCGCAGAAGCTCGGTCAGCAGAACCTGCATGTCACGGGTGTCCGACGGGGCGGGTTCATCGTGTTCCGCCTCAGGTTTGGCGGGTTTGGCAAAGGCGGGTCCGGCTTCCAGCCCAATGCGAATCGCGGCCGAGCCGATCATCAGCAATGAGATCACGGCAAGCACCCCTCCGCGGGGCCGCGCGTTGGGATTGTTGGTCCGCGCGCGGCTCATGCCTGCGCCTCGCCTTGCTTGCGGTCATGCCGGAAGAACATCAGCCCCTCAGGTGGTCGTGCCTGTTCTTCGGGCGCAGCGGCTTCGCTGGCCTGCGGCTTGGGCTTGTCTTCGTGCTTCACGCTCTCCGGAACTTCGGTGGCGGTGTTTGTCGCGGAAACCTCTGCCTCGGGCTGGGGGTCAGTGTCTTTCTCGGGCACGACGTCATGCATTGACGCCATCATGAGTTCCAACCGCTGTGCCACCGCTTCGGCGCGCCCCGTCAGTGCCCTAAGCTGATCGCCCGACTGATCAGAGGCGTTGCGCGCATCATCCAGTGATTTCCGCAACTCTTCCGCCTGGGTCGACAGCACCGCCACCGCGCCGCCGACGCCCTTTTCAAGATCGGCAAAACGCTTGAGACGGCGCGACAGAACAAGACAATACAGACCCGCACCCATGGCGCCGGCGACCAGCAAAATATCCGCAATCAGCTCCAATTTCGCCTCCTAGTTCAGAACAAATTCCATCACCAGCACGTCGCGCACGCGACCTTCGCCAACGACAATCTCGATGCGGCGCAGCAGGTGGCCCCGGATACGCGTCAACGCCAGTGAATCCTCAAGATCCTTCAATTCGACGGCCCGCAGATACCCGTTCAGGACATCCATGATTCGCGGTCGCATTTTTTCCACGTCAGTCATGTACGGGGCGTTAACTTCAAGCTGTGCGTGAAACTTCAGATGCCGCGCGCCGCCGGAACTCACCGAAACGATCACCGGCAGCAAATCGAGAAAGGCAACATCCGCCAATGCCTTGGCCGGTTCATCCTTGTCCACGTCATGGCTTTCCGCCTTCTCGGCCTTGTTCCCCAGCGGCAGCAGCCCGGACGAGGTCAGGAAATACCCACCGACGGCACCGGAGATGGCCAGAATCACCCCGACGATGATCCCTTTTTTTCCCTTCTTTTCCGGGGTTTCCGCCTGTTCAGCCGTTGCGTCGGTCATGACATCCTCATTCCTGTGATCCGCCCAGTCATAACCTTGCAGGGACTAACCGATTGTTAAGGGCAATCGTCCAAACAGAGGACGCGCCGGGCAGAATGTCGGCGAGTCGGAGGTGAGCGTGCAGCAGATCGGAACTGTCTGGGCAAGTTTGGACAGGCGTAAACAAATCGTCGTTGCCGGTGCTGTTGTGCTGGTGTTTCTGGGGATCCTCGGGATGTCGCGCCTTGCGACGGCACCGTCGATGACCCTGCTTTACGCGGGTCTGGAAAGCAGTGCCGCCGGGGACATCGTGCGTGCGCTGGATCAGCGTGGCGTGACCTACGAGATTCGGGGCGGATCAATTTACGTCTCTGGCGCACAACGGGACGAGCTGCGGATGACTTTGGCCAGCGAAGGACTGCCGGCCAACGGCAACAAGGGCTATGAACTGCTGGATTCGCTGAACGGCTTCGGCACCACATCCCAAATGTTCGATGCTGCCTACTGGCGCGCGAAAGAGGGGGAACTGGCGCGCACGATCGTGGGCAGCCCGCATGTCAGCCAGGCCCGCGTTCATATCGCCAACGGCTCTGCCAATCCGTTTCAGCGCAGCGTCGCACCGACGGCTTCGGTCTATCTGGTGCCCTCGGGGGGCGATATCACAGGCGATCAGGCCAAGGCCATCCGGTTTCTTGTCGCCTCTGCCGTCAGCGGGCTGACACCCGAGAGTGTGACTGTGATCGATTCGAACGGGTCCGTGATTGGTGGGCAGGACACCGCCGTGGCCGCCGACACGGCAGATGACAAGGCGCGGCAGCTGCGGGAACGGGTTCTGCGTCTGGTCGAAGCGCGAGTTGGCACGGGGAATGCCGTGGTCGAGGTCAGCGTCGATACTGAAACCAGGACAGAATCCCTGCGTGAGCGGCGCTTTGACCCCAAGGGCAGGGTGGCTATCAGCACGGATGTCGAGGAACGCTCCGACAGCGCGCGCAACCAGTCAGCCGATGTCACGGTGGCCTCAAACCTGCCCGACGGCGATGGTGCGGGGGGGGACGAATCGAATTCGACCGCGACCCAGACACGTGAGCGGGTGAATTACGAGGTTTCCGAAACCGAGCTGGAAGTGCACACCGCCCCCGGTGCGATCAAACGCCTGACGGTTGCCGTTCTGGTCAACGGAACGCGGGCGCTGGATGCTTCGGGCGCTGAATCCTTCACGCCGCTGCCGCAAACAGAACTCGACGCACTTGAGGAACTGGTGGCCTCGGCTGTGGGATTTGACGCCGCGCGCGGGGACCTCATCACGCTGAAATCATTGGATTTACCAGTGGTCACGCCGCAAGGCACGCTGGTTTCCTCTTCGCTTTGGCAAAACTTCCATCTGGACGCCATGTCACTGATTCAGATGGCAGCGCTGGCGCTGGTGTCACTGGTGCTGGCGTTGTTCGTGATCCGTCCAATCCTGATGAAACCCGCGATGGTCCCGGCGCTGTTGCCGGCCGCGGAGGGAGGGGCACCGGCCCCGTCGGTCCTGACCGGTGAAATCGCGGCGGACGGAACGGCAGAGTTCACGCCGCTGCCCCAACAAGGGGCCGTTCCCGTGCTTGGGGTCAGTGCCATCGGGGATCCGGTTGATCGGTTGCGCGCAATGATCGGCGACAAGCAGGAAGAAACGGTCGAGATCCTGCGCAGCTGGCTTGAAGAAGGTGAGGAGCGCGTGTGATGTCCATCGCTCATCTGCTTGAGGATTTCACCACTCGGACCAGCGCCGAAGCCGTTCTTTACCTGGACGAGGAAACGCTGGAGGAACAACGCCTTGCCGCGTTCGAAAACGGGTACGGCGCCGGTTGGGAAGACGCCGCGCAGGCGCAGGAACAGAACCGCGACCGCGTTTCGGCCGAACTGGCGGGATCGCTCGAGGATATGTCCTTCACCTATCACGAGGCGCTTACCCGGATGACATTGTCTCTGGAACCGATGTTCGAAAGCCTGGTTCAGACCGTATTGCCTGACATGGTCGAACGCGGGTTGGCCGCCCGGATCGTCGAACAGCTTTGCGAAATGGCGCGCACGGAAATCGAACAACCGATGCAGATCATGGTGCCGGAAGGGTGCGCGCAAGCGGTGCAATCCCTGCTGCCGCAGACCCTGCACTCCGCACCGCGCGTCATCGAAGACCCTGGCCTGGCCCCCGGACAGGCGCGATTGCAGGTCGGCACAAGCCGGCGCGAGATTGATTGCGCGACCCTGCTGTCCACCATTGCACAGGCATTTGACGCATACGTCTTTGAGGCAAGAAAGGCTTTGTCCAATGAATGACACCCAGTTCCCGAAAACCGAAAAACCCAATCCTTTCGAAACTGTTCCGATTGAAGTGACCGTTTCGGTAGGTCGCGCCCGCCCGTTGATCCGGGATTTGCTGAACATGGGTGAAAACGCGGTTCTGACTCTGGACAAGCGGATCGAAGACCCGGTCGACCTGTATGTCGGGGATCAGCTGGTGGCGCGCGGGGTGCTTGAGGAGATGGAGGGCGATCAGGCGGGGCAGCTGGCCGTGCGCCTGACCGAGATTGCGGATCTGCAAAACGGAATCGGCTGATGCGCTATGTGATCTGGCTGGGTCTGGCTGTAGTGGTGTCCCTGCCGTCGATGGCGGCGGCTCAGGATGTGACCCTGTCGCTGGGCGAAGGCGGTTCGATCTCGGCCCGCACCATCCAGCTGATCCTGTTGATCACGGTGCTCAGCGTTGCTCCGGGTCTGGCGATCATGATCACCTGCTTCCCGTTTCTGATCACCGTGCTGTCGATCCTGCGGCAGGGTGTTGGCCTTCAGCAATCACCGCCGAATATGCTTTTGGTCAGTCTTGCGCTGTTTCTGACCTATTTCATCATGGACCCGGTGTTCACCGAGGCCTGGACCGCGGGAATACGCCCGATGATGGAAGAAACCATGGCGGTCGAGCCCGCGCTGGAACGCGCGTTAGAGCCGTTTCGTACCTTCATGGCGAACCGGCTGGATTCAGATACGTTTTATGCAATGGCGGCCCTGCGCCCCGGCGGTGACGCGATCGAGCTGTCAGCCCAGGCCCCACTATCGGTATTGATGCCCTCTTTCATGCTGTCCGAGATCGCGCGCGCCTTTCAGATCGGGTTCCTGATCTTCCTGCCCTTTCTGATCATTGATCTTGTGGTTGCAGCGGTATTGATGTCGATGGGCATGATGATGGTGCCACCTGCCATCGTGTCTTTGCCGTTCAAGCTGGCGTTTTTCGTAATCGCTGACGGGTGGGCTTTGATCGCAGGCGCGTTGGTTCGCAGCTACATGCCGTAAATCTGTCAGGCACGCGCATCACGAGAAAGGGTCAGGCAGACCCGACCCTCTTGAACTTCCAAAAACACGAGCTGTCCGGCACACTTTTGTGCCGGAAACGGCTTAACCCGTCTTTTTCAGGTCCGTGATCAGTTGATTCAGATTGCCTTTGCGGGCGTCCAGCATCGCGCCGATTTCGGTTCGCTCGGTCAGCAACAGATTCACGCCTTCGATGAACATGTTGTAGAACTTGTCCCGACCTGATTTGTCGGAAACAAGGAACGTTACGTCGAACGGGGCTGATCCGCGCAGCTTGACCAACGTGCGAACCTCGTACCCGGCTTTGATCTTGCGGGCATTGCGAACATCGACCTCACCGCCGATAAATTCACGAAAACGGCGACCGTATTTACGCGAGATATAGCCCTGAAATGCAGCGGTGAACTGTTTCAGCTGGGTCGGGCTGGCTGTGCGGGCGTCCGCACCCAACGCATAGCGCGCCATGATCGGCACATCAGCATATTGAACAAAGATCTTTTCGAAATCGCGCAGCATCGCTTTTTCGGATTTACCCGACTCGATCACCCGGTTGATGTCGGAAACCACGTTGGTCACAAGCGCCTTGGCGGCGGCCTCGGTCTGGGCAAAGGCAGGTACGGGCAGCACTGCCAGCGCAAGCCCGGCTGCGATAAAATGGCGACGGTTCAACGCGTTATTCAGCATAGGGGTCCTCATAGGGGTCAAGATAGGGGTCCCTGACCGGGTCCGTCCCGGTTTCGGCATAGGGGTCAGAATACAAGTCCAGATAGGCGTCTTCGTCATCTCTTGCCAGTTCGAAGCGGCGGTTTTGCAGATAGATCAGGCGAGCCTGCGCATAGCTGTCGGCACTTTCGTAAAGAATGGAATCGACAGTATCCGAGAACCGACCCCGATCCCCCATGCGCCGCACAATTTCGGCGTAGACGCCAAGATTGTCGGCGGGGCGGGTCGGGCTGAAATTGATCGGATTCGAGAACAGGTTGACCACAACCCCGATCGCATCCCTTTGGGTCGACGGGCCATAGAACGGTAGCTCGACATAAGCGCCTTCGCCAACCCCCCAGACATGCAGGGTCTCACCGAAATCAGTGTCAACGGGTGGCAGGTTCAGCTCATTAGCGGGCGAGGACAAGCCAAAGCCGCCGACGGTCATGTTGATCACAAAGCGCAGCAGAGCATTGCCCATCTGTTTTGGATTGCCCTGAAGCAGGTAGTCAACTGCCTGACCGGGCAGCGAGATGTTTTCGGCAAAAGTGCTGAAACTGGTGACCATCGGGTCAGGAACGATTTTGACATACCCTTTCGAGGCCGGCCGGAACAGGAACCGGTCAACACCCAGATTAAACTTGTGAATTCCCCGGTTCGCATTTTCGTACGGATCAAACACGTCGCTGCGCAAGGCACCCTCTGGCGGCGTTGTTGCGCAAGCGGACACAAGGGCCATGACCGACAGTAAAACAAGGTGTTTCAGGCGAAATCTGCTCGACACGATCTTTGTTTCTCCTAAATGGCCCGGCACATGCGCCCGCCGGACATTCAATCAATAATCCACCAAAATCCACGTGCCGGGGTGGCACAAGTTGCAGTCACATAGTCGTTTCAGGTCTTAAATGAAACACCTTGCGTGTAACCTGTTCATCACGGTGGGGTAAAGTGACCGTCGATCAACAGTGAGTTTTCAGTAAAGATACGCTCAGATCGCAGGAAGGCCGAAATTTGCCGGTTTCCGTCTTTCCCAATCCGTGCTTCCCGGTTAGCGTCCCGCTGAGTTGATATTAGGGAAGGACCCTCGCAATGAGCATCGCTGCAAAACTGGAAAGCCTCGGTGTAACGCTGGAAGACGCGCCCGCGCCTGCGGCCAACTATGTGCCTTTTGTGCGTGTCGGCAACATCCTTTATGTATCTGGCCAGATCTCGAAGACTGATAAGCTGATCACTGGAAAACTGGGCGATGACTTGGATGTCGAAGCCGGGGCTGCGGCGGCGCGTGTCTGCGCGATCAACCTGCTGGCACAGGTCAAGGCGGCTTGCGGCGGCGATATCGAAAAGCTGGTCCGCGTGATCAAGCTGACCGGATTCGTGAACTCGACCGCTGAATTCACGGCACAGCCGCAGGTGATCAACGGCGCGTCCGATTTTCTGGTCGAGGTGCTGGGCGATGCCGGTCGCCATTCGCGTTCCGCCGTCAGCGCGGCGTCGCTTCCGCTGGGTGTCGCGGTCGAGATCGAAGGCATTTTCGAAATCGAATGACGCCGCCCCTACCAGATGTGTTTTTGCAGGCCCCGATTGCGCATCGGGCGCTGCACGACATTACCAAGAACCGCCCGGAAAACAGCCGGGCGGCCATTCGTGCCGCGATTGAAGCTGGCTACGGGATCGAGATCGATCTTCAACTGACATCGGACGACCAGGCAATGGTCTTTCACGATTATGACATGACCCGTCTGACCGGGCAGTCGGGGCCCATTCAGCAGGTCACGGCACTGGCCGCCTCTGGCACGCCGCTTCTGCATGGGGATGACGGCATTCCGACACTGGATGATGTGCTGGAAATTGTCGCGGGCCGGGTGCCGTTGCTGATCGAATTAAAGGATCAGGACGGGGCGATGGGCACGAAGGTGGGCGCGCTTGAACGCGACACCGCGCGCGCGTTGCAGGGCTACAAAGGCCCGGTGGCCCTGATGTCCTTCAATCCCAACGCGGTCGCTGAACTGGCGCGGCTGGCCCCGCATCTGCCGCGCGGGATCACGACCTGCGCGTATGAGCCCAGTGTCGAGCTTTTGCCGCAAAGCGTCTGCGATCACTTGCGCGATATCCCGGATTTCGACCGTGTCGGCGCCAGTTTCATCAGCCACGAAGCCGCGGACCTGTCGCGCCCCCGCGTGGCGGAACTCAAGGCGCGGGGCGTGCCGATCCTGTGTTGGACAATCCGGTCGCCCGAACAAGAGGCAGAAGCCCGCAAGGTTGCCGACAATGTGACCTTCGAAGGCTATTTGGCTGCGCATTCGACTTGAACCCCCTCCGTGCGGTCACAGATAAAGGACAGGCGCGGAGGACATATGGATCAGGCACAGATCGAGGTTCAGGTACTGGGCGCTCTGTCGCAGATTTCAGCGGCAGAGTGGGATGCCTGCGCCTGCCCCGAAGCTGCCGATGGCGGGCGGCCGCTTGATCCCTTTACCACACATCGCTTTTTGCTGGCGCTGGAAGACAGCGGCTCGGTCGGGCGTGGCACCGGCTGGCAGCCGCAATACCTGACCGCCTATCTTGACGGGATGCTGATCGCGGCGGCCCCGATGTATGCCAAGTCGCACAGCCAGGGCGAATACATCTTCGATCACAGCTGGGCCCATGCCTATGAAAATGCGGGCGGGCGGTATTACCCCAAACTGCAAATCGCGGTGCCGTTCACCCCGGCAACCGGGCGGCGGTTTCTGGTGCGTCCGGGCTATGAACGGATCGGTATGTCGGCGCTGGTTCAGGGGGCGGTGCAGCTTGCGGCTGACAACCGGGTTTCGTCCCTTCACGCGACCTTCTGTACCGAGGATGAAGCATTGGCTGGCGAACAGATGGGTCTGATGCTGCGCCGATCGCAGCAGTTTCACTGGCTGAACGATAACTATTCGGATTTCGACGGCTTTCTGAGCGCGCTGTCGTCGCGCAAGCGCAAGACTATCCGGAAAGAACGTGCGCAGGCCTGTGGTTTTGGTGGTGAGATCCGCACTCTGACCGGTGACCAGCTGCGCCCCGAACATTGGGACGCGTTCTGGCGGTTCTACCAGGACACCGGATCGCGCAAATGGGGCTCACCCTACCTGACGCGGCGGTTCTTTGATATTGCACAGGATACGATGGCAGATGACATGGCCCTTGTGCTGGCCGAACGGAATGGATTTCCCATTGCGGGTGCGTTGAACTATATCGGCCGTGAAACCCTTTTTGGGCGTTATTGGGGTTGCATCGAACATCATGCCTGCCTGCATTTCGAACTGTGCTATTATAGGGCAATCGACTTTGCCATTGCCCACGGGCTGACCCGGGTCGAGGCAGGTGCACAGGGCGAACACAAGCTGGCGCGAGGGTACCTGCCAACACGCACGCATAGCTTGCATTGGGTAGGCGATCCGGGTTTTGCCGATGCGGTCAAGAAATATCTGGACGCCGAAGGCCACGCAGTGGAAGAAGAGATCGAGATTCTGACGGATTACGGCCCGTTCAGGAAATCGAACCCGGAGGAACAGCAATGACCGAACTCTTGTCGACCGAAACCCGTGGCCCGCTTCTGGATCCGCTGTTCAAAAACGGTTGGACCATGGTTGAAGGCCGCGATGCGATCACCAAGACCTTCATTTTCGACAATTTTGTCCACGCCTTCGGCTGGATGACACAGGTGGCAATCTGGGCCGAGAAGTGGAACCATCACCCCGAATGGTTCAATGTCTACCGCACGGTCGAGGTCGTCTTGTCCACCCATGATGTGGGCGGCCTGTCGTCGCTGGATGCTAAGCTGGCCCGCAAGATGGACAGTCTGTGCTAGCGATCGTTGCGGCCTGACCCTTCACCGCCAGCCAGCGATGCGGCAGTGCCCATCTGCCGGAACTCGACAGGCGTGACAGTGCCGTCGCTGACATCAATCGCCCTTGGAATACCCGTGGTCTTGTTTCCGATCTGCCGCACGCTGCGCGCGGCCGGGTTGATATCCAGACACTTGTTTTCATAACAGGTCAGGCCAGACAGGTTGATCTGTATGCGGGCCTGCCCGTCCGGGCCTGTCACCAACGGGGCCTGCGGCACGTCACAGGCTGCAACCAGCCCCAGCGCCGTCACCCCAAGCCATTTGTTCATCCCAAACTCCTGCTGTTAATCAAGCTGACCATTCCCATCCTGATCGGCGGACAGGAAATCCTCGCCCATCTGGGTGTCAAATTCTGGTCTTGAGATCACGTTGTCGCCGTTTCGGTCAGCGCTGCGGAACAGTTTGATGTCCATGAACGGTTTGGCCTCGGCCTGACCCAAAGTGCCGTTCCTGTCTTCGTCCATCGTCTGAAAGGCGTAATCCGAGAAAGCATCGAACTCGTCTTTGGACAGGAACCCGTCATTGTTGGCGTCGATGGCCTTCAACTCGTTTTCGTGCAGTTCAGCCACGCTTTCGGCGTGACCCGAACCGGCCAAAGCCACCATGAACATCACTAGGCTTAGCTGTTTCATATCGACCTCCTCAGCACGCGAATCTCTGACCTTCGATGCCGCCAGCGGCAGCGCCCGCTGCGGTCAGGATCGTCTTGCCTGATCCGCCACCAAACTGGTTGCCGATTGCGCCCCCGATCAGCGCCCCGCCCAACGTTCCGCCCAGACAGGCGATTTCGTGCTGGCGTGCAGCTTGCTGTTGCGGAGTTGGGGCCGGTCCACAGGCCGCCAAAAGGGCCGCGCCGGACAGTACTATGTAGAACGCGTTAAGTTTCATGAAAAAACTCCCCGTGTGAATACGCCAAGTATTCGCGCTCTGGGGCGGTGCTACAAGTTAATTTGGCGGCGAAAGGCCCCGGTCGGACCGGGGCCGATCAAAATCAGATCACATCCAACAGGCCTTCACCGGCGGAAATCTCGCAGGCGCCGGGGTTTTCTTCCATATTTAGCACCGTGACCGTGCCATCCTCGACCAGCATTGCATACCGCTTGGACCGCGCGAAAAGCCCCACGGGCGGCGCGTCGAAATCCATGCCGATGGCCTTGGTGAACTCTGCCGCTGCGTCCGACACCATGGTCAGCCCCGCCTCGGTCGCGCCCGTGGATTGCCCCCACGCCTGCATCACAAACGGATCATTGACCGAAAGGCACAGGATCTCGTCCACGCCCTTGGCGTCAAACTGTTTCTTCGTGCGGATGAAACTGGGCACATGGGCGGTCGTGCAGGTGCCGGTATAAGCCCCCGGCACGGCAAAGATCACCACCTTGCGGCCTTTGGTCTTGTCTGAAATCCGCACCTCTTCCGGCCCGTTCGCGCCCATCTGAATCAGCGTTGCTTCGGGCAGGGTATCTCCTGTTGAAATCATTATTCAGCTCCTGTCGTTTGGATTTGCAGAAATGTGCTTAGCCGCAATATAGGTGGTCTGGTCACAGTGACCACTTGAAAACTACGGGGTAGACAAAGCATGAGCCATATTGTCGTGATCGGCGCGGGGCAGGCAGGCGCCTCTTTGGTGGCTCGTCTGCGCAAGGACGGGTTTGCGGGTGAGATCACTCTGATCGGGGCCGAGCCGCATCTGCCCTATCAGCGCCCACCCCTGTCCAAAGCCTATCTGCTGGGCGAGATGGAGCTTGAGCGTCTGTTCCTGCGCCCCGAAAGTTTTTACACGGAAAACAACATCACCCTGCGTTTGGGTCAGCGCGTCACCGGTATCGACCCCAAGGCCAAAACGGTCACCCTGGGGGATGAGGTTATCTCATACGACGAACTGGCGCTGACCACCGGGTCTGACCCGCGCCGCCTGCCCGCAGCGATTGGTGGCGATCTGGACGGTGTGCATGTGGTGCGCGATCTGGCCCATATCGACGAGATGGAGCCCAAAGTGACCGAAGGCGCCCGCGCGCTGATCGTGGGCGGCGGGTATATCGGCCTCGAAGCTGCCGCCGTATGCGCCAAGCGCGGCGTCAAGGTCACTCTGGTCGAGATGGCCGACCGTATCCTGCAACGTGTCGCAGCGCCCGAGACCAGCGACTATTTCCGCGCGTTGCACAGTGCATACGGCGCTGACATCCGCGAAGGCGTCGGGCTGGATCATCTGATCGGCGAAAACGGCAAGGTCACCGGTGCGGTTCTGACTGACGGAACAAAGCTGGACGTTGATTTCGTTGTGGTTGGCGTCGGCATTGCACCCGCAACCCAACTGGCCGAGATGGCGGGGCTGGACCTGGACAACGGCATCAGAACCGACGCCCATGGCCGCACGTCCGACCCGTCGATCTGGGCGGCTGGCGATTGCGCCTCCTTTCCCCATGGCGAAGGCCGCATCCGTCTGGAAAGCGTCCCCAATGCCATTGATCAGGCCGAGATCGTGGCCCAAAACATGTTGGGTGCGGCCAAGGACTATGTGGCAACCCCGTGGTTCTGGTCGGATCAATACGAGGTCAAGCTTCAGATCGCGGGTCTGAACACCGGATATGACCGCGTGGTGACCCGGCAGGGCGACGGGCAGACCGTATCCTTCTGGTACTACAACGGGGATAAACTGATTGCGGTCGACGCGATGAACGATCCGCGCGCCTATATGGTCGGTAAACGCCTAATCGAAATGGGAAAAACGGCCGACCCGGATGTCGTGGCCGACCCTGATGCAGACCTTAAATCGCTGCTCAAGGCATGAGGATCATCGCCGGAGAGTTCCGCGGTCGCGCCCTGACCCCCGTCGGCAAAGGCGATGCGGGCGCACATCTGCGCCCGACCACCGACCGGGTGCGCGAAAGCCTGTTCAACGTGCTGGCCCATCAGATCGATTTCGACGGCCTGCGCGTGCTGGACCTGTTTGCTGGCACCGGCGCGCTCGGACTCGAAGCACTGTCACGCGGTGCGGCGCATGTCACCTTCGTGGATGACGGGCGCGTGGCGCAGGGTTTGATCCGCAAGAATATCGACCTGACCCGCAGTGCCGGGCGCACCGACCTGATCCGCCGCGATGCAACCCGGTTGGGCGAAAATCCGGACGCGCCCTACGATCTGATCTTTCTGGACCCGCCCTATGGCAAGGCCATGGGACAGAAAGCCATCGCCGCGCTGGCCAATGGCTGGATCGCGGATGATGCGCTGCTGGTTTGGGAAGAAAACTCACGGATGCAGGCCCCGGCCGGGTTCACGTTGCACGACAGTCGCAAATATGGCGACACGTATATCTCATTGATGCGGAACGGTGATCAGAGTGCATGATCTGGTCATTTTCGATTGCGATGGCGTTCTGGTCGACAGCGAGGTGATCTCGAACCAGGTGCTGGCGGATAATCTGGCGGGCTATGGCCTGCACCTGACCTTGCCCGAATGCATGTCCCTGTTTGTGGGAGGAACCATGGTCGGGGTGTGCGACAAGGCGCGTGCGATGGGCGCAGACCTGCCCGAAGATTGGATTGATCAGGTCTATGCCGAAACCTACGACCGCCTGCGCGCCGGTGTGCCTTTGGTGCCGGGTGTCGCGGACCTGCTTGCGGCGCTGGATCAGCGGGGCATCTCCTATTGCGTGGCCTCAAACGGCAGCCCGGACAAGATGCAGATCACGCTCGGCCAGAACGGGCTCTGGGACCGGTTCAAAGATGTGATGTTCTCGGCCCATGTGCTTGGCACCGGCAAGCCTGATCCAAAGATGTTCCAACTGGCGGCGGAACATTTTGGCGCACAGGCCCCCGTGGTTATCGAAGACAGCCACAATGGTGTTACAGCTGCAATCCGGGCCAATATGCGCTGTCTGGCCTACGCGCCGCATGGCGGTGGTGACAGGCTGGCTGATCTGGGGGCCGAGGTGATCACGGATATGTCTCAGGCACACCCGCTGTTGCGACTTTGACCCCCAACTGTGCTATGGTGCAGCCATGGACCATGCTCTGACACCCTTTGCCTGGAAAATCTCCCGCGACGCCGAGGTCACCACGAAACCTGACCGCAAACCCCTGCGTGCGCCGGTGTTCATTCACGACGCGGTTACCCCTTGGGGGGCTGAGACGATGTTGCTGAAGCTCCTGCGCGAACAGGCCGCCGATCAGGACGAATAGGTCGGGTGAAACTTGCCGCCCGGTGATAGGGTAAAGATATCGACCCCATTCGCCGTTACGCCTACCGAATGCTCGAACTGTGCCGACAGCGACTTGTCGCGGGTCACGGCGGTCCAGTCGTCGGCCAGCGTCTTGGTTTCGGGACGGCCCAGATTGACCATCGGCTCGATGGTAAAGAACATGCCTTCCTCAAGAACCGCGCCGGTGCCGGGACGGCCATAATGCAGCACATTCGGCGGCGCGTGGAACACGCGGCCCAGACCGTGCCCGCAAAAGTCGCGAACAACACTCATCCGGTGCGCTTCGACATAGGCCTGAATGGCATGGCCGATATCGCCGAACGTGTTGCCCGGCTTGACCATTTCGATACCCTTGAACAGTGCGTCATGGGTCACCTGAATCAGACGCTCGGCCTTGCGCGGCAGCTTGCCCGCCACATACATGCGCGAGGTGTCACCGAACCAGCCATCCACGATGACGGTCACATCGATGTTCAGGATATCGCCTTCCTTCAACTTCTTGTCACCGGGAATACCGTGGCAGACCACATGGTTCACACTGATGCAGCTGGCGTGCTCATACCCCTTATAGCCGATCGTGGCCGAGGTCGCGCCCGCATCCTCGACCATCTGCGTGATCAGCCCGTCAAGCGCACCCGTGGTCTGACCGGGAAAGACGTGCGCGGCAATATCGTCCAGTATCCGCGCCGCCAGAGCGCCCGCCGCGTGCATCCCGGCAAAATCACCCTGTTCATAGATGCGAATACCGTCCTTGGTCAGGCGGCCACGATGCTCTTTCATCGACGCAAAGCTCCAAATGTTACGCGCGGCACTTCTTTTACGCTGCTTGTGCAGAAAGTACCAGAGGGCGTCAGGTTGCGGGTGTCAGATGGGGCAAAAAGCAGCAAGTTCAAGCATCGGCTGACCGAGGGGTGTTTTGATTGTTGGGAATGGCGTTTCGTGACGCAGAAAACCCTCGCATTCACAGCGATGGGTCATCGGTAGCGCCGCGAGGTTCCCGCTTGCGGGCATTCAGCCGTGCAGATTTCTACAAAATCTGAATAATTCTTTGCTGCATTCAGGAACAACCAACAACAGCTGCGCCAGATTTTTTACCGAAGAGAAGGGCGGTTCCTGCGTAAGGAGCGTACTGTAAGCCTCGGTTCGCAATACACGCGTTGGAAAGGATGGCTACGGTGAGATTACGCATTCTACCTTGATGACACTTACGAGAACATCGTTTTGATGAAGAATGTCGTAGTCGAACTGGGCAGCTCCAAACTCGGTTCCTATCCCTGGCCAATGCCGCGAATTGCCGCTTTGGCGACCTGATCAAATATTGATCGGTCGCTTGAAGCGGAGGCGACAATCATGCCGCCCTCCAAGGCCGCGACGATGAGGCCTGCGGTATCTTCGGCATTCTTGACCCCGTGCTTGGTGAATAGGTTTTCTAACCATGCCTTGTTCATCTCGAAGAAGGCTTTTGTGCGTTTGTTGACGTTTTCGGGCAGCCCAATGGCTTCGGCGCCCATGACGGCGCAAAGGCATATGGACTCGTTCAGCACCAGCGCACCGGAATAGAGCGCCACGAAACCTTCCAATGCAGAATGCAGATCGTTCAGGTCAATCTTGTCCAGTTCTGCCTTGAATTGCTCGGCGTAGCGGGTGACGAGAGCCTCCCCGAGATCCGGTTTGGTGGGGAAATGGTAGTGTACGCTGGCACTTTTGATTCCCACATCGTTGGCCAGGTCACGGAAACTCATCTCCGAAAAGCCCGCACTGCGCACGCGTTTCTCGGCGGCGATAAGAATTTTTTCTTTCATAGTCAGTGGCATGACTACCTCCAATCTACCGATTGATAGATAAACGTTGACAGCCCAGGAATCAACTTCTAACTGTTATCTACCTAATGATAGATAGGTATTCATGAAAGGAACACGCTGATGGCTACTGGAAACAAACAAAAACGCGTCTTGCTGGTCATGTCGTCCGTTGACGAGATGGGCATCTCGGGCAAGCAAACCGGCACCTGGTTCGAAGAGGTCGCAACCCCGTATTACGTCCTGACGGAAGCGGGCTATGAGGTTGTTTTTGCCTCGCCCAAAGGCGGCAACGCACCCATTGACCTGCTGTCGATGAAGGCTCCGTTCACTACCGAAAACACTGACCGCTTCTTCAACGATCCGGTGGCCATGTTCGCGGTACAGAATACCCGCAAACTGCGTGAGATCGACTATTCGACCTTCGATGCGCTCTTCATTCCGGGCGGCTATGGCCTGATCTGGGACCTGGCTTCTGACAGCTATGCCATCAAGATGATCCGGGAGTTCTACGAATCCGACCGGCCTGTCGCGATGGTCTGCCACGCGCCGGCCATACTGCGGGATGTCAAGAAGTCAGACGGCAGCTACCTGGTTGAGGGCCTCAGCCTGACCGGCTTCAAGAACGACGAAGACAACGAGATCGAGCTTCTGCATCACCTTCTGTTCTCGCTTGAAGACGAGTTGAAACGTCGTGGCGCCACCTACGTCAGCAAGGCCAACTGGGAAGCCAACGTGGTCGAAGATGGCGCCCTGATGACTGGCCAGAGCCCGGCGTCGGCACCCCCACTCGCGGAAGCGCTCAAGCAGCGTCTTGCTGCCTGACGCAAATCGCTGGGGCGGGCAATTGTCCGCCCTGGCAACCCGAAACGGAGAAGACCATGCCCACCAAGCTTCAACCCATCGACAGTGTCGAGATTCTTGTTCTCATCGACAACCGGACGGACAGCCTGTCCAGCGTGCCCGTGGGGTTCACCCATGAGTGGGACAATCTCCACAACGCCGGGATGGAGCAGATCTCGGGTGCCGGTCAATGTTGTGCAAATCACGGCCTGGCGTTGATCATCACAGCCCGGCGCGGCGAGACGGAACATACATTGCTCTTTGACGCCGGGCCGGTCGATTTTGCCGTCGAATACAACGCGTCGCGGCTTGGAGCATCCTTTGGCACCATCGACGCGATCGCTCTGTCGCATGGCCATTGGGATCATGCGGGCGGTATTCCAGCGGCCATCGATCTGATCCGCAAGGACGGCCGGACCGGCGAGTTACCGGTTTATCTGCATCCCGGAATGTTCCGAAAACGTGCTTTTCCGCTTTCGTCAGGAGAACTGATCGAAATACAAGAAATCGCCACACCCGAAGAACTGGCTGCGCAGGGCGCAACACCCGTTGTCACGGATCAACCGGTCAGCGTGTTGGACGATATGCTCTATATTTCGGGCGAAATTCCCCGTGTCACGGATTACGAGGTCGGGTTTCCGGGCCATGTCCGCCGCACCGAAGACGGCGCGGGTTGGGAAGACGACCCGCTGCTCATGGACGAACGCTATGTCGCGGTGAATATTGCGGGCAAAGGTCTGGTGGTGTTTTCTGCCTGTTCACATGCGGGTATCGTCAACGTCCTTCATGCCGCTCAGCGCGATTTTCCCGGCGTGCCGATCCATTGCCTGACCGGCGGCTTTCACCTTGCCGGTGGCAATGAAAAGATCATCGACCAGACCGTCGCCGACTTTGCGCAATTCGACGTCGACCTGATCATGCCCGGCCACTGTACCGGGTGGCGTGCGACGAACGCACTGGAACGCCGGTACGGCAAGCGGGTCGTGCCAATCGGCGTCGGCATGAAGTTCAACATTTGAGAAAAGGACAAGAAGATGGAATTCAACGCAAACTTTGATGAACGTGCGGTTGTCCATTCGGAAAATGAACCGTGGATCGCCTCACCTATGAAAGGTGTCGACCGTCGGATGCTGGATAGGATCGGCGATGAGGTTGCAAGGGCAACAACGATTGTTCGCTATGCACCGGGCAGCGCCTTTTCGGCCCATACACATACAGGGGGCGAAGAGTTTCTGGTGCTGGATGGGGTCTTTCAGGACGAACACGGGGATTTTCCCGTTGGCACCTATGTGCGCAATCCGCCGACCACGTCGCATACGCCAAGCGCGGCGGACGGGGCAACGATCCTGGTCAAGCTTTGGCAGTTCGACCCGGAGGACCGCACACAGCTGACAATCGACACAAACGCGCAGGACCCGCGCCCGGTTGCAGATGGCATATCCGAAATCCCGCTCTTTGAGGATTCCCGTGAACGGGTCCGGATCGAGGTCTGGGACGCATCGGCACATGTAAACGTGACCGGGCACAAGGGGTTCGAGGCACTGGTGATCGACGGCAGCTTCACCGAAGGCGGAGAGGTCTTCCAGAAGAACTCATGGCTGCGTCTGCCACCGGGTATGGCGCTCAACGCCACGGCCGGGTCGGAAGGTGCCCGTCTTTGGATCAAATCCGACCACCTGGCGCAACCGCCAATCATCCCGACCCAAGGATAGGACAATGGACAAACCTCTCGCGATCGTCGCCGGTGCCGGCCCCGGCCTTGGACAGACGCTGGTCACGTCATTTGCTCAGAACGGATATACGGCCTTTGGCCTGAACCGGACCGTGCCGCAAGGCGCCAGTACCACGCTGGCTGTCGATCTGACCGAACAGCGCTGGAGCAGGGCAAAGCTCCGGGACATGATCTGCACCCATGGCCCGCCCAAGCTTGTGGTCCACAACACGGCGAACCTTGTCATCTCGCCCTTCGAGGAGACAAGCACGGATGACTTCGAGGCGACCTGGCGTTCCATGGTCCTGTCAGCGGTCATTCTGGCGCAAGGTGTTTTGCCCGCGATGGCCGACACCGGGGGCGGCACCTTCATCGTGTCTGGCGCCACGGCCAGCCTGCGCGGTGGCAAGAACTTCTCGGCTTTCGCTTCGGCCAAGGCAGGTCTGCGGGCATTGACCCAGTCTCTGGCCCGGGAATATGGACCCAAAGGTGTGCACGTCGTGCATGTGATCCTTGACGGGATCGTCGATACAAAAGCCAGCCGGGATCTGCACAGCATGGATCCGTCGCGGATGATGCAACCGGCAGATATCGCAGACACCTATCTCGCGCTCGCCAGCCAGCCAAGATCCACCTGGACTCACGAACTGGATCTCAGACCCATGGGGGAGACATTCTGATGCAAACGGATATTCTCATCGTTGGCGGCGGCCTGTCTGGCCTCGCCCTCGCGGACCACCTGACGCAGAGGGGTGCAGATTTCCTTCTGATCGAGGCGCAGAACCGCCTCGGCGGTCGCATCCTGACCAAAGAGCTGTCGGGTGGAAAATTCGACCTTGGTCCGGCATGGTTCTGGCCTGGCCAGCCGCGTATGGCCACCCTGGCGCAGCGCTTCGACATCCCGGTCTTCGAACAGTATTCAACCGGGGATCAGATGTTTCAGGACCAGTCCGGCGCTGTCCAACGCGCCCGCGGCTATGCGTCGATGCAAGGATCCTACCGGCTGGCCGGAGGCATGGGTGCCCTGACCGGCGCGCTTGCCGGATCGCTGGGTGCAGGGCGTATCCTGACACATACCAGACTCAGATCGGTCCGGCATTCTCCCGGCAAGATCACCGCATTTCTCGACCATGACGGCGGACCTTATTCTGTCGAAGCCAGACAGATCATGCTGGCCATCCCGCCGCGGGTGATTGCGGATACCGTCAATTTTGAACCACCGCTGGATGCGGATCAGGTCCAAGCCTTGAAAAACATTCCGACCTGGATGGCCGGGCAAGCCAAGATTCTCGCGGTTTACGATGAGCCCCATTGGCGCAACGCTGGGCTTTCAGGTGACGCCATGAGCCACCGCGGCCCCATGGTCGAAATTCATGATGCCTCCCCCATGAAGGGAGGACCTTATGCACTGTTCGGATTCGTCGGATACCCCGCCGATATGCGCGCGACACACAAAGAAGCCATGATGGACCAGGCCTTGGCGCAACTCACGGCCATGTTTGGCCCCAAGATGGCGCAACCCCTTGATCTGGAACTGCAGGATTGGGCAACAATCGCGGAAATCTCCCGCATGCAGGATCATGTTCCGGCTCGCTTCCACCCAAGCTACGGCTTGCCTTCGATCCTTAACAGCCTTGCAGCACGAGGTGTCCATTTCTGCTCAACCGAAACCGCGCACGGGTTCGGCGGATATCTTGAAGGCGCTCTGGAGGCCGCTGAGAAAGCTGCAAAACTCGCGACTCACTCAATGGAAACCAAGGTCTGACCGACATTTGACTGTCACCCTTTGTCCTGGATGGATCATTGATCTGCACGATTTCTATCGTCGCCCAAAAAGAAACTGGTTCACCGCGCCACATGCAACTTTTCGACCATTTCGCTTGGACGTCTGACGTGTTGCGCGGCCCCGATCGCTGTGCGAATGAGTTTTGGGCTGCGGCATCACTCTCAAGCCATCTCTTTATCCGTTATTTTCGCGCCTTTGCTATTAAGCAAACCATATCCAGCAAGAGCGATGCACCGGCCAAAGCTGTAATCTCTGCATGATCGTACGGAGGGGAGACTTCGACGAGATCGGCCCCGACAAGGTTGACCCCGTCGAGCTTGCGTACCAAAGACTGCCCTTGATAGGTAGACAGTCCTCCGCATACCGGCGTTCCGGTTCCGGGCGCGAATGCCGGATCAAGCGCGTCAATATCGAAGGTCAGGTAAGCAGGCCGGTCTCCTACTGTCTCTTTGATGCGCGCAACCGTTGCATCAATCCCGTTCTCGTGAACCCAATTTGCGTCGAGTACCGTGAACCCGTGAGTCTTTTCATTCAGCGTGCGCATGCCTGCCTGAACTGACGTCTCAGGGGATATGATGCCTTCGACAGTGGCATGGTAGAACATTGAACCATGGTCGATCCGCTTTGGGTGTTCTTCCCATGTATCCGAATGGGCATCAATCTGGATCAGCGAAATGGGGCCGTGGCGTTCTGCCTGCGCCTTCAGGATCGGATAGGTGACCGAGTGATCTCCGCCCATCGTCAGAAGAAAGGCACCGGATTTCAGGATTTCCCGCGCTTGGTCCTGAATTTGCAGCGCAATCTGCTCTGGAAAGCCTGGGTCGATATCACAATCGCCGTAATCAACCATGTTCAGGATTTCGAAGGGATCAAACCCCCAGGGCCAGGGCCCACCATCCCAGGCGAGGTTGGTCGATACAGCACGAATGGCACGTGGCCCGAACCTGCATCCCGGGCGATTGGTCACAGAGAGATCATAGGGAACGCCCCACGTGACCATATCCGCGCTCTCCAGATTGCGGGAATATTGTCGCCGGAACAGACTTGTCGCTCCGCTAAAGGTCGGCTCATACCCCATGCCCATTTCGTTTTGCGCCAGAAAGGCGCGGTCGGTTGAAGTCACCATTATTGGCTCCGTTCATTTTGATGATTGCTGCCCGAGTGGCGGGGCGTTGCAATTCTTTCCCGCCTTTGCCGGGCTTGGTAGGATTCAGGTGCCGGATTTTACATTCGTCCAAAGACGGTTGCGATTGCGCAGCGTTTTCGCGCCGACACTCAGATCAGGGAAGAGTCGTCTCAATGTCGCCTCATCCGGGTAGATTCCCGGATCAGTCAGAATGGCTTCATCTACGAACGTATCTGCTGCGGAATTCGCATTCGCAAAATAGACGTAGTTGGACACTCCTGCGATGACATCAGGCCGCAGCATGTAGTCAATGAATCGATATGCCTCATCCGCCCGTGTTGAATCCACCGGAATGGACATGAGGTCGATCCACATCAACGTGCCTTCGCTCGGAATTGTATACAGAATTTCGACACCATTGCCGGACTCCATGGCGCGGGCCTGAGCTATGCCGGCATCACCACTGTACATCACTGCCAAACAGGCATCTCCACCGGGCAAGTCTGTAGATGCTTTCTGGTTGTGAAAATAACGAATGGACGGCGTGACGGCCTCGAAGAGGTCCTGAACCCTGTCGAGATCGGCGGGGTCATCGGAGTACGGGTTAGCCCCGAGATAGTTCAGCGCCACTGAGACCATTTCTACCGGTGAGTCCAGCACGGCAATCCCACAGTCGGCAAGCTTGGCGGCGATCTGAGGATCAAAAAGAACGTCCCAGGATGTGATGACATCCGTGCCCAGTCGCTCTTTGATCATGGTTGGATTGTAGGCAAGCCCTACTGTGCCCCAAGTGTAAGGTACGCCCAATTGCCGGGCACCGGGTATACTGTCGAGCGACGCCAGAATTTTCGGATTGAGATTGCCGTAGTTGCTCAGACGCGCGGGGTCGATCGGATGCAACGCCCCGGCCTGAAACTCTCGTTGCGCATTGGACGCGGCGGGGAAAACGACATCGTAACCTGACGCCCCTGTCAGCAGCTTGGTTTCAAGAACTTCGTTTGAATCGTAATAGTCCAGGCTGACATGTGTGCCGGTCTCCTTTTCGTAGTCCGAAACTGTCGTTTCACCAAAGTAATCAGCCCAATTGTAGATTGAGAGGTCTTCGGCTGAAGCCGGAAAAGCGATCGCGAGGTTTGAGGCAATGGCAACAGCCGAAAGGCCAAAATGCGGTTTCATTGTTTCTCCTCCTTGTTGCAGGATTCCGCCCTGAATTTTCACGTCCGGAGAGGCTTTGGTGACGAGGCACAGTCAGCACCCCGGGCGAGCGTTCTGACATCAACAATGGAATCGAATGGCCATCACTGTAAATTTGCGGTAAGATATATATCTTTAGTTATAGGAATTGGCTATGTTACCAGATAGCGGCGACATCTCGGCGGCCAAGTGGGATGAGATCTACGCAATCTTGTTGGAGCGGTTGGAAACAGACTTCTTCCCAACAGCTCTGAGGAAGATGTTGGAACTGCATGTCAGTTTTGAATCGATGATCCTCACGCGCTATCAGGATCAAGCACCACCTGTCTCGCTCTATCACGATCTCGACGACGTGCAGGCGGCCATATCAATTCAGTTTTATGCAACCGGCCCATACCTGCTGGATCCGTTTTCGCAAGCGTGTAGATCGGGAAAAGAACCCGGCGCTTACCGTCTGGCCGATTTAGTCAATGAGGCGTTCTTTCGTTCAGAGTACTACCGGACCTTTTATCGCAAGGTTCGGATCAGCGATGAGTTGGGGGTGCTGATAAGGCTAAACAGCGGGGACTGGGTCGTGATATCCCTGTCGCGAGGCGCCCGTCAGCCCCGGTTTACCCCTGAGGATGTCGCGAAGATCAATTCCATCCATAAGACCCTGTCGGCCGCCTTGATCCGAAACTGGAACCTGAGGGGTGCCGAAAGACAACCGGAAGCCCTGAATCAGGTTGAGGAACGGTTGGCCACTTTTGGTGCGGACAGGTTAAGCCCAAGAGAAGCCGAGGTCGTGCGCCTTGTTTTGCAAGGCCACTCAGCCGGCTCTGCTTCCGCATTTCTCGGGATCACCGAAGGTACAGTCAAAGTGCATCGCCACAACGCCTACTCCAAGCTGGGCGTCAGTTCACAGGCAGAGTTGTTTTCCGCAGCCACTCGATATTTGGCATCAAAGCCATCTTAACTTGGGAAATCCGTAGAACTTTCTTGTGAATGCGGCCAGGGCCGAGATTCACAAGGTGTTCTGGGTGCTGCGGGTGCAACCCACATTGCCGGCATTCGCTACGGGCGCAAAATCAGGACCTGGGCGAACTGACGGTTTTACGGGCTTTGAGGACGTGTTTGCCAGCACAATCCGTTTTCAGCGCCGCTATTCTGGCATCCCTGCCCGTCGAAGCGCCTCAAAATAACGTTCAGCGCCTTCTGAACCACCATAATCCACGTTGCTACGCCACCTCGAGATCGTTTCGCTAGGTTCCAATTGCAGCATCTGCATCAAAGCTGCAGACGCTTTTTCAGTTTCCCCAAGCATTGCGTGTGCAGCAGCTCTCGTGCTGTGAAGAGCGGCATAATCCTTTGAGAATCGCATACCTGCTTCTGCATAGGCGATGGCATCACGGTCTCGGCCGAGCATTACGCAAGAAGTGGCGGCACCTCCGGAAGCGCCCACGAAAACAGCCCCATACCGGCCCAAGCGAAGCGCCGTTTGAAAGCAGCTTAATGCCATTTCAGGAAACCCAGCCCAATTATACCCCCACCCCATAAACAAATGAAGACGGGCATCTAACGGTGCTCTTTTCTGGATTTGTTCAAGCGCCACGGACAACTTATCTGCATCCCCGTCCACATTATAGTCAGCCACGGCGACACTCAGATCAAGCGTTGGGTTTTGACCTGCCATGCGTCGCCCGGCCTCAATCCAAGATGGCAGTTTCTCGTAGTAGGTCGACAGTTCGCAACGCAGATTGTAAGTCCTCGCGCCATTCATTGTCCAAATAGCTTCGGCATAGGCGGCCGTGAGAGTTGGTTTGGCTTCAATCGCCTTGGCTTGATACGATAACGTTTCTTCGTAGCTGTCGATCCCTGCTCCAGACCAAGCGATCATACCCTTCAGGACGCATTGCTCGGCAGTTAGTTCGTTTTCAGGCAGTACCGAAAGCTTTGCGGTCTCAAACTCGATCAAGGTTCCGCTTACGGCGTCCAACAGCTTTTCTACCACCTCATCTTGCCAATCGAAGATGGCTTCGACCACCCCATCGAACTTCTCGGTCCAGATTTCAGAATCAGAAGGATCATGTAAGCGGGCTTCCAGACGCAATCGATCCCCGTATCCACGTAGCACGCTACGAAGTGCATATCCCTTTGATGGTTCCGTCGAGGATACCGCTGCATTCAACCAGTTGATTGTTCGAAAATAGGAACCGAAATCCGAAGTCAGAGCTGCGGCCATTTCCTTTAGTTCAACGCGTTGGTCGCGGCATGAGACGGGATAAATGGAGAGCCTTGGCAAGTTCGTTTCAGCGAAAGAAACTGCTCTATGCGTGGGTGCCACGTACAGTCCATGATGCATCCAGACATCTAGGCTGCGCTCGATGTTCTTAAGCTTCTTCTTCCCGACAGATTCGAAAGCAGCCGCCAGAGTGCGGTCAAGGTTCAAGTGTACTGGTTCAGAAATAGCGATGCCGCCGGATGGAGCAATGCTCTCAAGCCGCGCAGCAATGTTTACACCGTCACCCAGTATGTCGTCGGCTTTTTCTGTAATATCCCCAACATGAACGCCGATCCGCACTTTCATTAACGGGTGCTCAGCCAATTGTTCCTGTATCTGAATTGCTGCAGTCACAGCTTGTGCCGCACTGTCAAATCGAACCAACCAACCATCGCCCACGCTTTTCACGATCCGACCTGATTGGCCCACTATTGTTGGAGTGACGATGTCGGTTTCCAGATGATCGAGCATTTGCAGTGTTGCTTGCTCATCGTTATGCATGAGTGCCGAATACCCGACGACATCAGCGGCCAGTATTGCCGCCAACTTTCGTTGCAAATGTAGTCCATTGTTCGACATGCACTCGACAATAGTTGATAAGCCTCTTCAGACCAACTTGCTAAAGACGATGTCCACTCTGGGCGCCTCGCACCCGTTCAGAGCCATCAGACACCAAACCGGGTTTCACTCGTGTCAACCCAAACCCCATCCGGCGATATCCGCGTCCCGCAAATCATCCGCTCTACGCCCATAGCCTGTGCCGCCTCGAACGCTGCTGCATAGGACGGGTCGATATCCGCGGCCAGCGCGAACCGGTCGCAATCGGTGCGTTGCACCAGGTACAGCATGATCGCCCGGTGCCCCTGCGTTGCCATCTGTGCCAGCTCGCCCAGATGTTTGGTGCCGCGGGCGGTGACGCTGTCGGGGAACTCGGCCAGACCGGGTTGGCGGGAGAGGGTCACGCTTTTGACCTCGACATAGGCATCTGGCAGGCCGGGGCCGCTCAGCAGGAAGTCGATACGGCTGTTTTGCCCGTATTTCACTTCGGGCCGGACGGTTTCATAAGCGGCCAGATCGGGGATCTCGCGCGCCTCAAGTGCTGCCCGCAAGGCCCGGTTCGGGACGGAAGTATCGACCCCGGTGAAATGCCCGTTTTCGTGATCCACCAGCCGCCACCCGAATTTCAGCTTTTTCTTTGGGTCGTCATTGGGCTCCAACCAGATCAACTGGCCCGGTTCAGCCAACCCCATCATGGATCCCGGATTGGCGCAATGGGCGGTGACTTCGCGCCCGTCGTCCAGCCTGCAATCGGCCAGAAAGCGTTTGTAGCGACGGATCAGGCGGGCGGGGATAAGAGGGGTTCCAAAACGCATGTCTCACGGCCTATACCTGCCCCTGAAGACGATCAAGAGGAGTCCGCGCCATGGCCAATCCAACCGCAGCAATGCTGGTGATCGGGGATGAAATCCTGTCGGGCCGCACCCGCGATGCAAATATGCATTATCTGGCGCAGGAGCTGGCAAAACACGGCATTGATCTGAAAGAGGTTCGCATCGTCAGCGATGACGCCCCCGCCATCGAAGCGGCGGTCAAAGCGCTGTCTGACAGCCACGACACCGTCTTTACCAGCGGCGGCATTGGCCCGACCCATGACGATATCACCGCCGATTGCATTGCGCGCGCCTTCGACACCCCGATTGACGTTCGCGACGACGCGCGCGCGCTGTTGCAGGCGCATTACGACAAGTCCGGGCTGGAACTGAACGCCGCCCGCCTGCGCATGGCGCGTATCCCGGATGGCGCGACATTGATCGACAATCCGGTCTCGACGGCGCCGGGTTTCACCCTGAAGAACGTGCATGTGATGGCCGGGGTGCCGCTGGTGTTTCAGGCTATGGTCGCCAGCGTCCTGCCCACGCTGACCGGTGGCAGCCCCTTGTTGTCGCAAACCCTGCGCGTGGACCGGGGCGAAGGCGATATCGCTGCAAACCTGTCTGCGCTGGCCGAGGATTTCAGCGATCTGTCCATCGGTTGCTATCCGTTTCAGATCAACGGGGCCTTTGGGGCCAACGTGGTGGTGCGCGGCACCGATGGCAGCCGGATTGACGCGGCCATGACCCGTCTGGCGAAAGAGCTTGCGCTTTGAGCGGCGACTGGGCTGACATCGTCGACGGCACATGGCCTGCCGCGCGGTATCGCAGGCTGGGGCCGTTTCAGCTGCGCGAAGGGCAGGGCGGTGGCTCGCGTGTTTCTGCGGCCAATGCACTGGCCCCGGCCAGCGATGCCGATATCGACGCGGCCGAGGCCGCGATGCAGGCCATGGGGCAGAAATCCATCTTCTGCCTGCGTCCGGGGGATGAGGCGCTGGATGCAAAGCTGGCGCAACGGGGATATGACATCCTTGATCCGGTCAACATCTATACGTGCCCCGTCTCTCACCTCACCGATCAGCCGATCCCTCCGGTCATGGTGTTTTCGGTCTGGGAGCCGCTTGAAATCATGCGTGAAATCTGGGCGGCCGGTGGGATCGGGCCCGAACGTCTGGCGGTGATGGAGCGCGCGAAGGGTCCCAAAACCGGTTTGCTTCTGCGCCACAACGACAAGCCCAGCGGTGCAGCCTTCGTAGCGATGCACGACGATGTCGCGATGCTTCATGCGCTTGAAATCCTGCCCGCGCACCGCCGTCAGGGGCTGGGTCAGTGGACCATGCGCGCCGCGGCGATTTGGGCAGGTGACAACGGCGCTCAAAGCCTCAGTGTGATCTGCACCAAGGCCAATGAAGGTGCCAATGGTCTCTATCGCGCCCTCGGGATGGAGATCGCCAGCGAATACCATTACCGTCACCTTGTCTGAGCAAAAGGGGTCGCCATGACACAGAAAGACATGCCCACCGCGCTGAACCTGCCCATGGTCGATCCACTGCCGCCGGAAACGCAGAAATATTTCGATATCTGTGTCGAAAAGCTGGGCATGGTGCCGAATGTGCTAAAGGCAAACGCCTTCGACATCGACAAGCTGAACACGTTCACGGCTATGTATAACGATCTGATGCTGGCCGACAGCGGCCTGTCCAAGCTGGAGCGCGAGATGATTGCCGTGGTCGTTTCGTCGATCAACAAGTGCTTCTACTGTCTGGTCGCGCATGGTGCCGCGGTCCGGCAGCTTTCGGGCAACCCGCAACTGGGTGAGATGCTGGTGATGAATTACCGTGTTGCACCGATCGAGCCCCGGCAGCGCGCGATGCTGGACTTTGCCGCCAAAATGACAACCGCCAGCGCCGAGATCGAAGAACCCGACCGCCAGAAACTGCGCGATGCAGGCTTTACCGACCGCGATATCTGGGACATTGCCAATGTTGCCGGGTTCTTCAACATGTCCAACCGGGTGGCCAGCGCCACGGCAATGGTGCCCAACCCCGAGTATCACGCGCAGTTTCGATGATCCGGTCAGCCGCCCTCATTGCCACGCTTTTTGCGGGGCCGGTTCTGGCGCAGGACCTGACCCTGCCAGCCAGCGCCCGCCAGATCAGCGACCGCACCTCGCCGTTGGACAGCTATGACCTGCCAACGGGGCCTTTTGCGAATGGCGCGGTGCCTGCTGACACCCTCGAAGGCCGGGTTGAACGCTACACGTGGCGGCTTCAGGCGGGCTCCAGCACAACCCTCCAGCTACTGGCCCCGCTGCGCGACCAGATCGAGGCGCAGGGCTACAAGATTCTGTTCGAATGTGATGCCCGCGCCTGTGGCGGGTTCGACTTCCGCTTTGGCACCGAAGTGGTACCGACCCCGGATATGTATGTCGCCATTCAGGATTACCGTTTCCTGTCGGCCACCAAGGGGTCTGTTGCCCTCAGCCTGCTGGTCAGCCGCAACCCCCCGGACGGGTATGTCCAGATGATCCGCGTCACGCCCCAGAAAGCACCGGACCCTGTTCCGGTCGTGATCGAACAGGCTGTCGAGGGGTCGGGCGGGCTGCTCGAAGCACTGGCAACATCGGGTCACGTGATACTGGACGATCTGCATTTCCCAACCGGTGAGGTTGCGCTGGACGAGGGGACTTATGCCTCTCTGACCCTGCTGGCCGGATATCTGGCCGAAAATCCCAAGATGCGCCTGGCGCTGGTGGGGCACACCGATGACACCGGCGCGTTGCAGGCCAATATTGCGGTCAGCAAAAGTCGGGCCGAGTCCGTCCGCACCCGTCTGATTGATGCGCATGGCGTGGCCGCCGACCGGATTGAGGCACAGGGCGTCGGCTATCTGTCCCCGCTCACATCGAACGCAACCCCCGAAGGGCGAGAGCTGAACCGCCGGGTCGAGGCGGTCTTGCTCGTCAACTGACCCACCACAGGTACAGCGGCAATCCGACCGTGATGTTGAACGGAAAGGACACACCCAGCGACAGGGTCAGATAAATCCCGGCCTCGGCCTTTGGCAGTGCGATTTTCATGGCGGCCGGAACCGCGATATAAGACGCCGAGGCCGACAGCACCATGAATAGGAACAGGCTGCCTTGCGGCAATCCGATTACCGCACCGACGGCCCAGGCCATCAGCGCGCCGATCAGGGGCATCAATACGCCAAAGGCGAACAGGCCAACCGACAGTTTGTCGCGATTGCTGATCAGGCTACGCCCCGCCGAAAGGCCCATATCCAGCAGGAACAAGCACAGGATGCCGGTGAAAGGCGTGACGATGAAAGGCGCGATCATCTGCATGCCGTCACCCCCGGTAATGGCCCCGATCAGGAACGCCCCGGTCAGCAGCACAATTGATCCATTGGCCAGCAGATCACGCCACAGCTTGTCATCCTTGACGCCATTTCCGCCGGTCTTGTGCGCCAGCCACAGCGCCGACAGAATGGCCGGTACCTCCATCGCTGCCGCCACCGCTACCATGAACCCGTCATGGGCAAGACCTACCAGATCCAGCAGACTGGTGGCGGTGACAAAGGTGACAATCGAAATCGACCCGTAATGCCCTGCGACCGCCGCAGCGTTCAACGCATCCAGCCGTGTCATCATCCTCAGCAGGGCAAAGGCCACGAAGGGGATGGTAAAGGACAGGGCCACTCCGCCCAGCAGGGTCAGGAACAGTTGCAAATGGATGCCGTGCGCGGCCAGGCTGGCACCGCCTTTGAACCCGATGGCCAACAGCAGGTAGAGCGACATGAACTTGGCCGCGCCCGCCGGGATAGACAAATCGCTGCGCACAAAAGCGGCCAAAAGCCCTAGGGCAAAAAACAAAATGGTGGGCACCAGCAGGTTGCTAGACAGCGTCTCGATCACTCCGGGCATACTTGACTCCTGATCCCTCGTTTCAGGGCTAGGTGCCTTGCAAAATTGATTTCGCCAAATACTATCTTGTTAAGTTTAATATAGTTCCAGGTTATGAAATGCGTCCAACCCTGCGCCAATTGGAATACATCGTCACGGTCAGCCGCCTCGGACGGTTCAGTTTGGCCGCCGAAGTGCTGAATGTCAGCCAACCCAGCCTGTCGGCGCAAATTGCAACCGTAGAACAAGAGCTTGGCGTTCGGATCTTTGACCGCAATCGCGGCGGAATTCAGGTGACCACAAAGGGGGAAGAGTTCATTTCGCGCGCGCAAAGGATCCTTGCCGAGGTCAAGGACCTGCGCCACGCCATGACCAACGATATGCCCGTTGGCGGAAGGTTGCGGTTAGGCGTTTTGCCTTCGATCGGGCCATACCTGTTGCCGCAAGCCATCAAAGAGGTGCACCGCCTGCGCCCCGGATTACGCATTGTCGTGCGCGAGGAAAACACCCGCGATCTGGAACAGGGCCTGAAATCCGGTCGATTTGACCTGATCCTGTCAACGCCCGAGGATCACCCCAATACCGTGCAACACCGCTTGTTCAACGAACCCCTCTGGGTCGCGGTGGCTGTTGACGACGTTCTGGCGCAGGACCCACAGGGCGTCAGTGCCGCCGACTTGCAGAACCGGCTGTTCCTGACCCTTGACCAAAGCCACCGCCTGTCGCGCATCGTCTATGCGCTGGCAGCGGAATGCGGCGGCGTGGTTTCGGATGAATATGAAGGCACGACGCTTGATTCCATTGTTCTGATGGCGGCTTCGGGGGTTGGGGTTGCGGTACTGCCTGATCTTTATGCTCGCAGACAGGGGATCTACCGCGACGAGGTGCGCCTGCGACCGCTGTCCATTCCCAATGCAAATCGCGATATCGCATTGCTGGCGCGCAATGCCGAAACGCCGCCGCCGGGCCAGAACGTATTGATGGAAAGCCTGCGCTCTTCCGCGCGATCCATGGGTCTGACGGTGATCGGTTCATAAAAAAAGGCCCGCACTTTGACATGCGGGCCAAAGGTTGGTCTTCAGGGAGAAACTACCAATCCATCGGGCTTTTGTCTTCGAACGCATCGACCAGGAAATCGATGAAGGCCCGGACTTTGGGTTGTGTGAAGCGGCCGGGCGGGTAAACGGCGTAAATGCCTTGTACCTCGTCCGGCAGGGACGGCATGGCATCGACAACCTGCCCCGATTTCAACGCCTCGGCATAAAGATAGCTGGGCAGATACGCGATCCCCAGCCCCGAAATGGCCGCGTTCAGCAGCGACTGTCCGTCATTCACGCTCAGCCAGCCCGCGGTGCGCACCTGACGCTTTTCACCGGACGGTGCGGTCAGCTTCCAGACATTGCCTGACGACTGGCTGGAATAGTGCAGCAACTTGTGTTCGTTCAGATCGTCGATCTTCTGCGGGCGCCCGAACCGTTCGATATAGCTGGGCGCGGCAACCATGCGTTTGACCGTTTCGGTCAACTTGCGGGCGCGCAACGTGCTGTCTTCCAGCTCGCCGATGCGCACGGCCACGTCAAATCCTTCGGAAATCAGTTCGACATAGCGGTTGTTCAGAACCATGTTCACGGTGATGTCGGGGTAGACGGCCAGGAAATCGGAAAGGACCGGTGACAGATGATTGACGCCGAAATCCGTGGCAACGCTGATGCGCAGCAGTCCAGACGGGGCCGATTGCATCGATGTGACCAGCGAATCCGCTTCACCCGCATCATTCAGAACGCGACGTGCGCGATCATAATAGGCCAGGCCGATTTCCGTCGGCGACACCCGGCGCGTGGTGCGGTTCAGCAACCGGGCCCCCAGACGCGCTTCGAGGCTCGAGACGTGTTTGGACACGGCCGATTTGGAGATGCCCATCTTCTTGGCCGCATCGGTGAAGCCACCCTGGTCCACCACATTGGCGAAGGCTTCCATTTCGGTCAGTCGGTCCATACTCGTTCCCCAGATATTGATTTCCAACCCGACTATCGCTCTGAATCTGGGCGGAATCGGGGCATACATGGGATAATATCAGGGATTTGAATCGGATCGTTTGCGTATGAGAAACGCGGAAACAGTAGTTTCCAAACCGGTCCTGAACCCTGCGATACTGCGTTTTCCGCGCAATTATGCGTTTCTGTTCATCTTAGAATGGCATTTTTGTGACCACAGACGGGGTCAAGAAATCCGTTTTCACCATCGCCGTCCTTGCCTGCCGAAGGGTGCCGTTCTGGCCCGCGACTACGTGATCCCCCGTCCGACGGTGATGACGTGGATCAGGCGGAGTTTTGCAACGGCCTTTGGCGCTCTGGGTGCAAAACTCGCGCTGTCCGACTGGGAAACGTTAAGCCGGGCGATCAGAATTCCGCTGCCAGCCGCGTGCCCTGATTGATCGCGCGCTTGGCGTCCAGTTCGGCGGCGACATCCGCACCCCCGATCACATGGGGGGTGATGCCCCGCTCGATCAGCGCGTCCGCCAGTGACCGTTCGGACACCTGACCGGCACACAGCACGATGGTGTCGGCCGCGATCACCGTCGGGTCCGCGCGCTCTTCGCCAAAGCTGACATGCAAGCCGTCATCGTCGATGCGCTCATAATTCACGCCACCCACGAATTTGACGTTCTTCATCTTCAGTGTTGCCCGGTGAATCCAGCCTGTGGTTTTGCCAAGACCTTTGCCGTGCGCCTGTTTCTTGCGCTGCAACAAGGTGACCTGACGCGCGGGGGCGCTGGGTTGCGGCCCCTCGGGCGCCAACCCCGCACGGTGTTCAGCCGGGTCCGTCACGCCCCATTCCTTCATCCATAGCGGCAGGTCGGTCGTGGCGCTGTGACCCTCTTCCAGCAGATACTCGGACACATCAAAGCCGATGCCACCGGCCCCGATCACGGCAGCAGACTTGCCAACCTCGGCCTTGCCGCGCAGCACGTCGATGTAACTCAGCACGTTGTTCCGATCCTGCCCCGGTATCTGCGGATCACGCGGTCTTACGCCGGTGGCGATGACCACCTCGTCAAAGCCGGTCAGGTCATCTGCGCCAACCTCGCGGTTCAGTTCCACCTTCACGCCCAGATCATCCATCATGGTGCGGTACCAGTCGACCAGTCCCCAGAATTCTTCTTTCCCCGGCACCTGCTTGGCCATGTTCAGCTGCCCGCCGACCTCATCAGCGCGGTCGAACAGGGTGACGTCGTGGCCGCGCTGGGCCGCGATCATTGCGGTCGACAGACCGGCAGGGCCTGCCCCCACAATGGCAATGGATTTGCGCGTTTTAGCCGGTTCAATCACCAGCTCCGTCTCATGACAGGCGCGCGGGTTCACGAGGCATGAGGTCAGCTTGCCGCTGAACGTGTGATCCAGACAGGCCTGATTGCAGGCAATGCAAGGTGCGATCTTTGCGGCCTCACCCGCAATCGCCTTGGCCACGAAATCCGCATCCGCCAGCATCGGACGGGCCAGCGAGACCATGTCGGCGCAACCGGTCGACAGAACCTCTTCGGCCACCTCGGGCGTGTTGATCCGGTTCGAGGTGATCACCGGTATCCCCACCTTGCCCATCAGCTTCTTGGTCACCCAGGCAAAGGCCGCGCGCGGCACGCTGGTGGCAATCGTGGGAATCCGCGCCTCGTGCCAGCCAATGCCGGTATTGATGATCGTGGCCCCGGCCTTTTCGATCTCCTGCGCCAGTTGCACCACCTCGTCATGGGTCGAGCCGTTGGGGACCAGATCGATCATCGACAGCCGGTAGATGATGATGAAATCGGTGCCCACCGCCTCGCGCGTGCGGCGCACAACTTCGATCGGCAGACGCATCCGGTTCTCATAAGATCCGCCCCAGCGGTCGGTGCGCTTGTTGGTATGGGTCACAAGGAACTGGTTCAGGAAGTACCCCTCCGACCCCATAATCTCGACCCCGTCATAACCCGCCTTTTGCGCCAGTACGGCGGCGTTGACAATATCGCTGATCTGCTTCTCGATGCCCTCTTCATCCAGCTCAGTGGGCGGGAACGGAGAGATCGGCGATTTCACCGGGCTGGGGGCCACGCATTTCGGCCCGTAAGCATAGCGCCCCGCATGCAGGATCTGCATTGCGATCTTGCCGCCCGCTTCATGTACGCGCTGCGTCACGATGGAATGGTGCGCCACGTCCTTGTCGCTCACCATCATCGAAGCCCCCGGCAGGACCGAGCCTTCAAGGTTCGGACCAATCCCGCCCGTCACCATCAGCGCCACGCCGCCCCGCGCCCGGTCGGCATAGAACTCGGCCACCCGGTTCCAGTCGCCGGTCTCCTCAAGCCCCGTATGCATCGAGCCCATAAGCACGCGGTTTTTCAACGTGGTAAAGCCCAGATCCAGCGGGGCCAGCATATTCGGGTACGCAGTCATGGCGGAACTCTCCCTCCTGAATTTGCGTGATAGATTGACGTTCGCGTAAACTTTGTCACGCGAAACCCCACGTCACCCTCTTTGCTGTGGCGCCGGTGATTGCTAGAGGTGGGCGGAACAACCCGATGAGGCCGCGCATGACCCCCGAAGAAATCGCCAAACTGCCCTATCGCCCCTGCGTCGGGCTGATGCTGATGAATGCCGAGGGCAAGATTTTCGTGGGACAGCGCAACGACCGCCACGCGGACGCCTGGCAAATGCCGCAGGGCGGTGTGGACAAGGGCGAAGACCCCCGCGTCGCGGCCCTGCGCGAGCTGTGGGAAGAAACCGGGGTCACAGCTGATCTGGTCGAAGTCATCGCCGAAACCGAGGGCTGGCTGCCCTATGACCTGCCCTATGACATCGTGCCCCACATCTGGAAAGGACGCTATCGCGGGCAGGAACAAAAATGGTTCCTGCTGCGCTTCACCGGCGCCGACGATCAGATCAACATCGAAACCGACCACCCGGAATTCACCCGCTGGAAATGGCAGGAGCCCGACCGGCTGATCGCCGAAATCGTGCCCTTCAAGCGCGATGTGTATGAGCGCGTGGTCGAGGCTTTTTCCGACTATCTAAACGAACTCTGATCGCTAGGGATGCTTTTCAGGTTGTTCCGCTAAGCGGGACGAAACGGACACGCAACAATACACAAACCTTCGCACTCCCATTGGAGCCACGTTCAAAACCAAGATGGGTAGCATTGCATCAGGTACTGAACGTCCAATTCACTTTGAAATGCTTCCGGGTGGCTTTGCATCATTTCTTGAATGAACTCCCGTCGTTGTCGTGCCGCTTCATGGTCATTCTCGCAGTACCGTGAAGGATCAGGGATACGTTCAAACAGTTTGTGCAACAATCTGAAAGGTTTCCAAGTATCGAGTTGTGGGGTGATGTGCAAAGTCATCGTTAGCCACCTTGGTTCATGGGTTCTCCATTCAGGTTATTGGCCAGCATCACCTTCTGGTATCGTGCTTGAAATTGTGCTGTTCTACATAAATGCAGAGCGAGAATTGGAACTGGTCCGATGTACGCGTTTTTCTGATGGTCGTCAGAGAGGGGTCGACGCTGGCCGCTTCTCGCAAACTCGGCATGGCCCAACCAACTGTGGCTAGGCGTATTGATGCATTGGAACATGCAGCCGGACTAGTTCTGTTCGAGCGTGACACCAGAGGCTTCAAACTCACGAAAAACGGACTCAATCTCGTCAAGAGCGCCGAGACACTCGAAGCCGCAGCAAATATGTTTGCCAGACATGCAGGTGAATTGGCGGCAACAAAACCCATTCGTATCACTGCATATTCAGCGAACTTCTCGCCGCGAATGGTCGATATTGTCAATGAATTTTCAGCAAGTAACCCCGGCATAGCGTTTGAGTTCTTGCCTTCAGTGAGAGCTCTGGACCTGATGGCAGGTGAAGCAGATATAGCGCTACGATTGGTGCGGACTGAACCTGACCAAAATTTGATTTCAAGGAAGATTAGCGACGCGAAGTGGTCGCTGTTTGGTGGGAAAAGTTATGAGCAGGAATTTGGATTACCCACCTCATCTCAGGATTTGAAAGGCCACAGGTTCGTCACGTTCCAAAGAGGGGACGTCCCCAACGTTTTTCACCATTGGTTAGTTGAACGCATTGAGCCCCAGCAGATTGTGGCGACCTATAGCGAACTGGACTTAGTGCATTCGGCGATCAGGGCGGGTCAAGGGTTGGGAATAAGCAACGTGAAGTTGCTTGAGCCGGACAAAACCCTCATCAGGTGCTTCGACGAGATCGAGGAGCTGTCAGCGCCACATTTGTTGTTGGTTTCACCAGATGCCTACCGACGACCTGAAGTTAGAGCCTTCGTCAAATATTTCGCACCTCGCTATGCGGTAATTTTTAAGGAACAAGCCACCTAAGGCTGAATGAAGCTGCAGCCGACAAGATTGCGAGTTCCCTTCTGAGATGAGAGTTGACGTAGTCCACCTTGGACTCAAAGCAACCCTTCTTCCCGCAACAATTCCAGCATATCCGCCTCGGGTCTCGGGCCGATATGGCTGATAACCTCGCGGGCACAGACGTTGCCGATCCTGGCACAGGTCTCGTAGTCGCGTCCGGTGGCCATTCCGTACAGGAACCCCGCAGCGAACTGGTCACCGGCACCTGTTGCATCTACAGGGACAATCTTCTTGACCGGCACGTCGATGCGTGAGCCTCCGTTCAGGACGGTCACCCCGTCACCCGATCGCGTGCAAACCACCAGCGGGCAAATCTCGGCGGTCTTGATCAGCGCCTCTTCCAGATCGTCGGTTTCAAACAGCGATTTGATTTCGGCCTCGTTGCCGATGACGAAATCCAGCTCATTCTCGATCAGCAGCAGGAAATCGACCCGGTGCCGTTCCACGCAGAACGGGTCGGAAATGGCGATCCCGGTCTTGCCGCCGCCCCTGTGGCAGGCGCGCGCGGCCTCAAGAAACGCGGCCTTTCCCTTTTCCTTGTCGAACAGATAGCCCTCAAGGAACATGATCTGGCTGCTTCCGGCGACCTCATCGGGCACGTCATGCGACGACAGTTCCGAGGAGATGCCCAGATAGGTGTTCATCGACCGCTCGCCATCGGGCGAGACAAAGATCATCGAGCGCGAGGTCGGCAATTCCCCGCCCGGAACAGGCGGGTTCACGAAATCGACGCCATCTTCGTTCATCGCATCCGCATAGAACCGGCCCAGCGCGTCGTCATGCACCCGCCCGATAAAGGCGGCATCCAACCCCAGCGCACCCGCGCCCGCAATCGTGTTGGCAACAGACCCGCCCGGCGTCTGTACCCGGCCCTCCATCGAGGCATACAGCAGCTCGCCGCGCTCCTGCTCGATCAGCTGCATGATGCCCTTTTCAATGCCCATCAGTTCCAGGAAACTGTCATCGGCCTGCGAGATCACGTCCACAACGGCATTTCCGATACCGGTCAGCTGGTAGGTTTTCATAATGTCTTGTCCTCGAATTGACAGAGATCACGGATGATGCAGGTCGGGCATTGCGGCTTGCGCGCCTTGCAATGGTACCGGCCATGCAGGATCAGCCAGTGATGCGCATGGAGTTGAAAATCGGCGGGGATGTTGTCTTCGATGGCGCGCTCGACCGCGTCCACGTCCTTGCCAGGGCAGATGCCGGTGCGGTTGCCGACGCGAAAGATATGCGTGTCCACAGCCTGCGCCGGCTGCCGCCACCACATGTTCAGCACAACGTTGGCGGTCTTGCGCCCGACACCCGGCAGCGATTGCAGCGCTGCACGGGAATTTGGGACTTCACCGCCATAGTCTTCGACCAGAATACGGCTCAGCTTGATGACGTTCTTGGCCTTCTGGCGGAACAGTCCGATGGTCTTGATATGCTCGATCAGGCCCTCCTCGCCCAGATCCAGCATCTTTTGCGGCGTATCGGCGATCTTGAACAATTCGCGCGTGGCCTTGTTGACCCCCGCATCGGTTGCCTGCGCCGACAGCGCCACGGCCACGACCAGCGTGTAGACATTCACATGCTCAAGCTCACCCTTGGGTTCGGGGTCGGCCTCCTGAAAGCGCGTAAAGATCTCGCGGATCGTATGATAGTCGAGTTGCTTTGCCATCCGGGCCTTAATGCCGCCCGAGGGGCCGCGACACAAGCCCAAAGCCAATGCGCAAGTTCCGGGTCGCGGCAGCGTGTCGCGCGCGCTATGGTTTGTGCCAGACAACGAGGTGCAACCATGAACGTCCAGACCCCCGAAAGCGGATACCACTATAACGTCATGCGCCGGGCAATCGACCTGATTGATCAGGGCGGTGAAACCCTCAGCCTCGATGAGTTGGCCCGCCAGATGGATATGAGCCCGGCGCATTTCCAGCGCCTGTTCTCGCGTTGGACTGGTGTGTCGCCAAAACGGTATCAGCAATACCTTACGCTGGGCCATGCAAAGGCGCTGCTGCGCGAACGGTTCACCACGCTTGAAACCGCCCATAATGTCGGCCTGTCCGGCAGTGGCCGCCTGCATGATCTGTTTCTGAAATGGGAATCCATGAGCCCCGGCGAATACGCCCGCAAGGGCACGGGTCTGACGATCTACTGGGGCTGGTTTGAATGCCCCTTTGGTCCCGCGCTGGTCATGGGCACCGACAAGGGGATCTGCGGCATCGCCTTCGGGGCCGAAACCGGAGAGAAGGCGGCGATGGAGGATATGGTCTCGCGCTGGCCCAACGCGGATTATGTCGAAGATACCATGCGTCTGCGCCCCTGGGTTCTCAGCGCTTTCGGCACGGCCCGCGACCGGTTAGAGCCGACGCCGCTCTACCTGATCGGCTCGCCCTTGCAGATCAAGGTATGGGAAGCACTGATGCACATCCCGTCGGGGCAGGTGACGACCTATTCCGAGATCGCGCAGCGCGTGGGTTCGCCGCAGGCCGTGCGCGCCGTGGGCACGGCGGTCGGGCGAAACCCGGTCAGTTGGCTGATCCCGTGTCACCGCGCCCTGCGCAAATCAGGGGGGTTGGGCGGCTATCACTGGGGTCTGCCGGTCAAAAGGGCCATGCTGGCCTATGAGGCGGCGCAGGCCGACGCCTGATTGACAGAAGGCCCGACCGCTGCCAAAAAGCAACGCAGGTTCGGGTCCCCTGCCGTTCGCGGCCATAGGCTTTGGTGAAACCCGGTTGAACAAACATCTGTTGCCCTTTCCCGGCGCGCGGATGGTAATGCGAACCCCGTCCTAAACTCGCGCCCGTTCAAGGAAACGAGGCAAAACATGACACTGTCACAAGACATCGCTCCGCTGGAGGAGCTGAAAGAACAGGCCAAACGCCTGCGACGGAAACTGCACGACACCGGCGTTCAGCTGTCGCACGGTCAGGCGCTGGAACTGGTGGCTCATCAACATGGGGTGCGCGACTGGAACACATTGCACGCGATGGCGGGCAACCGGATGCGCTTGCGCGTGGGCGACCGGGTCGAAGGTCGATACCTGGGCCAGCCGTTCACGGCGGAAATTCGTGGTCTGACAATGCTGGGGGACGGTGCACACCGCCGGGTGACCCTACAGTTCGACACGCCTGTCGATGTGGTCCGGTTCGACAGTTTCTCGGCCTATCGCCAGCGCGTGACTGGAGAGATTGGCTGGGACGGTCGTTCCCGTCGCCATACGTCCGACGGGGAACCCCAGCTAGTGGTGCGGCCTGTCTGACATAATAAGGGCGAGGCAACCGCGTTGCCCCGCCCTCTCATCTTGCATTGCGCTGGGTGGATTATTCAGCCGCCCAGCCGCCGACGGATTTGACTTCCAGAAAGTCTTCCAGCCCCCAAACGCCACCTTCGCGCCCGTTGCCGGATTGCTTCATCCCACCAAACGGAGAGCCCGCGCTGCGCGACTGGCCGTTCATCTCGACCATGCCCGACCGCAGAACCCGCGCCATGCGGTTGGCGCGCGCCTTGTCCTGCGTCTGCACATAATTGGTCAGGCCATAAGGCGTGTCATTGGCGATCTCGACAGCCTCTTCCTCGGTGTCGAACGGGATCATGGTCAGGACGGGGCCAAAGATTTCCTCGCGCGCGATGGTCATCTGGTTGTTGGCATCGGCAAAGACCGTGGGGCGGACATAATAGCCCTTGTTCAGCCCCTCAGGGCGTCCGGTGCCGCCCGCGACCAGCCGCGCCCCTTCGTCGATACCTTTCTGGATCAGGTCCTGAATCTTGGTCCATTGAACCTCATTCACGACGGGTCCGATATGGCGGCCCTCGTCCGCGGCATTGCCCACCGTGACCTTGCTGGCGACCTCGGCGGCGATCTCAACGGCCTGATCATAGATCGGGCGCTGCACCAGCATCCGGCTGGGGGCATTACAGCTTTGGCCGGTGTTGTTCATCATATGCAGCACGCCGCGTTTGACAGCCTTTTCATCGGCATCGGCAAAGACCACATTGGCGCCTTTGCCGCCCAGCTCCAGATGCACTTTCTTGAGCGTTTCCGCCGCGTTCTTCGAAATTGCCGTACCCGCACGGGTCGAGCCGGTAAAGCTGACCATATCCACGTCGGGATGACCCGACAGCTGCGAGCCAACGCCCGGGCCATCGCCGTTCACCAGATTGAAGACACCGGGCGGGAACCCTGCCTCGTCCATCATCTCGGCAAAGATCATCGCATTCAGCGGGCTTTGCTCGGATGGTTTCAGAACCATCGTGCAGCCCGCAATCGCCGCCGCACCGACCTTGAGCGTGACCTGGTTCATCGGCCAGTTCCAGGGCGTGATCAATGCGGCCACGCCAACCGCCTCATAGATGATCCGGTCATTCGGGGCGTGATCCCCCAGAGGGCGTTCAAACTGAAACGCCTTGGCCGCGCGGATGAAGTTCTGCAAATGCCATGTGCCTGCACCAACCTGCTGGCTGCGCGACATGTCAATCGGCGCACCCATTTCCAGCGACATGGCCTGCGCCAGATCTTCCGCGCGGGTCTGGTAGATGTCGATCAGCTTCTCGACCAGTGCGATGCGGGTCTCCACCGGCGTTGCCATCCAGCCCGGCAGGGCGGCCTTGGCGGCGGCAACCGCCGCATCCGTGTCGGCCTGCCCACCCAGCGAGATCACCGCGCACGGCTCCTCGGTCGAGGGGTTGATGACCTCGAAATCATTGGGTTGCGACGGCGCGACCCATTGACCATTGATATAGAAATTCCGCTTTTCGATCATCCTGAGCCCTCCTGTCGGTTCAGCTAGAATCCGGCTGTTCGCCGACACTCTGTCACCCAAGCGAAGAGGGGGCAATAGATAATTTGATCAAATTATTTTTCCAGTGAAACCGGCGAATTCCTTGGCCGCGACCACGATGAAAGGTTTAACCTTCGCACAAAGTGATTAGGTTTCAGGCAATCGACTCGGATTTTCAACAGGAAAGGAAGTAGCCATGGGTTTGCGCATCAACGATACGGTCCCGAACTTCACCGCAGAAACAGATCAGGGCACCATTCAGTTTCACGACTGGATTGGCGACAGCTGGGCCATTCTGTTCTCGCACCCCAAGGATTTCACGCCTGTCTGCACCACCGAATTCTCGGCCGTCGCGCAGCTGAACGACGAATGGGCCGCGCGCAACACCAAGGTGATCGGCGTGTCGGTTGACGGTGTTGAAGACCACAAGAAATGGAAGAAGGACATCGAGGAATACGGCAAGGCCAATCCCAGTTTCCCGATCATCGCTGATGACGGTCTGGCCGTGTCGAAAGCCTTCGACATGCTGCCTGCCGAAGCTTACCTGCCCGATGGCCGCACCCCGGCTGACAGCGCCACCGTGCGGTCGGTCTTTATTATCGGCCCGGACAAGCAGCTGAAACTGTCGATGACCTATCCGATGACCGTGGGTCGCAACTTTGCGGAAATCCTGCGCGCGCTGGATGGGTTGCAGATGTCGTCGAAAGGTGTCGCAACGCCTGCCAACTGGGTGCCGGGTGAAGACGTGATCATCCCACCCTCTGTGTCGAACGAAGACGCCAAGGCCAAATTCGGCGCGTTCGAGACGATCTTCCCCTATCTGCGCAAGACCAAAGCGCCGTCCTGAGGCGGTTCCCGGGTCAGGGGGGCTGTCTGCCCCCCCATCGCGCCTGCCGGCACGATTCCCCCCGAGGATATTTGGGGCCAGATGAAGCAGGCGGGGGCAGGATAACCTGAGAGAAACCTGCCCCTAGACCTCAGAACTTGTACCGAAGCCCGAAATTGACACTGAACGTATCCAGATCGTCTTCGACAATGCCGGTCAACGCGCCGTTCGGGGCCAGTCGCCGCGACGAGACGTCAAAGGCGCGGGCATAGCGGGCGTCGACGGTAAAGGCGGTTGACGGGTTGATCTCGTAAGCCACACCGGCGATCAGCTGCGCGGCAAAGGTGGTGTCGCTGTCATCCAGCACCACACCCGGCCCATAGGCAAAATCCAGATCCGAATAGGTGGCCCCCAGGCCAAACCCGGCATAGGGCGTCAGCGCACCCGTCTGTTTGAAATCAAACAACACATTGGCAAACAATGAGGTCTGCGTGACATCGCCCGAGATATTGCCCTCGGCCCCCGGCCCGTTGCCCGAGAAGTTCACACCATCCACGTCGCTGTCGCGGTAAGACAGCTCCAGCTCAATCCGCGTGCCGAACCTGTCATTGGACCATTGCGGGATCTCCTTGCCGATGGCCACGCCCAGACCGAACCCCGCGTCGAACTCCGTGTCGACCGATTGCGGCGCGCCGCCGATCGTGCCCGCGAAATCGCTGTCCTGCAGCTGGCTGTACCCGACAAAGCCCTGAACATAGGTGCCGTCGCCCAGGCTCTGCGCGGCAAGCGCCGTCGCGCTGACGGCGAGGGCCGTTGAGGTAAGTAAAACGTGCTTGATCATGATTGTCTCCGTTGCTCCAAACTCTGCTTGGCTTCGATGTGGGCGGGCTTGGCGGAAAGGAAAGGCGCGGGGTTATCACTTCGTTTCACAGGGTTTTGGACGCGCGTGAATGAATAGATCCGGGGCTGGGCAGGCCCGTTCATCTGCCGTCTCACGGCCCTCAGGTTCTGGTTCGGGGCAATTTGTGATAAGATGTTCCGGGGCAAAACTCAGGCATAAGACCAATCACCTCGGGCTGTCGGACTGTACTTAGCGGGAGAAGACCATGGCTTTTACAGATTGGTATGTTGAAGGAGAGAGTTTCGGGAACTGCAATTGCGGCTATGCCTGCCCCTGCCAGTTCGAAGAGTTGCCGACCCATGGCGATTGCCGGGGGTTCGAAGTGCTTGAGGTGACCAAAGGGCATTTCGGCGACACCGACCTCAGCGGGACCAAGGCCGCGCTGATCTATGCCTGGCCGGGGCCGATCTTTGAAGGCGGCGGCGAGATGCAGGTGATCGTCGATCCCGCAGCAACCCCGGCACAGCGCGACGCGCTGGAAAAGGTCTTTCACGGCGAAGAAACCGAAGAAATGGCGACGCATTGGTACGTGTTCAGGGCAATGTGCGAGACGGTCCATGACACGCTCTACCTGCCGATCGAATTCGAGATGGACCTCGAAGAACGCACGGCCAGCGTTACCGTTGGTGATGTCCTGAAATCCACCGGACAGCCGATCCAGGCCCCACATGGCGGCGGCGCGCATCGGGTGCGCATCGATATCCCCGGCGGAATCGAGTTTTCCATTGCCGAGATCGGCAGCGCCTCGACCCGCTCTGATGCCGCGATCAAGCTGGACCTGAAGGACAGCTATGGCCAGTGGCATCTACTGAAACACGGCCCCGGCGGGGTTGCCCACTGATCGGCACCCCTGTCAGGCGGCGTGCGCAGATGTGTTCGGGACCGATGACCAGCAGGGCAGCGTCAGATCCGCCTTCAGCACCCGAACCTCAAAGGGTTTCAGCACCGGCAACGCGGTTGATCCATAGCCACCGGCACCGCAGGCCAGATCCGGGAACAGGGTAAACAGCTCGCGCCTTGTGGCCGGTGCCATCGCGCCCAATGTCGTGTCACCGGGATAGAAGGATTCGGACCAGACCCCTTCGACGTTCACCAGCTCATGCCGGTCAAAGAGGATATGGACGTATTCGACCCCTTGCGCGGGCAGCTCCTGAACAATTGTCCGCCCATTGATCAGCCCCTTGGCCGGGGCCAGCATCGCGGTCTCGCAATGCATCAGCTCCATCATCGCCGAGGTGACGGCGATCCGGTGTTGTGGCGAGACGACCAGATCACGGCTTGGGCTGTTTGTCCCGAAACACCCCGCCATGATCCGTACCGGGCAGAGATGAGGGTCCTGCTGCAACTCCTGCGCTGACAAGCGACGCCTGCCGATCCAGCGCACCGGGCGGGTATGGCCCTTGGCGGTGACAACCGGGTCGCCGGGGTTCAGCGTCTCGACCCGGCGCAGCCCGACGGGCGTCCGGATCAGGGACCCGGCGGTGAAACACACGAAAGACGGCAAGGTCTGATAGGTGGTTGGCGCTGCCGTCCCGCCAAAGCTGGTCCCCGAGATGGTATCGTTCAACTGTGCCTGACCCGAGGTGACGATGATGTAGCGCGGATTCGAGAACTGAACCAGAATGAAGGTGACAGGCGCCCCGTTCACCGTTCCCGAATAGCTTTCGAAGGTGCTGAAATTCTGGCTTGTCCCGGAAAAACCGGGCAGGGCCGACAGGTCAAGCTGCGCGCTGTCAGGGTCAGGATCCTGCAACAGGGCGTCATTGTCGGTGATATCAACGGAATATGCGGCGGTTATGTCGACGCTTTTATTGCTGTAGGGGTCTGCGCTGATTTCGAAAACGGTAATCGAGGCCACGGTCGAAAAGCATCCCTGAATGCAACATGATCATCCTTATGGTTGAGTAAATACACGCATGAAGTGTTAACATTTGATTTACCAAGCCACGGGACACCCGGTGTTCTTGACCGCACGTACAAAAAAAGCCCCGGTCGAAACCGGGGCCTTTCGCATTCAATCTAAGGGTTGGCAGATTACTCGGCGCTTTCCTCTTTCTTTTCTTTCTTCTCGGGAACGATCTCTTCACCGGTTTCCTGATCGACCACTTTCATCGACAGGCGGACCTTGCCGCGATCGTCAAAGCCCAGCAGCTTGACCTTCACTTCCTGACCTTCCTTCAGAACATCCGACGGATGGTTCAGGCGGCGGTTTTCGATTTGGGACACGTGGACCAGACCGTCCCGCTTGCCAAAGAAGTTCACGAAGGCACCGAAATCGACAATCTTGACCACCTTGCCGGTATAGACCTGACCTTCTTCCGGCTCGGCCACGATCGACCAGATCATGTCATAAGCCTTCTTGATCGATTCCCCATCGGGCGATGCGATCTTGATGACGCCATCGTCGTTGATGTCGACCTTGGCACCCGAAACCTCGACGATCTCGCGGATGACCTTGCCGCCCGAACCGATCACTTCACGGATCTTGTCGGTCGGGATGTTCATGGTTTCGATACGCGGTGCGTGGACCGAGAACTCGTTGGTCTCGGACAGGGCTTTGCCCATCTCGCCCAGAATGTGCATCCGACCGTCCTTGGCCTGTGCCAGGGCGGTTTCCATGATCTGAGGTGTGATGCCCGCGACCTTGATGTCCATCTGAAGCGAGGTGATGCCGTTTGCAGTACCCGCAACCTTGAAGTCCATATCGCCCAGGTGGTCTTCGTCACCCAGGATGTCGGTCAGAACTGCGTAAGACCCGTCATCTTCCAGGATCAGGCCCATGGCCACACCGGCAACCGGGGCTTTCAGCGGAACACCCGCATCCATCATCGACAGCGAACCGCCGCAGACTGACGCCATCGAGCTGGAGCCGTTGGATTCGGTGATCTCGGACACCACGCGGATGGTATAGGGGAAGTCGGTCGGCGCAGGCAGAACCGCCTGAAGTGCGCGCCATGCCAGCTTGCCGTGGCCGATTTCGCGACGGCCGGGCGAACCCACGCGGCCCACTTCACCAACCGAATAGGGGGGGAAGTTGTAATGCAGCAGGAAGTTCGATTTGAAGTTGCCGTGCAGCGCGTCGATGAACTGCTCATCGTCGCCGGTGCCCAGCGTGGTCACGGCCAGCGCCTGGGTTTCACCGCGGGTGAACAGGGCAGAGCCGTGGGTGCGCGGCAGCAATGAGGTTTCGGCTTCGATGGCGCGAACATCGGTGGTCGATCGACCGTCGATGCGCTTGCCGCCCTTGACGACGTCACCGCGCAGAATGCCGGCTTCCAGCTTTTTCATCGCCGAACCAAGGTTGGCGTCTTCCAGCTGTTCCTCGGTCAGCGCTTCTTTGATCGTTTCACGGGCAGCGGCAACAGCGGCGGTGCGCTCCTGCTTGTCGGTGATCGCGAACGCGGCGCGCATCTGCTCTTCACCGGCAGCCGACACGGCGGCGTAAAGCTCCGAGTAATCGGGTGCGACGAATTCGAACGGCTCTTTCGCGGCGTCTTCGGCCAGCGAAATGATCAGGTCGATGACCGGCTGGATCTGCTCATGCGCAAAGTTCACCGCACCCAGCATTTCGGCCTCGGACAGCTCATAGGCTTCCGATTCAACCATCATCACGGCGTCTTTGGTACCGGCAACAACCAGATCCAGACGCTGTTCAGGGTTCAGGCGCAGGTCCTGCATGTCGTCCACGGTCGGGTTCAGGACGTATTCGCCATCCACGAAACCAACGCGGGCACCGGCGATCGGGCCCATGAACGGCGCGCCGGAAATGGTCAGCGCAGCCGACGCGGCGATCATCGCAACGATGTCGGGATCATTGACCAGATCGTGGCTCAGCACGGTGCACATCACCAGAACTTCGTTTTTGAAACCGTCAACGAACAGCGGGCGGATCGGACGGTCGATCAGACGCGCGGTCAGCGTCTCTTTCTCGGTCGGGCGCGCCTCGCGCTTGAAGAAGCCACCCGGAACCTTACCGGCGGCATAATATTTCTCTTGGTAATGTACGGTCAGCGGGAAAAAGTCCTGACCGGGTTTTTGGCTCTTGGCAAAGGTCACGTTGGCCATGACGCTGGTTTCGCCCAGCGTGGCAATCACGGTGCCGTCGGCCTGACGGGCAACCTTGCCGGTTTCCAGTGTCAGCGTCTCCTCGCCCCACTGCATCGATTTCTTCGTTACATCAAACATATGCGTATCCTAGAACGGAGCACTCCCGCCCCTGCGGGTCTCCGGTTTTGCATGGCGGCCCCATTGCCGCCGACCCCATTTATCTTCCGTTCGAGTGCCGGGGTCAGGGCACAACGTCTCAGATACCGCGCGCATACATGAGAATGCGTTGGAAGGAAAGCGAAACCGAAAAAGCTGGCCGGATCATGCTGAGGCAGGCCCTGACCCCTCGCAGCGCGATACAAGGCACAGGGGCCGCATGATGGTGCGATGCGTGCCATTGCCCCCCGTCCGGGAAATGGCCTGACAGAACCGGATCACTGCGCTAACCTCACTTTCATTGGGGGTGCGAATGAAAAGACGGCTTACGACAGTGCTGGCGGCTGACGTTGTCGGGTACTCGGCGCTTATGGATCAGGACCGGCAGGGTACACTTGCAGCGCTGAAATCGTTCCGTGACGACACGCTCACCGCCCTGCTGGAAACCCACAACGGCACATTGATCAAAAGCATGGGGGATGGCTGGATCGCCGAATTCCGGTCAACGTCCGACGCGTCGGATTTTGCGATTGCCCTGCAATCCTGCGACAAGCCCGAAGGGCTGCGGCTGCGCATCGGTATTCACACGGGTGAGGTCATCACGGAAGGCGAAGACATTTTCGGTGATGGCATCAATGTCGCTGCCCGGCTCGAAGCATTGGCCAAACCCGACCAGATCCTGATCTCGGACACGGCGCATCACAGCCTTGACCGGGGCGATGCGGCCCTGTTCGACGGCAGCGGGCAGGCCGAGCTGAAGAACATCACGCGCCGCGTTGGTGTCTGGTGCTGGCCAAAGGGTTCAACCGCCCATCTTGCTACACCCGCCGACACCCGTCCGGGGATCGCCGTTCTGCCCTTCGACAACATGTCCGGCGACCCCGAGCAAGAGTTCTTTGCCGACGGCATAACCGAAGACATCATCACGGAACTGTCGCGCTTTCGCTGGCTGATGGTCGTGGCCCGCAACTCGTCCTTCATTTTCAAGGGAAAAACGACGGATATCCGACAGGTCGGCCTGACGCTCGGGGTTCGGTATGTGCTGGAAGGGTCCGTCCGACGCGCCGGACAGCGTGTCCGGATCACCGGGCAGTTGATTGATGCGGAAAATGGCAGCCACCTGTGGGCCGATCGCTTTGACGGGGTGCTGGACGATATCTTCGACCTTCAGGACAAGGTCACGCAAGAGGTCGTCACAGCGATCGAGCCATCGCTGCGCCACGCCGAAACGAACCGGTCCCGCGCCAAGCCGACCGAAAACCTCGAAGCCTATGAACTCTACCTTCAGGCGCTGTCGCATTTTCATCTGCTGACAGATGACGCCAATCGCGAAGCCATCCGGCTGACAACGCTGGCGCTGGACCGCGACCCGGAATACGCCGCTGCCGCAGGGCTGCTGGCCTGGCTGCATATTCAGCGGCTTGTGCAGGGGCTTGATCCCATCGGCGAAGGGCCCAAGGCCGCCATCAGCGCGGCTGAACGCGTTCTCATGAGCGACCGCTCCGACGGCATTGCCATGGCTTATGCGGCGCATTCAATCTCGATGCTGGCCCGCGACCTGCCGCGTGCGCGTGCGGCGTTCAAACAGGCGCTGGCCGAAAACCCCAATGCTGCAAGCGTCCACATGCTCGCCTCCATCAACCTGTGCATGTTGAACCGATCGGACGAGGCTTTGGACCACGCAACACATGCCATTGAACTCAGCCCGAAAGACCCGATGCGTCATGCGGCGCATATCGCCCGGTCAAGTGCGCTGTTTCAGCTGTGCCGGTATGACGAGGCCGCCGCCGCAGCGCGTGACGCTCTGGCCGTTCGGTCCGGATTTGTCATGAGCCACCTGATGCTTATTGCCGCCTTGGGTCAAATGTCGGATGCCGCAGCGGCGCAGGCGGCGATAAGCTACCTGAAAGCATTGCGCCCGGATATCACCGCTTCCTCGGATCAGACCAGGCTGCCGATCTTTACCGTTCCGGCCTGTTCCGAAAGCTGGCGCGAAGGGTGGAAAAAGGCCGGTCTTCCCGAATAACGGCTGATCTACAGACACGCGTCCTGCTGCTGCCACGAAACGCCGCGCGCGCCCCGGCTGGCGGCGTCCGGGGGGGGCGACTGGCTGTTCAAGTGTGATGTTCACCACAGAGAGAATTCAAAACTCGTCTATTGTGCAGGCTTATTGTGTCAAAGTTAAAGAAAGTAGGTTTACCCATGAAGCTCCATTCCGCCTCTGGCATTTCATTCAACCCTGATGTGTTCGACGAGTCATTCATCGAGATGCTCGACAAGCTCCCCGAGGACGCGGTGGAGGACATCGACCTTGATGCAGGCCCCAAGATGCCGCTGATGACAGCCCCCGCCGCCGAACCAAGCGCGGCGGACGTGGCCGCGATCATGGAAAGCGCATGGGAAGAGCTTTATGCCTCAGACGAAGGGGCCGATATCCGCGCGCTACCGGCCGACCAGCAGGCGCAGATCAAGGCGCGGTTCCTGTCTCCCGACCCGATACCCGAGGCCGAAGCCGCCACGGTTCCCGTCGATGCCGCGCCGTTCTCGGTGCATGAAACTGCGGACAGCCTGATCCTGATGCAGGGGGACACGCCGCTTTTGGGGGCTCCGCTGGGCACCAGCAGGAAAAAGCGCAAGAAGGCCGCGCTGAACACCTTTATCGGGGCCGCCGCCAAGGCGTTTGCCGATATCATCACGATGGCCATGGCCGCGCTGGGGGTTTATCAGGCGCTCGGAACCAAGACGGTGACACGGGCCGGGGCCGGGATTGCCGTCAAATGCAGCGGCCCGATCAGCCGCCACGCCGGTGCAATCGCCAAGGCCGGAACGGCGGGCAGCGATCTGGCCATGATGAAGGCAATGCTGGGCGTCGCCAAGGCGTCCGTCGGGTTCACCAAACTTGCGGGCATCGTTCTGACCGACATGAGCGGCCTTGAAAAAGCCGCCGCGATTGCCACCTGCGTCGGCGGCATGACCCTGGCCGTCGCCTCGGCAAGCGGGTCGTTCTGGCTGTCGATGCTGGCGATGGTAACCGCAGTTGCGATGTTCGTGATCGACACCGCCTTGGCGGTTGATACCTACAAAAAGTGGCAGGCAATCTGACCCGGAATCAAAGACGCCCGCCAAATGGGCGGGCGTACAAATCTTACAAACCGGGGTTCAGAACCGGTACAAAACGTAACAATTACGTTTAGCGGCGGATGCCCAGCTTTTTGATCAGGTCCTGGTAGCGCGCCTCTTCCTTGCCCTTCAGGTAGTCCAGCAGCTTACGGCGCTGAGCAACCATTTTCAGCAGACCACGACGACCGTGGTTGTCTTTCTTGTGGGTCTTGAAGTGCTCGGTCAGGGTGTTGATGCGCGAGGTCAGGATAGCAACCTGAACTTCAGGCGAACCGGTGTCGCCTTCTTTGGTTGCGAATTCTTGCATGACGCGTGTTTTTTCAGCGGCAGTGATCGACATCGGGGTCTCCTTTTAAGGTTAGGGTTGATGGCGCAGGCCGGGATGTCGTCCAGCACAGGCCCATGGAGAAGACCGCACCGATTCCGATGCGGATGGGCGCGTATAAGCGCATTTGACCCAAATGGCAAAGGGTTTCTACGGGCTCAGGCCATCTGCCCGTATTGCGCCAACTGGGCTTCGGTGATCAGCTGAATGTCGGCCGCTGTCATCCCTTCGGCACCATATACCTGCGCAACTTCCTGGCCATCTATGAAAACCCTTGTCAGGTTGGCGTTTTCGGCGTCGACCTCAACCTCGATTGCCGGGTCGGTCTCATCCTCCCACGTCACCAGCAGCTTGTCTTCGCCGGGTTGAAAACCCATCACGGTCACCTGATCGTCGCCGGGGTTCAGCACGATATCATCGGCCCCGGCTCCGCCCGTCACCACGTCTTTGCCGCCTGCCAGAATGGTATCGTCACCCGCACCGCCGTTCAGGAAATCCCTTTCGGCGGCACCTTCTTCGATCCCGAAAACAAAGTCGTTTCCGTCCCCGCCAAAGACAGTATCCTCACCTTCGCCACCGTTCAGAACATCATCCCCGAACCCGCCCTGCAACGCATCATCCCCTGCGCCGCCGTCCAGCCTGTCGTCGCCCTGACCGCCAAACAGTTCGTCCTCACCCGCACCGCCATCCAGAGTGTCGTCACCAAAGTGACCGTAAAGGGCGTCATCCCCGTCATCTCCGAACAAAAGGTCGCCATCCGCCTCACCGTGCAGGATGTCATTTCCCTGCCCGCCCGATATTTCATCCGCGCCGTCGCCCCCGTGCAGAACGTCGTTGCCCTTGGCACCGTTTATCGTGTCGTCCCCGCCGTAGCCGTTGATCTGATCGACACCGTCCTGCCCGGTAATCACGTCCGAACCATCGCCACCGGCAATCACGAGATCGCCTTCACATTCCGAGATCACAGTCCCGGTGGAGGGTGCCTCGCCACTGTCCGGCGAAGGTTCGGTGTTAGCGTTTTCCGGGTCTTCGACACCTTCACCGATGACCAGAAACTCACCGGTATCAACCTCAGCCGATGGCTCACCTTCCGGGTTTTCATCCGGCGTGTCGTCCTCTTCGATCAGAAAATCGCTCATCGCGTAAGCAGCGCCGCCGATGGCGGCCAGTCCAAGCAATCCGGCCAGAAACATTGAACCCCTCCGAAAGCATGATGCTCCGAGGGTGGAATATCCCATGTCGCCCGTCACCAGGTCAAAGGTAAACCTTTGAAATGGTTAATCCTTTGTCACCAGACCTCAGGCTGACGCGTGTATGCGATATAAAGCGGATGTTTGGGATGACCGTCTTTGGTCAGGCCCAGATGGAACAGCGATTGGCCGGTGCCTCGCAACAGGGTTTCCACCGCAGGGCCGCGTCCCAGATGCGCGCCGTGCGTACCCCAGGCCGCGATGACCTGATCGGCCCATCGCACACCGTCAAGAATGGCCGCGTCGTTCCCGGGCCCGACCGGATCGGCGGCAGCCCGCATCTTGCGCGGGTCGGTATCGCGCCAGGCAAAGATGTTCGTGACCTGAAACGCGCCGAACCCAAGCGCGCGTGCGCGCCGTTCACAGCGTTCCACCGTCGGGTCGTTCTGCACCTCGGTCGCGGTTGACGGGTTCAGCATCACAAACAGCGCCTTGCGCCCTTCAGGGTCCCAGATGCGGGTCAGGCTATAGCGGTATTTCTCGCAATCGGAATAGATGGCGGTCGAGGGCGCGTCGCCCTTGGTGTGGGAACGGGTGATCATGCCCTTCGCCTAACACGGCTCTCAGTCGACGAACACCCGGCTAGGGTGCAATTCACCGGATTTATAGATGCCCACGGCCACGGCCTTGCCGTCGAACGATGCCCAGGCCTCGTCGCCGTATTCAATGTCTGAGGCCAGCACCATGCCCGGATTGCCATTGCGCAGACGGGTTGCCCCCTCGGCGGTGCATTTCAGCTCGGGCAGGTCGGACAGGCCGGTTTCCAGTGGGTGCAGATATTCGTCCAGCGCGGTTGTTTTCGCCATTTCGTCAATCTGCTCGATGCTTAACCCGTCCTCGGCCTCGAAGGGGCCGGACCAGATGCGGCGCAGTTCCTTGACGTGGGCGTGACAACCCAGCGCCTCGCCCAGATCGCGGGCAATCGAGCGCACATAGCCGCCTTTGCCGCAGGTCATCTCCAGCACCACATGGTCTTCGTCGGGGCGGTCGACAAGGATCAGTTCCTCGACCCAGAGGGGGCGGGCGGTCAGCTCCACGTCCTCACCATCGCGGGCCAGTTTATAGGCGCGCTGGCCGTCGATCCTCACCGCCGAGAATTTGGGCGGCACCTGCATGATATCGCCCAGAAACCGGGTCAGCGCCTGCTTGATATCGTCATCCGAGGGGCGCGTATCGCTTTGCGCGATCACTTCGCCCTCGGCATCGTCCGTGTTGGTGGCCTGCCCCAGGCGCACAGTGAAGGTATAGGCTTTCAACGCATCGGTGATATAGGGAACGGTCTTGGTTGCCTCACCCAAGGCAATTGCCAGAACGCCGGTCGCCTCGGGATCCAGCGTGCCTGCATGGCCCGCCTTTTTGGCATCCATCGCCCAACGCACCTTGTTGACCACGGCGGTCGAGGTCATGCCCGCGGGCTTGTCCACCACCAGCCAGCCGGAAATGTCGCGACCCTTGCGTTTACGTCCCATCATGCACCTTGAATCTTGCTAAGGCGCGCGAGTTAGCGGATCACTCTGCCGCTGTCAATTTGCGGGCATTTCTTCGACCACGCCGACAATCGGCCCCAGCGAGAATCCGAGATCCGAGCGGTTGCTGGCCCGCTCATACATCCGTGAGATATTGCCGTCGAAAAACAGCGCGTTTGGTGTGCCAAGCACATCGCGGAACAGACGCCCGAATTCGTGGAAGGTGACATAATCTTCCGAGATCGCAAACACCGCTCGCGTACCGTCGGAACTGGTGCCGACCCCATTGCGAACATAAAGCGAGGTCGAATCGGGCAGGAAGCGCGGGTGCAGTTCTCCGTCGATCACCAGCATTGGACCGGATTGGGTAGCAAAGCGGCAGGTGGGGGCCTGATCCACGTAATCAAGCGTTTCAAACACATCCGCCCGGCCCTTGCGGATGCAGAACACGCCATTGGGCAGCAACCCGAAATTGCCGGGGCCGGGGTTGGCGATCACACGCATCTGTTCCTGCCCGTCCTCGACATAGTGGCCAACCGGTGAACGGTCGTCGTGATACATGCCCGCGTTCATTGCAAAAGCCAGCCGTTTGCCTTCCGGGGCCAGCACTTCGTTGACCGACGAAAAATGCCCCAATACCTGACCGTCTTTGCCGTTCAGAAACAGCCGCAGATCTTCAATGGCGGCATCGACGTTACAAACCGTATAACGTTTGTCCTCATGGGTCAGCTTTTCACAAGTGACCGCGCCTGCCTGCGCGGCCCAGAGAAGCGTCGCCAATGTGACAAACGTGCGGATCACTCGTCCAGATCGCGGCGCACCGCGTCCTGTTCGAACATACGGCGGGTGTCGTCCAGACGGTCAAACGTGTCATCCAGCCGAAAGCGCAGATCGGGCGCGAATTTCAGGCCGACTTTCTTGCCGACCATACGCCGCAGCTCACCCTTGTTGCGGGCCAGCAGCTCGATTACGTCCTCCTGCCCTCGGCCGCCAAGGGGCAGCACATAGGCGGTGGCGATCTTCAGATCGGGCGAGGTGCGCACCTCACCCACTGTGATCGACAAGCGGTTCAGGTCGGGGTCATGGACATCTCCGCGCGCCAGAACTTCGGACAGAGTGCGACGGATCAGTTCGCCGACACGCAGCTGCCGTTGGGACGGGCCGGGGCCATCATGGAATTTGTTCTTTGCCATAATCCCCGATCTAAGCGCAAAGCGGGGCTTTGCCAAGCGGGCGCGAACGGGGTAGGAGGCTTCGAGCCGACTTAACGAAAAGGACCAGCGCAATGACCCATATTCCGGGGATCGTCATCACAGGGGCTTCGGGCCGTATGGGGCAGATGCTGATCAAGACCGTCACCGACAGCGATCAGGCGCGCCTGGTGGGTGTGGTCGAGCGGAAAGGCCATGACTGGATCGGTCAGGACGTGGGCAAAGCGATGGGCGGCCCCGCGCTGGGCGTGACCGTGACCGACGACCCGTTGGAGGCGTTTGCACAGGCGCAGGCCGTAATCGACTTTACCGCGCCCGAAGCGACTCTGGAATTTGCCGCGCTGGCCGCGCAGGCGCGCTGTGTGCATGTGATCGGCACCACCGGCATGTCCGACGAACAGATCGCAGCTTTGGAACCCGCGTCGCGCCATGCGGTGATCGTTCGGGCCGGAAACATGAGCCTTGGCGTCAATCTTCTGGTGCAATTGACCAAAAAGGTCGCGGCCGCATTGGATGAGGATTTCGATATCGAGATCATCGAAGGTCACCACCATCACAAGGTCGATGCACCTTCGGGCACGGCGCTGATGCTGGGTGAGGCCGCAGCCGAAGGGCGCGGCGTCGAGTTGTCGGATGTGTCCGACCGGGGCCGGGACGGCATCACCGGCGCGCGCAAGCGCGGAGATATCGGCTTTCACGCTATTCGCGGCGGCGACATCGTGGGGGAACATGATGTTCTGTTCGCCGCCCCCGGAGAACGCATCGTCCTGCGCCATCTGGCCACGGACCGCGCCATCTTTGCCCGCGGCGCGCTGAAGGCGGCCCTGTGGGGGCAGGGCAAGGCGCCGGGTCAGTATGACATGGTGGATGTGTTGGGGTTGTAGGCGCTGCTAAACATACGCGGTCAAATCAACAAATCGAATGAATGCGGTGCTCCAAAAAAGCACCGCAGCAACAAGCGGTGCTTTTCTTACAAGTCCCTGATCTTGTCGGCGCGCAGCGGGCAGGCGAGGTAGACGCCAAATTCCTGACCGATATCAGCGCTGACCCGCGCGTGTACTGCACCCTGCCGGTCGAGGAACCGCTGGTTGTTTTCAACCGGGAATATCCCCTCGTGCCAGATACCGGGATGGATATACAGCCCGCGCGAACCGTCGCACCAGAACGCCACCACCTTTTCCGGCGTCAGGTTGTCGCCGGGCAACGCGGCAGGAATGATGAAGGGCTTGTTGTCGAGCGGCCAGAACATCTGCCCGCCATCCGGGTGATAGTTCATGTGCCACAGCAGCACCTGATCGCGGGGCGCTGTTTGGCGGCTTGTCTGCGCCTGCTGCGGATCGGTTGACCATCCCAGGACATAGTGGCCATTGACCGCTTCGTTCTCGCCGTAAAGCACGTCTCCCTTCCACTCACCGCGAAAGGTGCCTTCGACCCAGCCGCCTTCATCGCCTGTGCCTTCGTCGATCGGCCGCCACCCCTGCTGTGGCCAGCGGGTGATCTCGATCTCGAACTCTTCGGGATCATCGACCAGACATCCATAACCTTTGACCGAGGCGTCCGTTGCGCGGATCAGGGGAACCTCGTGCCAGGGCAACGAGGGTTTGGTGCTGGCTTCAAAGATATATTCCGGGGCGTTCATGCGGCCTCCATGTGCTTGTCGACCATACGCTGCACCATCGGCGCAAAATGTGCAAAGTCAGGGGTTTCCATATCCGCGCGTTTTCCGGCCTCATCCAGATAGCGGACCTGAATGATCTCTTTCAGGTTCGGGTTGGCTTCGAACGCGGCAACTTCTTGGGCGCTCATCGGACCACCTTGCAGTTCCAACGTGTGAACCGATGCGGCGGACAAGCGATTGAAGTACTCGGGCTTGGTGGCACACAGATACCGCTTGGCCGCCACGTGATAGCGGCAGCAATCGGTGATGACCGAAGGGAAGAACTGCTCCAGTACCTCGGCGCCTGCGTCCTCATGGTGGCGGTCTTCGGTGTCATCCGGGTGGTAGGTGCCGAACTCGGATGTGAAATGGCCGATGTCATGCAGCAATGCGCCGACGATGATTTCCTCGGGCATCCCGTTCTGCTCGGCAATGGTGGCGCCTTGCAGCATGTGCTGGGCCATGGTGACAGGCTCGCCCAGATATTCTTCACCGCCGCGGCGCGCAAAGATGTCACCGATGAAGGCAACGATATTGTCCCGGTTCAGGGTCGAGAAATCGGGTTTCATTCCGCTGCCTCCGGCTGCGCCATCTCCATCGCCGCCAGTGTGGACAGCAACCCGTCCTTGTCGGCGTAACATCCCTGCAACCAGCGCGATCCGGCTCCGGAATAGCCAAGCCGCGCGTGCAGGACGCGGGTGTTGTCGACGATAAAACTTTCCCCCGGTTCCAGTTTGAAGGAAACGCCCATCGCCGGATCGTCGATGATATTCCCCAATTGGCGATAGGCGGCGTAATAAGCCTCCATCTTGTCGAACGGCACGTCTACGAAGCGGGCAGAAGAGCGGTTGTTGAAGCGGATGCCGATCAGCTCGCCATCCGGCGACAACTCGATCATCGGACGGCGTGACCGCAGGCAGACCCCGTCCGAGCCCTTGTATTCGAACCGCGCCGGATATCCGGCCAGCAGGGCAAAGCCTTCGGGGTTTGCGTCACGCAGTTTTTCGATAGCGCGGAAGCCATCAACAACGATGGAATCCCCGCCTTCAGCCGAGTTTTCCAGACAATAGAGGATTTGCAAGGTCGGCACCGGGTCGCGATAGGGGTTGTCGGTATGCGCCTGAAGGCCAAGCCCGGTATAGGCAAGGTTGGTCGGGTTCACCTCGGTCCGCACTTCGAAATAGGGGCCATAATTGGTTTCGCGGACATAGCCGAACAGGCCAGCGACCTTCAGCAGCGATTCAGGCTCGGTCGGGCCGCCGGTCAGCTTGGCAAAGCCGAACTCGGCCACAGCGGCCAGCCAATTGCGCTTGGCAGCCGGGTTGGCATGGACCTCGTTCCAATCGCCGCTGGGCGCGGCGATGCCACTCTCCCAGGTCGTGATGCCGGCGGCGATGCGACCCAGCGCAATGTCATGATCGCGGTCATAGCTGTTTTCGGCCAACCAGTCCGCCGGGAAGGTAACGGTTTTGCCCTCAGGCTGGAACGTGACTTGCAGGTCACCCGCGACCACCTCGACTGAACTGACCGAAATGTCGGCAGGAATATCGCCGATGGTGATCAGGCGCTGACCGTTGCCCGGTGCGCGGGTATCAGCGTCCAGCGCGTTGTCGCGCAGCCAGATGGCGTGGAAACGGGCCTTGGTCCCGGTGTCAAACGCGACTGTAACAATCGAGGTGTCGTGGGTGGCGGTGCGCAGCATTGGGGGTCTCCTGTTCGGCGCGGGCTTTGGTTGAGCAGATACGCCGTTCGTGGCATTACGACAATTAATCCTTATTTCGGCTGAGGCTTGGAAAAACTAATGGCTAAGAATAAGACCGGATTACCGCCGCTGGATTGGTTGCGCGTGTTCGAAGCCGCCGGGCGGCTTGGCGGGTTCTCGGCCGCGGCGAAAGAGTTCGGGTTGACGCAGGCCGCTGTCAGTCAAAGGATCGGCAATCTTGAGGCGTGGCTGGGCCGGTCCCTGTTTGTGCGCGAGGCGCGCGGCGTGTCGCTGACGGTCGAAGGTGAAAGCTATCTGCCGCTCGTGCAGGACAGCCTGCTGGCGTTGGAACGCAACACCGAGGATCTGTTTGGAAAATCGCCACGCGAACTCAGGGTCGCCGGGTTGTCGTCAAACATTCACGCCCTTGTTGTACCAGCCCTGCCTGTGTTCCGAAATCTGCGCCCCGAGGTGCGGGTGATGACCGACTCGGTTGCGCGCCGGTCGTCGCTGGACGAGGAACGCACCTGGCTGCAAATCCGCTATGGCAGGGGGGTGTGGGCCGGGCGCGACGCGGTATTGATCGCGCGCGAGGTGCTGGTGCCGATGGCCGCGCCGGGTGTTGAATGGGGTGCCCCCCTGATCGATCTGCGCGGTGAACGTCCGGGCTGGCGCGAGTGGGTCCGGAAATTCGGGCATGGAGAAGTCGCGCCATCACATGTCAGTTTCGATTCGATGGAGCACGCCGTTTCGGCGGCAAGGCGCGGAATGGGGATCGTTCTGGGCTCGGTTCCGCTGGCGTCCGGTGACCTAAAGGATGGCCGGTTGCGCAGGTTGGAGCTGCCAGAGCTGCAAACCAAGGACGGGTATTGGCTGTCATGGCCTGAAGATCGGGCGCAGTCCAGGAAACAGCGCGCCCTGATCGATGATTTTCTGAAGGCCCTGCGCGGTTGAGGGCCTAGAAATCGATGGCGATGCCTTTCTTTTCCCAATCGCCGTAACGGGCGGGGTCCAACCCATCGCGTCCGCCCAGTTCCTTGGGCATTTCCCTGGCCTCGGCCCGGGCTTTTTGGCGGCGTTCTTCCGCTTCAGCCAGCGCGCGTTGGGCGGCGGGGGGCAGGTCTTTGCGGTCGTCACTCATGACATCGGGTTCCTTTCCGTGCATAGCCTTGATATACGCCCGCGTCCGCCAATGGCAATGCGGGCACAGGTCACATGAAGGCAGTACCATGACAAACAGCGCGACAGCAGCACGGCGCAGCGCAATCTATCTATTGGATCAGGTTCTGGGCGAAGGCCGCCTGTTGTCTGAATGCCTCGCTGCGGGCGCTTTGGATCGGTTGGGGCCAGAGGATCGCGCGCGTGCCCAGCGGCTGGCGTCGGAAACCCTGCGCGGGCTGGAGCGCGCCGACCGTCTGCTGGACAACCACCTGAACCGAACACCCGCCCTGACCGTACACAACGCGCTGAGGCTGGGTGCGGTCGAACTGTGCAACGGGGAAGCCGCGCATGGGGTGGTGAACTCCATGGTTGAAATCATCAGCCGCTCGCGCAAGCACGGGCGTCTGAAAGGGCTGGTGAATGCTGTTTTGCGCAAGGTCGCGTCCGAGGGTCCAGAGGCATGGCCGAAAATGCGTGTCCCGCGCCTGCCGGAGTGGTTGCGAGAACCTCTGATCGCGGCCTGGGGTGCCGAAGCGGTTGCCGGTATGGAACAGGCGCATTTCGCGGGCGCACCACTGGACCTTACACTGAAGCCGGGGGCAGAAGGCCCCCCGGGCGAAAAGCTGCCCACCGGGTCTGTGCGTATTCAGGATGCGGGTCAGGTCTCGGCCTTGCCGGGATACAAGGCTGGGGATTGGTGGGTGCAGGACGCGGCAGCCGCGCTGCCGGTGCGTGTTCTGGCACCGAAGGCGGGCGAGAAGGTGTTGGACCTTTGCGCGGCTCCGGGCGGCAAAACGATGCAACTGGCTGCGGCGGGGGCGGATGTGAAGGCGCTGGATGTATCCGCGGCGCGCACCGAACGCGTGCGCGAAAACCTCGCCCGGACCGGGTTGCAGGCAGAGGTCATCGTGGGTGACGCTCTGGACCATCAGGGTCAGTACGACGCAATTTTGCTGGACGCACCCTGCTCGGCTACGGGTACGATCCGCAGGCATCCTGACTTGCCTTTTGCCAAGGATGGCTCGGAATTTGGCGGACTGATCGATTTGCAGGCGCAGATGCTGGCCCATGCGTGGACGCTGCTGAAACCCGGCGGGCGGCTGGTCTATTGCACCTGTTCGCTCTTGCCGGATGAGGGCGAGGTTCAGATCGAAGACGCGCTGGGCATGTATCCGGACATGCGTGTTGATCGCGCCGCTCTGAACTTACCCGGCATCGAAGACAACTGGATCACTGAGGAAGGCGGCCTGCGTCTGCGGCCCGATTACTGGCCCGAGCGCGGGGGTATGGACGGGTTCTATATCGCCTGCCTGAACAAATCCGCCTGAGTGCACGCTTTTCGATGACTTGACGATCGGCGCGGTCTATCGTTGGGTCTCAAGCGCCAGCAGAGCGCAAGGGGCAGAGTAACACGCGCATGTCAAATTCGGACACCATGGCCAGTCGGTGGATGCGGTTGCAGAACCGTTTCTACGCGCGTCTCAGCCAACGGCAAAAGGCCGCCACGGGGTTTGTTGCGCAGCCCCAGCCGCGTACCGTTGGTTCGTTTGCGCGCGGGCGGCAGCTGGTTGCGGGGAATCTCTTGTTCGCCGGCTATCTGGTCGAGGCAGACGATACCGCGTTGTGGGATGTCATTGCCCCCAGCGCCGGCTTTGACGAGGAACGCCATGGTTTTGCATGGCTGGATGATCTGGCCGCTGTCGGTGATATGCGCGCACGGGAAAAAGCGCAGCGCTGGGTTTGGGGCTGGATCGAGACGCATGGCCGCGGGCAGGGCCCGGGCTGGGTGCCTGACCTGACCGGGCGGCGGGTGATGCGCTGGATCAACCATGCGCTTTTTCTGCTGCGCGGGGCAGATGAAAAGCAAAGCAAACTGTTCTTTCGGTCTTTGGCGCAGCAAACATGGTTCCTGTCCAAACGCTGGCAGGCCGCGACGCCCGGGTTGCCGCGTTTCGAGGCGCTGGCCGGTCTTGTGCAAGCCGGATTGGCGCTGGAGGGGTTGGAGCAGATGGCCGATCCGGCCCTGCGGGCTTTGGCTGGTGAGTGTGACCGGCAGGTGGATGCGAAGGGCGGTATTCCAACACGCAACCCGGAAGAGCTGCTTGAGGTGTTCATGCTGCTCAGCTGGACGTCGGCGGCGCTGAGCGATCTTGGACGCGGCACACCTGTCGCGCAGACCAAGGCGATCAAGCGGATCGCACCGACCTTGCGCAGTCTGCGCCATGCGGATGGCGCGCTGGCGCGGTTTCACGGTGGCGGGCGCGGGGTCGAAGGGCGGCTGGAACAGGCGCTTGCGCAAAGTGGCGTCAAGCACAAGGCGGCGACCGAACTGCCAATGGGCTATGCCCGCCTGGCCGCAGCACGCACCACGGTGATCGTGGATGCCAGCGCGCCGCCCTCCGGAGCTGCCTCATTCAACGCGCACGCCTCAACGCTGGCGTTCGAGCTGACCTCGGGGCGCCGCCCTTTGATCGTGAATTGTGGATCGGGGGCCAGTTTCGGGCTGGATTGGCGCCGTGCCGGGCGTGCGACCCCATCTCACTCAACCCTGTGTCTGGACGGGTTCTCGAGCGCGCGGTTGGCCAACCCGTTGCCGGGCCGCGAAAGTCAGGCGCTGGTCGACGCGCCACAGGACGTTCCAGTCGATTTTGAAGATGCGTTCGAAGGCATCCGTTTCATGGCCGGGCATGACGGATATGTCAAAGTCTTCGGGCTGACCCACGCGCGCACATTCGAATTGCGCTTTGACGGGCGTGAGCTGACGGTCGAGGATATTCTGCTGACCGCAACCGACAAGGCCAAGCGTCAGTTCGACAGGGCGTTGGACGCCTCGGGCCTCAAGGGCATTGGCTATGACATCCGTTTTCATCTGCATCCTGACGTTGATGCGGCGCTGGATCTGGGCGGGGCGGCAGTGTCGATGGCGCTCAAAAGCGGCGAGATCTGGGTTTTCCGCCATGATGGCGTGGGAAAATTATCTGTCGAACCAAGTGTTTACCTTGAAAAAGGCCGTTTAAAGCCACGCGCGACAAAACAGATCGTTCTATATGGCCGCGCAATGGAGTATGCGACGCGCATCCGGTGGACGCTGAGCAAGGCGCAGGATACAGCCTATGCCGTACGCGATACGCACCGGGACGAGCCCAAGTTTGACTGACGCCAAAAGGACCTTTGGACCCATGACCGACCTTCATCCCGTGCGCCGCGCGTTGCTTTCCGTTTCCGACAAGACCGGGCTGATCGAGCTGGGCAAGGCGCTGTCCGAGCGTGGGATCGAACTGTTGTCGACCGGCGGCACCGCCAAGGCGCTGCGCGATGCAGGGCTTGAGGTTCGCGATGTCAGCGAAATCACCGGGTTCCCCGAGATGATGGATGGCCGGGTCAAGACGCTGCACCCGATGGTGCATGGCGGGTTGCTGGCGCTGCGCGACAATGACACCCATGTTGCGGCGATGGAGGAACATGGCATCGGCGCCATCGACCTGCTGGTCGTAAACCTCTACCCGTTCGAGGCAACAGTCACCAAGGGCGCGGGCTATGACGAGTGTATCGAGAATATCGACATCGGCGGCCCGGCGATGATCCGCGCGGCCTCAAAAAACCATTCCTTTGTGAACGTGGTGGTGGATGTCGAGGATTATTCGTCCCTGCTGGATCAGCTGGAAGAAAACTATGGCAAGACATCCTATGGCTTCCGCCAGTGGCTGGCGCAAAAGGCCTATGCCCGAACAGCGGCCTATGACGCCGCTGTTTCGAGCTGGATGGCGGATTCGCTGCAACTGGACGCTCCCAAGCGCCGCGCGTTTGCCGGTGAGTTGAAGCAGACCCTGCGGTATGGCGAAAACAGCCACCAGCAGGCAGCGTTCTACACGGACGGCACCAACCGCCCCGGTGTCGCCACCGCCGTACAGCATCAGGGCAAGGAACTGAGCTATAACAACATCAACGACACGGACGCGGCCTTTGAACTGGTGGCCGAGTTTGATCCGGCGACAGGCGCGGCTTGCGCCATCATCAAACACGCCAACCCTTGCGGTGTAGCCACAGGTGCAACCCTTCTCGAGGCGTACAAGGCGGCATTTGACTGCGACCGCACCTCGGCTTTTGGTGGCATTGTTGCGCTGAACCAGCCGTTGGATGCAGAAACAGCGCAAGAGATCACGGGCATCTTCACCGAGGTTGTGATTGCCCCCGGTGCCTCGGACGAGGCCAAGGCGATCTTTGCCGCCAAGAAAAACCTGCGCCTGCTGACGACCGAGGCGCTGCCGGATGTAACCGAAGGTGGCAAAACCGTCCGTCAGGTGGCTGGCGGGCTGTTGGTGCAGGATAAGGATAACGGCTTTATCGGCATGGACGACCTCAAGGTCGTGACCAAGAAAGCCCCGACTGACGCGCAGATGCGTGACCTGTTGTTCGCGTGGAAAGTGGCCAAACACGTCAAATCCAACGCCATCGTCTACGTCAAGGATGGCGCGACCGTGGGTGTTGGCGCGGGGCAGATGAGCCGAGTGGATTCGGCCCTGATCGCGGCCAAGAAAGCCGAACGCATGGCTGAAACGCTGGGCTTGCCGCAGCCGCTGACCATCGGTTCGGCCGTGGCATCGGATGCGTTTTTCCCCTTCCCCGACGGGTTGATGGAAGCCGCCGAAGCGGGCGCGACCTGCGTCATTCAGCCGGGCGGGTCCATGCGCGACGATGAAGTGATCGCCGCAGCCGATGAGGCCGGACTGGCGATGGTCTTCACCGGTATGCGTCATTTCCGTCACTGATGCGGTCACGCCTGCTTCTCTGGGCAGCCTTGGCCGCCTTTGCGATCGACCAGATCAGCAAATATCTGGTCGTTCACGTCCTGCGCGTGGCTGAACGGCCCGACGGTATCGATGTTCTGCCACCGCTGCTGGTGTTCAAATACGGCGAGAATCGAGGCATTAATTTCGGCCTGTTTCAGGGCGACTCTGAGGCCGCACGCTGGTTTCTGATCAGTGTGTCCGTGGTGATCTGTATCGGTGTTCTTGTCTGGCTTGGTCGTTCGACGCGTTCGAAATTCATGTTGCTCTGTGGCGGCCTTCTGATCGGCGGAGCGCTTGCCAACGTGATCGACCGGCTCCTCTATGGGTTTGTTCTGGATTTCCTGAACATGTCCTGCTGTGGCATCAACAACCCGTTTGTGTTCAACTTGGCGGATGTCTTCATATTCGCCGGAGCGCTGGGGCTGGTTTTGTTTGACGGCAAAAAGCCCTCGTGACGCGCGGAATGATTTGCGATAAAAGCGCCTGAAACAGGCTGGAGACACCAATGCGGATGCCGCGCGCCATATTTGTTCTGACAGTTGCCGCTGCGGTCGCGGCATGTTCGAATCCCGGACTGCGGGATCTGGCGCCTCCGGGACAGGGTCCGGATGAATTTTCGGTATTGCCAGTCAAGCCGCTGACCCAGCCTCAGGATTACGCGTTTCTGCCGGCACCCACGCCGGGTGGCGGAAACCTGACAGACCCGACCCCCAAAGCCGATTTGGTGGTCGCGCTGGGTGGTAATGCCGCCGCCCTGAACCCCAACGCTGGTGTGCCGTCGTCGGATGCGGCGCTTGTGACGGCGTCCAGCCGTTATGGCGTGTCACCCGATACGCGGCAGGTGGTCGAAGCCGAGGACGCCGCATTCCGCAAACGCCGGGGCCGCTGGACCGGTCTGCGCCTGTTCCCTGTCGATCGCTATAATCAGGTCTACGAACGCCAGTCGATCGATCCGTATTCGGAAACCGAAGCCGCCCGCCGGGCCGGGGTCGAGACTCCAACCTCGCCGCCGAATGAATAATTCTTAACTTTCCGTCATCGGGCTTGAACCCGGGCCGCACCACCGTAGTTTGAATGACAGAAACGAAACGGAGGATGCCCCATGGTTCGGGCCCTTGCCTTGTCGGCTGCCCTGATCGCCACCACACCGGCTTTTGCCGAGGGTGGGAAAGAAGCGGTCACCACATTCACTTTGGACAACGGCATGGATGTCGTCGTGGTCGAAGACCACCGCGCGCCTGTTGTGCAGCACATGGTCTGGTACCGCGCCGGATCGGCGGATGAGCCGATCGGGTCGTCGGGTGTCGCGCATTTTCTTGAACACCTGCTGTTCAAGGGCACAGATACTTTGGCACCGGGCGAATTCTCGGCCACCGTCGCGGCCAATGGCGGCAACGACAACGCGTTCACCTCGTATGATTACACTGCCTATTTCCAGCGCGTCGCCGCCGACCGGCTTGAGCTGATGATGCGCATGGAATCGGACCGGATGCGGAACATTCGCCTGAGCGAAGAAGATATCGTGACCGAGCGCGATGTGATCCTTGAAGAACGCAACCAGCGCACCGAGAACAACCCGCGCGCCCTGTTCGGCGAACAGATGAGCGCAGCACAATACCTCAATCACCGTTATGGCGTGCCGATCATCGGCTGGAAGCACGAGATGGAAGAACTGGAACTGGAAGACGCGCTGTCTTTCTACCAGACCCACTACGCGCCCAATAACGCCATTCTGGTTGTCACCGGAGACGTTGATCCCGCCGAGGTCCGCACTCTGGCCGATCAGTATTACGGTGTGATTCCCGCCAATGCGGATTTGCCGGAACGGGTCCGGTCGCAGGAACCCCCGCAAACCGCCGAACGTCGTCTGACATTCAAGGACCCTCGCGTGGCGCAACCCTATGTCCAGCGCAGTTACCTGGCGCCGGAACGCGATCCGGGCGATCAGGAAAAGGCGGCAGCACTGTTTCTGTTGGCGGAACTTCTAGGGGGCAGCACGACCTCTTACCTGAACGAAAAGCTGCAATTCGATCAGAAAATGGCTGTTTATACCGGGGCGTTCTATCGTGACGTGTCACTGGATGACACGACATTCGATCTGCTGATCGTTCCCGCCGAAGGGGTTTCCCTGCAAGAGGCCGAAGATGCCATGGACCAGGCCGTGGCCGATTTCATTGCCGAAGGTGTCGACGAGGACGATCTGAACCGCATCAAGATGCAGTTGCGGGCCGCGCAGACCTATGCACGGGACAATGTGGACGGCATCGGCAACCGCTATGGGCGCGCCCTGACCAGCGGCCTGACAATACAGGATGTGCAGGCATGGCCTGATATCCTTCAGGCCGTGACCGGAGACGAAATCATCGCCGCCGCCCGCGACGTTCTGCAACCCAAGGCGTCGGTCACCGGCTGGCTGATGCGCGATGATGAGGTGACGCAATGAAACGGTTTCTCGCAACGCTGATTACCTGTCTGGTTGCTCTGCCCGCTTTGGCCGAGATCGAGATCGAGGAAGTAACCTCGCCCGGCGGGATCACCGCATGGCTTGTCGAGGATCACTCGATCCCGTTTACCGCGCTTGAGCTGCGCTTCCGTGGCGGTACGTCGCTGGACGACCCGGACAAGCGCGGCGCGGTCTATCTGATGAGCGGGCTGATCGAGGAAGGGTCCGGCGAAATGGACGCGCGGACCTATGCGCGCGAGCTTGAGGCGCTGGCCGCATCGTTCCGCTATAACGCCGGTGACGACACGGTTTCGATTTCCGCACGTTTTCTGACCGAAAACCGGGATGAGGTTTCCGACCTGCTGCGTGAGACGATTCACGAACCGCGCTTTGATCAGGACGCGGTTGACCGTGTGCGCGCGCAAATCCTGTCCGGGCTGCGATCAGATCAGACCGACCCGAACGAGATTGCAGGCCGCAACTTTGCCCAGATGGCCTATGGCGATCACCCTTACGGTTCCGAAGGCAAGGGCACGATCGAAAGTGTCTCGGCGCTGACACGGGATGATGTGGTTACGGCGTATGAAAGCGTTTTTGCCAAGGATCGCCTTTATGTGGGGGCCGTCGGCGATATAACGGCCGAAGAACTGGGCGCATTGCTTGACACGTTGCTCGCCGACCTGCCGGAAACGGGCAAGCCCATCCCGGGCAAGGCCAACGTGACCATCCCCGGCGGGATCAGTGTTGTCGAGTTTGACACCCCGCAATCCGTGGCGCTGTTTGGCCATGCCGGAATAGATCGGGACGATCCTGATTTCTTTGCCGCCTATATCCTGAACCACATCCTTGGCGGTGGCGGGTTCGAAAGCCGTCTGATGCAGGAGGTGCGCGAAAAGCGTGGCCTGACCTATGGGGTTGGAACCTATCTTGTGCCCAAGGATCTGGCCTCGGTTTACCTGGGGTCGGTGTCATCGGCCAATGACCGCATTGCCGAGGCGATAGAGGTTATTCGAAACGAATGGGCGCGCGCCGCCACCGAAGGGGTGACGCAGAAGGAACTGGACGATGCCAAAACCTATCTGACCGGCGCTTATCCGTTGCGATTTGACGGCAACGGGCAGATTGCCGGGATCATGGTGGGGATGCAGATGGAAGGGTTGCCCATCGACTATATCGCCACCCGCAATGACAAGGTGAACGCGGTCACACTGGAAGACGTGAACCGCGTTGCATCCGAACTGTTGGACCCGGACGGCCTGCATTTCACTGTTGTTGGAAAGCCGGTTGGTCTGGAAACAACCAACTGAACTGCAAGGGGTGAGTTGCGGCTTACCTCTTTTTCATACTCCGCAGCATATCGCCCATCATCTGCCCGAACTTGCCCGATCCGCGCTGATAGAGTGCCCCGTCCACGGCCAGAACCGTGCCGCTGATATAACTGGCCAGATCCGAGCTGAGGAACAGGCAGGCATTGGCCACGTCCTGCGGCTGACCCCAGCGGCCCAACGGCACGTCCCGGCGAAGTTCTTCGTGGGCGTTTTGGGTGGGCGCAAGGCGTCTCGCACCTTCGGTGCCTTCGATGAACCCCGGCACAACCGAATTCACCCTGATCCCCTCGACACCCCATTCCATCGACAAGGTGCGGGTGATCTGGTCGACTCCCGCCTTGGCGGCGCAGACATGGGACTGGCCCTCATACGGCAGATAGGATTGCGGGGCCGAGATATTGATGATGCTGGCACCGGGGCGTTTGAGGAACGGATAGGCCCCCTTCATCACGTGGATCGTGCCCATCAAGTCGATATCGATCACGGTCTTGAACGCGTTGACTGACATTTCGGATGCCAGCGCCGGGAAATTGCCCGCCGCGCCCGAGATCAGCACATCGAAATCCCCGAAGGCGTCATGGAACTGCTTCAGTCCCGCCGCCACAGCGTCGGCATCGCGCACATCAAACGCAGCCCCAATCGCATCCTGTGCGCCCGCGGCCTTCAGCGCGGCGATGGTGTCATCGACCTTTTCCTGCGACCGGCTGGCCACGGCCAGTTTGGCGCCCGAGGCCGCAAAAGCCTCGGCAATGCCGCGATTGATACCGCTGGTTCCGCCAATCACGATGACGGGTTTTCCTGAGAAATCCATTTAGGCCTCCCTTGGCAGGGAGCCCTACTCGCCGTAGGGCACCCAGATGTTTTTCACTTCGGTTGCAGCCTGAAGGAAGCGGCGCGAATGGTCCATGCTCCAATCAAATGCCGTCGCGTTATTGACCCAGGTCCGTTTCAGGTTCCCGGCTGAAACGACCTCGATCTCTTTCGACAGGTCGGTGGACGAGAACGACCAGACCGCGTCGACATTCAGATGCGAGGCCAGCGGTTTCGCCAGCTCGGCATGACTACCGGTCAGGATGTTGACCACACCAGCGGGCACGTCCGAAGTCTCAAGGATCTGGTAGAAATCGGTCGCTGCAAGCGGGTAGGGCTCAGAAGCCACCAAAACCGTCCGGTTGCCCATCGCAATCGCAGGCGCCATAGCCGAGACCAGACCCAGCAACGGTGCCTCATCCGCGCAAAGCGCACCGATCACGCCAACGGGTTCCTTCATGGCGATGGCCACGCCCCGGATCGGAACGCCATGCACCTGACCGTCATATTTGTCGGCCCATGCCGCGGCAGTGAACAGGCGCTGGATCGAGGCCTCAACTTCTTTCGCGCCGTCTTTCCTGCTGGTCATGGCGTCGATCCGCGCCGCGAATTCATCGGCGCGGGCCGAAAGGTTTTCGCCGATGTAATACAGGATCTGGGCCCGCAGATGGCCGGTGGTCCTGGACCACCCTTTGGCACCTGCCGCAGCCTCGACCGCGTTGCGGACGTCCTTGCGGTTGGCAAGACCCACATGGCCCAGCAGGCCGAACTTGCCCCAAATCGGTTTCGAATAACCACCATCGGGCCGCGCCTGCTTGCCGCCGACATACATCTTGGCGGTGCGGTCGATCGGATCGACCGGGGCCCCTTCGCCCATGGCTGCCTCGACCTTTGCCAGCGGCTTGGCCTTGCCCTTGGGTCTGGTATAGGCGCTCAGCCCTTCCCAACCGCCTTCGCGGCCAAAGCCGCTTTCGCGGACCCCACCGAACCCGGCAGCAGCGTCAAACAGATTGGTGGCGTTCACCCAAACCACGCCCGCAACCAGCTTGGGCGCAATATCCAGCGCAAGGTTCACATTCTCGGTCCAGACGGTCGCCGCCAGACCATACCGGGTGTTGTTGGCCAGCTCGACCGCCTCTTCCGGTGTGCGGAAGGTCGAAGACACCAGAACCGGACCAAAGATCTCTTCCTGCATCAACGGGTCCGAGGTCTCGAGCCCCGAGATCAGTGTTGGCGGGTAGTAGCAGCCGTTTGCGGGAAGATCGCAGGCGGCTTGGTGCACACGGCCCGCAGTGTTGCTTTCGACCATTCCTTTGATGGTCTGCAACTGAACCGGGTCTACAACCGCGCCCACGTCGATGCATTTATCCAGCGGATTGCCGACGCGCAGCGTGTCCATCCGGGCGCGCAGCTTGTCGTGGAAACGGTCGGCGATGCCTTCCTGCACCAGCAGGCGCGAGCCCGCACAACAGACCTGACCCTGATTGAACCAGATCGCATCCACCAGCCCTTCGATGGCAGAGTCGATATCGGCGTCATCAAAGACGATGTAAGCGGATTTGCCACCCAGTTCCAATGTCAGTTCCTTGCCTGACCCGGCGGTGGCCTCACGGATGCGACGGCCCACAACGGTCGAGCCGGTAAAGGCAATCTTGTCCACGTCCGAGGCCACGATCATCTCACCCACGGCACCGTCTCCGGTGACGATGTTGACGACACCTTTCGGCAGACCGGCCTGTGTGCAGATATCGGCAAACAACAGCGCCGTCAGCGAGGTATATTCAGCCGGTTTCAGAACCACCGTATTCCCCATCGCCAGCGCAGGCGCGATCTTCCACGCCAACATCAGCAAGGGGAAGTTCCACGGAATGATCTGACCGCACACACCCAGCGCTTCGGCGTCGGGCAGCTCGCTTTCCATCAGCTGCGCCATGCCGGCGTGATAATAGAAATGCCGCTGCGCGAGCGGAATATCGATGTCACGCGATTCCCGGATCGGTTTGCCGTTGTCGAGGCTTTCCAGTACCGCAAACAAACGCGAATGCTTTTGCAGCAGGCGCGCAATTGCATAGAGATACCGCGCACGGCCCGCGCCGCCCAGTTTCTCCCAATTCAGCTGAGCCTTGCGCGCGGCGGCTACAGCGGCGTCCACGTCGGCCTGCTTGGCCTGCGTCAGTTTCGCCAGAACCTCCCCGGTCGCAGGGTTGCGGCTGTCAAACCCTTTGCCAGGCTTGGTGAACGCACCATCGATATAGTGTCCGAACTTGTCGCCTTGATCGACCAGCCAGGCCAGCGCCTCGGCGGCGCTTTCGGGGGCGGGGCCGTATTCCATGGTCTCAAAAATCTCATTGACTGTCATGACTTCATCTTTTCCCAAATACTCACTGTCCAGACATATCCACGGGCTCAGCCCATCGAATGCCTGTAACCAGCCGAATAGGCTCCGGTCACATAGTGTTCCAACTGCCGCTCGATATCGCCCAGCAACGACGAGGCGCCAAAGCGGAACAGATCCGGTTCCAGCCAGCGGTCGCCCAGTTCGTCCTTGATCAGCGACAGATAAACCAGCGCGTCCTTGGCTTTCGAAATACCACCCGCAGGTTTATACCCGACCCGGTATCCGGTGCGGTCATAGTAATCGCGGATCGCGCGGATCATTACCAGCGACACGGGCAGGGTGGCGTTGACGCTTTCCTTGCCTGTCGAGGTCTTGATGAAATCCGCCCCGGCCATCATGCAGACCAGCGAGGCGCGCGCGACATTGCGCAAGCTGCCCAATTCTCCGGTCGCAAGAATGGCTTTGACATGGGCATCGCCACAAGCCACGCGGAACGCCTTCATCTCATCATACAGGGCCTGCCAGTCACCTGACAGCACATGACGGCGCGAGATCACGATGTCGATTTCCTCGGCCCCGGCTTTCACGCTTTCCTCGATCTCGGCCACGCGCAGATGGAACGGGGACAGGCCGGCGGGAAAGCCGGTGGACACAGCAGCGACCGGAATGCCAGTGCCTTTCAAGGCGTCCACAGCGGTTTCGATCATATCGTGATAGACGCAAACCGCCCCTGTCGTGATCGGCGGCATGTCCAGAGCCTGAAGAACCGAAGGCGCAACCGGCTGACGGGCCTTCGCACACAAGCGGCGCACACGGCCCACCGTATCATCGCCCGACAGCGTGGTCAGGTCGATCATCGTGATGGCTTTCAGCAGCCACGCAGCCTGATATTCCTTCTTGACCGAACGGCGGCCCGGCAATGTGGCCGCACGGCGTTCAATCGCGGAAGTATTGGCCTGAACGGCGCGCACCCAGTCCAGATCCAGTTCCATTCCGGGGTTCCGGGGTTCGGTTACTTGCGGCAGATGCGCGGTGCGCACGGGGCTTTCTGAGCTCTGCGTATCCATGGTTACGTCCTTTGGGAGGTTTGCGACAAAATCGCACGGGTGGCTCGGGAATGGAAGGCGTTCCGGCGCAATGATCGAATATTTTTGACCATTTGGACAAATAACAGAGGTTTTCTTGCGAATAATTCTCATTAGCGTTGACTTAGTTGCGAATGGTTCTCATATTTGATCCAACGCGCATCCAAATCGAGGTTGGAAATGATTCGTCGGCATTACCTTGCACTATTGGCTCTGGCCCTTTCGGTGCCAGCCATGGCGTTTGCCGGGGCACCGCTGAAAGTGGTGGCCACAACGGGCATGATTGCAGATGCGGCGCTTCAGGTCGGTGGTGATCTGGTTGAGGTCAGAGGGCTTATGGGCCCCGGCGTTGATCCCCATGCCTATCGCCAGACGCGCAGCGATATTGTGGCGATGACACGAGCAGACCTGGTTCTGTGGCACGGCCTGTATCTCGAAGCGCAAATGGAAGACTTCTTTCATGATCTTGAGCGGAAACGGACCGTTATTGCGGTTGCAGAAGGCGTAGACAAGTCCAGGCTGCGCGCGCACGACAATTATGCCGACAAGTATGATCCGCATCTATGGATGACGCCCGTGCTGTGGCGCGAGGTTGTTGTAGAGGTGCAGCGCGCCCTGACCGAGGCACGCCCCGAAGCAGCCGAGGTTTTTGCTGCGAATGCACAAGCCCATCTGGCCGACATAGACCGTCTGACGGCCTATGCCGAGAAAATCCTGTCCACCGTACCGGATCACAACAAGGTTCTGGTCACCGCCCACGACGCCTTTGGTTATTTCGGTGAAAGTTTCGGGTTCGAGGTTCTGGGCATTCAGGGCATCTCGACCCAATCCGAGGCGGGCCTGAACCGGATCGGAGAGCTGGTTGACCTGTTGGTTGATCGCAGGATCACGGCGGTCTTCGTCGAAAGCTCGGTTTCTGACCGGTCGATCCGCGCGCTGATCGAAGGGGCCGCAGCCAAAGGGCACGAGGTGAAGGTCGGGGGCGAGTTGTTCTCGGATGCCATGGGCGAGGATGGCACCTATGAAGGCACTTATATCGGGATGCTGGACCACAATATCACCGTTATCGCAGGCGCATTGGGCGGAGAAGTTCCCGATCGCGGCATGAACGGCAAACTGTCAGCGGGGTTCTGAGAGATGCTGGGGCTGATCAGCAACGAAGGTGTGACGGTCCAGGAACAAAACCTGGATAACAGCCCTCTGGCTGTGCGGGGGCTGACGGTTTCCTACGGACAGAAACCTGCGGTCTTTTCGGTTGATATGACGGTTACGCCCGGCGCGATGACCGCCATTATCGGGCCAAACGGCGCTGGAAAATCAACGCTGCTCAAGGCGGCGCTGGGCATCGTTACGCCATTGTCGGGGCAGGTGACAGTATTTGGTCAGCCGCTGAATTCGCAACGCGCACGTGTCGCCTATGTTCCCCAACGTGCCAGTGTGGACTGGGATTTCCCGACACGGGTGATCGACGTGGTTCTGATGGGTCTGTCGCGTGAACTGGGCCTGTTGGGCCGCTTGCGCGCGCGCCACAAGGCCCGTGCGATGGATTGCCTGAACCGTGTCGGAATGCGCGATTTCGCGGATCGCCAGATTGGCCAGCTGTCCGGTGGCCAGCAACAGCGTGTGTTTCTGGCGCGTGCTCTGGCTCAGGATGCTGATCTGTATCTGCTGGACGAGCCGTTTGCCGGTGTCGACGCTGCTACTGAAAAAGCCATCATCGCGGTGCTGAAATCACTGAAAGAGTCCAGTAAGACAGTCGTTGTCGTGCATCACGATCTGGCCACCGTGACCGACTATTTCGACCACGTTTTCCTGATCAACACCCGCAAGGTGGCCGAAGGGCCGGTGGCCGAGGCGTTCACTGCCGAAACGCTGCAATCGGCCTATGGTGGCAGGTTGGCAACGGCACAGATCGATCAGATTTCACGCGCGCTGGGATAACTCATGCTTTGGGATGCTCTGACCCTTCAGCTTGGCTATAACGCCACGCTGGTAGCCATCGGTGCGACATTGCTGGGCGTGTCGGCGGGCGTAACGGGGACATTCCTGTTTCTGCGCAAGCGCGCCCTTGTCAGCGACGCAATCAGCCATGCAACCCTGCCGGGCGTCTGTATCGCATTCATGGTGCTGGTCGCTCTGGGCGGGGACGGGCGCAACCTGCCGGGCCTGCTGGTTGGGTCCGCAATTTCAGCCTGGGTTGGTCTGTTGTGCATGAACTGGCTGACACGGCGTACCCGCCTGGCTGAGGACGCCGCGATCGGTGCGATCCTGTCTGTGTTCTTCGGCTTTGGGATCGTGCTGCTGACGGTCATCCAAACCATGGGGGTTGGCCGTCAGGCCGGGCTGGAAGGTTTCCTGTTGGGTTCGACCGCCGGAATGCTGTGGGCCGATGCGGTGATCATCGCACTTGGTGGCGCCTTGACCTTGGCTCTGGTGCTGATCATCCGCCGTCCGATGACCCTTGTCGCATTCGACCCCGAATATGCAGCGGCGCGCGGGTTGCCGGTGCATCGTATCGATCTGGCCATGATGGGGCTGGTCATGGCCGTGACCGTGGTCGGCCTGAAAATCGTCGGCCTGATCCTGATCGTGGCTTTGCTGATCATTCCGGCAGTGACCGCCCGGTTCTGGTCTGACCGCTCGGAACGCGTTGTTCTGTTGGCCGGGCTGGCCGGTGGTCTGGCCGGATATATCGGCGCTGCCATATCCGCATCTGCGCCCAATCTTCCAACCGGCCCGATTATCGTGCTGGTCAGCTTTGCCTTTTTCCTCGCCTCCCTCTTCTTCGCCCCGATGCGCGGCGTTCTGGCGGCAGTGCTGCGGCATCTGCGGTTTCAGCGCCGAGTGCATATTCGTCAGGGGCTTCTGGCGATGGCGCAAGGGCAGAAGATCTATGAGCCCCTGACCCTGCGTTTGCTGCGGCGTGCCGGGCTGGTCCGGGCGGATGGCGTGGCGACGGACACCGGCAAGGCCCGCGCGGCCAAAGCCCTGCGGGATGAAAAGCGATGGGAAATCGTGCGTGCCGATCAGGCGCACGAGGCGACAGCTGCGCTCTATGACGGGTTGCGCGATATCGAAACCGTTCTGACACGGGACCAGATTGATGAGATCGACCGCCAGATTGGCGGACCGCAAGGGATACCGGCATGAGTGGTGAAGAATTCGTCCCGCTGTCTCTGACGCCGCTGCTGATCGGAACATTTGCGGCCATCGCCTGTGCCTTGCCCGGCAACTTTCTTGTGTTGCGAAAACAGGCGCTGATCGGCGATGCGATCAGCCATGTAGTGCTGCCGGGTATCGTTGTCGCGTTCCTGCTGACAGGGGCCATATCCACCTGGCCGATGATGTTGGGCGCGGCCGGGGCCGCGGTTCTGGCCGTGGTCCTGATCGAGGCGATTCGCCGACTGGGGCAGATCGAACCCGGGGCCGCCATGGGCGTGGTTTTTACCACCATGTTCGCGGCAGGCGTCCTGCTGCTTGAGCAGACGGATACGTCAACCGTGCATCTGGATGTGGAACATGCGCTTTACGGCAATCTCGAAAGCCTGATCTGGCTGGACGCGACCGGGTGGTCCTCGCTGCTGGACGCTCAGGCCCTTGCCGGATTGCCCCCGGAACTGCCCCGTATTGCGCTGACACTGGTGGGTGTGATGCTGTTTACATGGCTGTTCTGGCGACCGCTGAAAATATCCACCTTTGACGAAGGTTTCGCCCGCACGATTGGTATTCGCACGGGACTTCTGGGCATGGCGCTCGTCATCACTGCGGCTATCGCGGCGGTTGCCGCTTTTGACGCGGTAGGCTCGATCATCGTGATCGCGATGTTTATCTGCCCTCCGGCAGCCGCGCGGATGCTGACCAACCGGCTTGAGGCGCAGATTGGCTGGAGCGTCGTGATCGCTATAACCTCTGCCGTGACAGGGTATGTGCTGGCAGGATACGGGCCCCTGTGGCTGGGCGCAGCGGATGCGGTCAGTGCGGCAGGGATGATCGCAACGATGTCCGGGCTGATCCTGGCGCTGGCGGCCATGTTTGGCCCATGCCGCACACGTGTTGGTGTTCAGACATCAGCCTGAGACGGCATTTTCCTGCCGCAGATGCCCGAGCGTCATCGGCCAAACTCTGCCCAGATGCCGTTAAGGTTAATCTTAAGCAGATTTTTGGGAAGTCTCATGCTAGAGGGCTGCCCATTGACTAGCTGAACACACCACTCACTTTGGTACGCCCGGATGGTACGGAATGGGATTCATTCACAGCTATCCGGGCGCCCCTTTCCGAACAGAAGACATGCTCAAACCGGTGGTAGAATCGTGCGCGGTTGTGCTAGGTCTAGGGGTATGGCGCAGACAAACCCCAATATCAGCGAAAATCACCCCGTGATCAGACAGCTTGACGATGCTGCGATCAACCGTATTGCGGCGGGTGAAGTGGTGGAACGCCCGGCCTCGGCCGTCAAGGAACTGGTCGAGAATGCACTGGATGCCGGGGCCACGCGTGTAGCCGTCGAAATCGCCGACGGGGGAAAGACGCTGATCCTCGTGACCGACGATGGGTGCGGTATCCCGGCTGAAGATTTGCCGCTTGCCCTGTCGCGCCATGCCACATCAAAGATCGACGGATCGGATCTGCTGAATATCCACACCTTCGGGTTTCGAGGCGAAGCCTTGCCTTCGTTGGGGGCTGTCGGACGCCTGACCATAACCAGCCGTGCGCCGGGTCTGGATGCGGCGCGGATCCATGTCGCGGGTGGCAAGATGGGTTCGGTCAAGCCTGCCGCCCTGCGCGCGGGCACGGTGGTCGAGCTGAGCGATCTGTTCTTCGCCACCCCCGCCCGGCTGAAATTCATGCGCACCGATCGGGCCGAGGCGCAGGCGATCACGGACATGGTGAAGCGGCTGGCGATGGCTGAGCCATCCGTCACATTTACCCTGCGCGATGTCTCGGGCGGTGGCGTAGGCCGCGTGATCTTCCGCGCGGATCGCGAGAATGGCGACCTGTTTGACGCCTTGCACGCCCGTCTTGCCCGTGTGATCGGGCGCGAGTTTGCCGAGAATGCGCTGCGGGTCGATGCCTCGCGCGACGGCCTCAGGCTTTTTGGCTATGCGGCCCTGCCGACCTATTCCCGTGGCGCTGCGGTGGCGCAGTACCTTTTTGTCAACGGGCGTCCCGTGCGCGACAAGATGCTGACCGGCGCTTTACGGGCGGCTTATTTCGATTTCCTAAGCCGGGACCGTCACCCGGCTGCGGCATTGTTCATCGACTGCGACCCGACATTGGTTGACGTGAACGTTCACCCTGCCAAGTCCGAGGTCCGGTTCCGCGATCCCGGCGTTGCGCGCGGGCTTATCGTATCCAGCCTGCGCCACGCATTGGCAGAGGCCGGGCATCGCGCGTCCTCGACCGTGGCCAATGCGACCTTGGGTGCAATGCGACCGGAACCCGCGCAGTCTGCACCAGCGCGGGTCTATCAGATGGATCGCCCGTCGCCTGCAGCGCGCCAGGCTGCGTACCGGGCACAGGCTCCGGGTTTTGCGGAACTGGCGCATGATTACAGCGGCAGCATTGTCGATCCGATCCCGGTTGCACCCGCTTCGCAGGGTCAGGAGCCTGATGCCCAGAATCTTCCACTGGGCGCCGCGCGCGGACAGGTGCATGAAAACTACATCATCGCCCAGACTGCCGATGGAATGGTGATCGTTGATCAGCACGCCGCGCATGAACGGCTGGTCTATGAAAAGCTGAAAACACAGATGGCCGAGACGGGCGCTGCGGCGCAGGCGCTTTTGATCCCTGAGATTGTTGAGTTGTCCGAAGGTGACTGCGCCCGTCTGATGGCTGTCTGTGATGACCTGTCCCGTTTGGGGCTGACCATCGAACCCTTTGGCGGAGGCGCCATTGCCGTGCGCGAAACCCCGGCCATTCTGGGCGAGGTCGATGCGCGCGCGATGATCCTGGATATCCTCGACGAACTGGCCGATCAGGGCGAAAGCCAGATGGTGCAGGCAAGGATCGAGGCGATTCTCAGCCGGGTTGCCTGCCACGGCTCGGTTCGGTCCGGCCGCCGTATGCGAGCCGAGGAAATGAACGCCCTGCTGCGCGAGATGGAGACGACGCCGCATTCCGGCCAGTGCAATCACGGGCGACCAACATATGTGGAACTGAAGCTAAGCGATATCGAACGCCTGTTCGGGCGCAGTTGATTTGGTTTCAAACAGGCCTTAAGAAGACAGAAACAAAACAAGAACATCCGAGGCGACATGATCAAGATTGCAGGAACAGAATATGCACTGGATGACCCGGTTGTTCTTATCGTGGGCGGAACAGTCGCGCTGATCCTGCTGCTGCTGTTCCTGTCGTTGCGTGCCGCCAATCGCTCGGCCCGGATGGCGGAACCGCTGGCGCGGCAGATGGCGCTTCTGGGTCAGCATGTGCAGCAGCTGGGGCAGGGGCAGGAACAGTTGCGCGGCGGCTTGCAGCATGTTTCGGACACGCAGGCCAACGCGCAGGTACAGGTGATCCAGACGGTCGAGGCACGCTTGTCCTCGGTCCAGCAGCAGATGAATGACCGGCTGGCGGATAACGCGATGAAATCGGCCCGCGCGCTGGCTGAAATGCAGGAGAGGATGAAGGAAACCCTGCACGGTTCGTCAAAACAGACGGCGACATCACTGACGCAGCTGCAGGAACGTCTGGCCGCCATCGACAAGGCGCAGGACAATATCACGAAACTTTCAGGCGATGTTCTCAGCCTTCAGGATATCCTGTCGAACAAGCAGCGGCGCGGGATGTTTGGTGAGATTCAGCTGAACGATATCGTGTCCAAGGCACTGCCCGCGGACAGCTATTCATTGCAGGCCACCTTGTCGAACGGCAGGCGCGCGGATTGCCTGGTGCATCTGCCTAACCCGCCCGGCCCGATCGTGATTGACGCGAAATTCCCGCTTGAGGATTTCGAAGCACTTGCCGCCGCGCAGACCAAGGCAGATGTTGAAAGATGCCTGCGGGCTTTTGGCGCTGCCGTGAAAGTGCATATCAAGGCCATTTCCGAGAAATACATCCTCGAAGGGGAAACCGCTGACGGTGCCCTGATGTTCGTCCCGTCCGAAGCGATCTATGCCGAGCTGCACGCCCGCCTGCCCGATGTGGTGCGCGAAGGGTTCTCCGCACGGGTCTGGATCGTCTCTCCCACCACCTGCATGGCCACGCTGAACACGATGCGGGCGATCCTTAAAGATGCGCGCATGCGTGAACAGGCCGGTGCGATCCGCAAAGAACTGGGATTGCTGCACAAGGATGTGGACCGTCTGGGTGACCGCGTTTCAAACCTCGACCGTCACTTCGGTCAGGCGGCCAAGGATATCTCGGAAATCAAGATCAGTGCCGAAAAGGCCGGCCGCCGGGCGCAGCGGTTGGATAATTTCGACTTCGAAGAAATCGCGCCCGATACTGAAACAGAGGTTGTACCTCTGGCGCGTCACGAAGGCTGAGGATCCTGTTGAAAAACTGAACCGGCACCGGGCCGGTTCTGTTGGGCCAGCGCCTGCAAGCGTTCAGATACGCAGAAAGGGCTGGAACAGGCGCGGCATCAGCTTGTTGAATTTCAGCGGCGCATCCGTAACCGCCAGACAAATGCAGTCTTCCGAGATATCCGCCACAGGCGTATGTTCAAGATCCTCGTCAGCGATCTCGACATCGCCGCGGGCAAAGCGGTCAACCTCGTCCGAGAAAGCCCCTTGCAGAACCATTGTCAGCTCCATGCCGTTATGGCCATGATCCGGTACGGCGGCACCGGCTGGGATGAACAGCAATCGGGCGGTGGCGTCTTTAGTGGTCGGCAGGATCGCCTGTTTGACGCCCATGCCAATCGGCCTCCAGCGGATGTCCTTGACTGTTCCACCCACGTAATCCTGCAACGGGGTCGGCAGAACTGCACATCCCGGGCGAACGGGCTTGGGCGCCGGAGCACCCTTGGCGATCAAAGCCATCGTGGCCGCCAGAGAGGTTTCGCTCATGCTGACTGCCTCACTCTGCTTGTCCAGAACTTGCCCTCCAACGGCGTCATAGCTTTCTGCGCGCGCACGGCAGTGGTCGCACAGGGACAGATGCGTGGCGACCATCAGATCGAAGGCTTCGGGCAGGTTGCCTGCGGCATAGGCCATCAGCAGGTCATCTGTCAGGTGATGTTTGATCAACTTGTTCATCTTACTCATCTCAATTCATCGCGTGGCGCAAGCGATCCAGCGCCAGCCGTATCCGTGACTTGATTGTTCCCAGTGGCAATCCGGTTTGTGACGCTATTTCCCGGTGACTCAGGTCGCCGAAATACGCCTTCTCGATCAGGTCCCGCTGCGCATCCGGTAACGCCTGCAAGGCGGTGCGCAGTTGCGCGGTTTCCTGTTGCAGCGCGATGACGTCATCCTGATCGGGCTCTGCCTCGGGACCCCAACCCAGATCCTCGGGTTCAGGGCGGCGTTGCTTGCGCAGCACGTCAATGCGCTTGTTCCGTGCGATGGTGAACACCCACGTGGCCACAGTGGCCCGCGTCGGATCGAACAGGTGGGCCTTGTGCCACAAGGTCGCCATCACCTCTTGCGCGCACTCTTCTGCCATGGCGGCATCAGCCCCTGACTTCATCAGAAAGGCCTTGATACGCGGCGCGAAGTGCTGGAACAGATCGGCAAATGCCGCCTGATCCTGCGCATCCCGGATGCGTCTGACGTGGTCCACCCATTCGGCCCTGGTCTCGCGCTTGCCGTTGATGTCGTTCACCCGCCTACCCTTGATGTGTTTGTTGATGCGCCAAGGTTGAGGGGCGGGTGTTTCAACCGCTGGTCCGTCCAAGGTCGCTGTATTGGTCTGGGTAAACATAACCACATTACGGCGCACGCCCCAAGCCGGATCACTTTATCGGGACATTTTGATCGCGGCGCTGATCCGCCTGTTTGTTCAAGATCAAAGACGCAGGCCGCTGTCGGTGGTTGTGATGGCGTAACAACCGCGAACACGAGGAGTGGAAGAGATGTTGGAAATCTCGGCAAGAAAAGTCGCCCAGGTCGCCATGATGGGCCGCGAACTGAACCGGGCCGAGGGCGAATTGCGGGCGTTCATCGACCGCATGAGCGAAGACGAGCAGGCCGAACTGGTTGCCATCATGTGGATCGGGCGCGAGAGCTTTTTCGCGGAAGATCTGGCCGAGGCCATCGCCACCGCCAAGTCCGAGGCATCGACCCCCTGCGCAGATTACCTGATCGGGACGCCGCACATGTCTGACCACCTTGAGAATGGTCTGGACGCACTGGGAATATCTGCGGAAGACGTGGAAAACGATCTGATGTAGGCCCTTCGGCGGCATCACCCAAAAACAGACTTGTGCGTTGGTCGCCGGCGTCGGATACCAAGGCCAACGCGCCTTCCGCTGCGCGGGCACTCCTGTAAGTGAGGAACAGGTAGGGCAGACCGGCCGCGAATAGCTGCACGCGTCATCTCAACAAACTTTAATGATTCCGACTGGCGGCCTTAACGGTGGCCTCCCTTATTTGAAGCTATCACAAGCAAGCAACTCAAATTTCGGAGGAACCAGCAATGACCCATGCACAGACGATTGACACTCATAAGGGCCTCTTGGACGGCCTCTTTGCCAAATATGCCGACGCAAAAGTTGAACATTTCCGACGCCAGATTTTCTCAAAAACCGTTCGGAAGCTGGAAAAGCTCAGCGACAAGCAGCTGAACGATATCGGCATTCCCCGCGACCAGATCCGTCGGCGCGCTTATCACAGCGTGTATCACAACGCACCCTACCAGCAGTGACCCGAAAGTTTCGCAACCCTTGCGTGAGGTAATCAGTATGTTTGACTTTATCCCCTCGACCAATCAACCGACCCCGGCCGCCAGCGCCTTGTTGCTGTTTGATCGCGCCATGCGCATTCGAGCCATCAGCCCGGATATCGTTCGGGCCGCTCAGCATCTGAACGGCCTGACCGACCATCAGCTGGCAGAGCTTGGCATCAACCGCAGCGATGTCGAAGACACCATCGAGCGCTATATCTGAAGATACCTTCAGAGAAATCCAGACGAGTTTACCATGCCTGAAGAAGAACAATGAAAGCCATTCCAGAAACTCTGGAATGGCTTTTTTCGTGCGATCAGGCCGTATGATCCACGATCTGCAAGTGCTGGGCCAACCTGTCGATCTCGGCCATCCAGCCCTGTACTAGTTTTGGGTCGCTCGGGGCTGCGTGAACGCCTGCCGGGATGGCGCGGTTCAAAACGGCCTCGACGGCAAGTGAAACCGGGATCGATACCAGACGCGCCATTGCTGTGCCGCGCTCATCGCCCCAGGCGTCCATGACATAGGTCTTGTGCCATACAGGAACGCCGTCTTTCTCGGCTTTCAGTCCAACACACAGCACAACGCGGTCGGGCTCACCTTCGTCATAGGCGTTTTCGCTCCAGAACTGGTCAGACATCTCTTTCAGACGCGCATCCCCTTCCAGACCCGACAGGGTTTCGATTTCACGGAACACATCCGACCACGCATCCGCCCAACCGTTCAGGCGCAGGGTGCCGCGGACGAATTCTCTGACTGGCCAGTGATCCTCGAACTGGTACTGCGCCTTGAACGGGATCGAGTCGCGGTTGGGATAGACCTCGAAACTTTCCGGCGTTGGCAGCGGCGCGATATAGCTGCTGATCGCGTCCCACGGACGGGCAACGTCCAGCGGGGCATAGTCGCGGATCGACTTCGACGGCGACCGCAGCGCCTTGAGCACACCCAAGGGCGACCAGCTGAACTTGTAGCGGAACGGGTTCGGGATCTTGGGAATGCCACCGCAATACGAAATAAAGCTCAGGTGGTTTTGCGGATCGAACGCATCCGAGGCGCGATAGTCATCGACCAGTGCATGGGCCATCAGGTGGTCGATGCCCGGATCCAGACCAACTTCGTTAACCAGCGCCACACCGGCCTCGCGCGCCTTGTCGTCCAGTGCGCGCATTTCGGGCGCGATATACGACGACGAAACGAAATTGACCTGTTTCGCAATCGCCAGTTCCGCCAGTGGTACGTGCCAGTCGCCCGGCAGCATGGACACGATCACGTCGCCCTTCTCAAGCACATCACCCAGAGCGTCGATGTCGAAGGCGCGAATATCGTTGGTCAGGTCCCCAACCTCGGCCCTGGCTTTTTCGACCGTCCGGTTCCAGACAGTGACCTTGTGACCGCCCTCGATCAGACGGCGCAGGCCGGGGATGGCCGACAGGCCGGTGCCACACCAGTGAATCGTCATCGCTCAGATCCCTTCGATATGTGTTTTGTAAGTTGCTTCTGCCCGACCCCAGACGCCGCTGTCCAGATCGGTCAGGGTCAGAAGCGACGGCAAAAGCTGTGCCGCATAATCTTCCGAACTTTCGACCGGCAGCATCGACGGCAGGTTATCGATGGCCATCACGTCCATCACCGGATCGGTTGCCACGCGCAAAGCTGGCGCGTCCCATGTGGTTGCACGGTCATAGACCGGCACCGGGTTGTAATCACTGTCCGGGTCGCAGGCGACATCGCCGATAGCAGTCAGGTTGCGCGGGGCAGTCAACGCCTCACGCGGAACAAAGACCGGGGTTCCGGGGCGCGCGAAGATGCAGTTCAGGAACAGGTCGTGGTCCAGAATTTCCGGAAACGGTCCGCCGCTGGCGGTTTCCGCCATGTCCCATTTGGTGACGTCGACGCCCATCGCGTCGCACAGGTCTGCGGCCCCCGTACCCACGCGACCCAGTGCACCGATCACGATGGCGCGGGGGCGTGGGGCTCCGGTGGCGTCCAACTCGGCCAGCAATTCAGAGTTCAGAACGTCTTTGCCTGCATACACCCCAACCGGCGGGCATGCCTCGCCCCGTTGCTGTGCCGCCCACGTCTTGAGCGTTACCGCAGCACCGGCATACCCGGCCCAGTAACCAAAGGCGGCAACGCGGCGGCCATCTTCGCTCACCAGATATTCCAGATCATAAAGCGTGCCGCCCCCGGCCTTGAACCGCTCTAGCAGCGCACGACCCGAATGCTGGCCCTTATAGGCATGGCCGAACATGATGTGGCGATGGGGCAGGGGGGTGCCATCTTCGGGCAGTTCCTTGAGGCCAAAGATGATCGCGTCCAGCGGGGCCTCGGGCCACGAATTCTCAGCCGCGATTGCACAGCCAGCGTCCTTGTAGCCATCAATCGGAATGGCGCGGACATGGCTTTCCTCAACCGTCACGCGGATACCTGCGGCGATCAGTGCTGCGGCTCCTTCGGGTGTCAGCCCCACCCGTTCCTCGTTCGGGCGCTGTTCCGCCCTGACCCAGAGATGTGTCATCTTATTTCCTTTTGTCAGAGCATCCCGGCAGCGCGCACCGCCTGAACCGAAGGCCGTGCCTCCATCGCCTCGCGGAAGGCGATGATCCTGGGAAAGGCCGAGACATCGACGCCGTCGCCTTCCAGCCAGCTGCAAACCACATAAAGATAGGCATCGGCCAGAGAGAACGCGTCCCCCAGAACATACGACCCGCGCAACCCGTTTGACGAGATATAGTCGCAAGATGCAGTCATCGTTTGCGCGACCTTGTCCGTCATGTCTTTCCAGCTGGATTTCTTGTCGGCCCAGCGATGCCCGCGCAGCTTGTGGGCGTGGTTCACATGCATGGTCGAGGCCAGATAGAACATCACCTCGCGCATGCGGGCGGCCATGACCGGATCAGCTGGCACCAACCCGGCCTCGGGTGCCTTGGCCGCAATATATTCCAGCAACGCGCCGGTCTCGGTCAGGATGCCGCCATCGACCACCAGCGCCGGAACGCGCCCCTTGGGATTGATCTGCTTGTAGGCCGGTTTTGTCTGTTCCCCATCGGCAAAGTCCAGCTTGATTGCTTCATAGTCCAGTCCGGCCTCTTCCAGAGCAATCGCAACAGCGACCGAGATGGTTCGGGGTGCGTAATAAAGCTGCATCGGGGATCTCCAATCTGCTTCCTACAGGTGGGTCTGCGCAAACTGCCGGTCAGGTGCTTCCAGATGCGGCACCGCATTGAACAGGACCGGGCTCAGCTGCGCGCCAATCGGGTGCAGACGATGCATCGACGTGTTCATGATGGCAAGGGCCACCCGCGCCATCGACGGGATGTCCAACCCCATCGCCTGCCGCACCACCATCGAGATCAACCCGCCCGAGGTCACGACGATGGCCGGTCCGCCCTCGGTCCCGATCTCGTGCAGCGCATCGCGGACGCGGGCTTCAAACGCCTCGAAGGTTTCCGGAGCGTTCTCGATCTTTCCACTGGCCCAGGCCGCGAAGGTTTTGGGCAAGTGTTCGACAAATCCCTCGCGGTCGGTCGGGATTTCGACGCCGTGCTGTTCTTCGAACAACTGTGCAAGGGTGAAATACTCGATCTCGTTCAGCCGTGCGTCGCAGACAGGATCGGTCAATTCCATGCTGGCCACCGTCTCGGTGTGGCGGGTCAGGGTGCCACAATAGACGCGTGTATAGTGGCTGCGGGTGTCACGCAGATGCGCGCCCAGCCAGCGGGCCTGTTGATGGCCCAGATCGCTCAGCTTGTCATAGCTTGCTTCGTCGCGCGCTGTCGTGTTTGCCTGCCCGTGGCGCACCAATGTGATATGTGACATGTCGCTCCCTCTTGCGCCGAAGTCTTAGGGCAGGTTCCTTGCCGGGACCAGAGGGGTTTCTTGATCTCGCCGGAAAAACATTCGCAGCTGTCCGGTTTCTGGCTATGGTCGCCCTGACCAACTGCGCCCGGAGGGATTCATGGCCGTCGATCACACGCGTTTTCTGGATGATCTGCACAAGCTGCGTGAATTCGGTGCCTCGGGTGTGGGCAAAGGAGTCATCCGCCCGGCCTATTCAAAAGCGGATATTGCGGCGCGCCAATGGCTGGCGGACCGTATGGCCGACGCAGGTCTGACACCGCATTTCGACCCGGTCGGCAATCTGTTCGGGCTGGCGCCTGGCCGTTCTCTGCTCATGGGGTCGCATTCCGACAGCCAGCCCGAAGGCGGCTGGCTGGACGGCGCGCTCGGCGTGATTGCCGCGCTGGAGATCGCGCGGTCCAGCGACCAGCCGATCTCGGTCGTCAGTTTTCAGGACGAAGAAGGCCGGTTCGGTGTGACCACGGGCTCGGCGGTCTGGTCCGGCGGTCTGCCGCTGGACAAGGCCGATGTGTTGACCGACGGTGCCGGCGTCAGCTTTGGCGAGGCCCGATCTTCCATGGCGAACCTGTCGCAGGGTTTTGTCGATCCCGCGCGGTTCAGTGGCTTTGTCGAGATGCATATCGAACAGGGCCCCTCTCTGGACGCTGCGAACGAGCAGATCGGCGTCGTTACCGATATCGTCGGCATCCGGGACATGTCGGTCACTTTCGAAGGGCAGCAGAATCACGCGGGCACCACGCCAATGCATTTGCGCCGCGATGCGTTTCAGGCGTTGTCACTGTTCAACACGCGCCTCACCGAACGGTTTCGCAACGTGGTGACACCGCAAACCGTCTGGACCATCGGGCGGGTCGACCTTCACCCCAATGCGTCGTCCATCGTGCCGGGTCGGGCGCGGTTCTCGATGCAGTGGCGCGATGGCGATCCGGATCGGCTGTCGCGGATGGAGGAAATCATCCGTACCACAGCGCAGGAAGTAGCCAGCGAACAGGACATGGTATTGACCTACGGCCCTTTGCTTGGGTTGGAACCTGTCACGATGGATCAGACCCTGCGCGCGGCGCTGGAACACGGTGCCGAACAGGTGGCCCCCGGCAGGTGGCGCAGGATGCCGTCGGGCGCGCTGCACGATGCCACAAACGTGTCGCGCCTGATGCCTGTTGCGATGCTGTTCGTGCCGTCAATCAACGGTATAAGCCACGATTTTGCCGAAGATACCGCCGAAAGCGATCTTGTGGCCGGGCTGAGTGTGCTGGATCTCGCAGTGCAGTCACTTGAAGGGCGGGTGCGATAAGGTGCGGGCAAAATACTGTTTTTACAGGCCATTGCGGTTGGTTTGTCTGGTGTTATCGTCGCGCTCGAAACTGTGATCGGCAAACCCTTGCAAAAGCCAAAAGACCAATGTTGCCTAACGGAAAAAAGTTTCCTATAGGAACGCCAAGGATGCATACGCCCGTATACAGACTTGTCCCACAGGCGGTACTCTGGTTCGCAAGTTGACCGGAATCGTTGCAAAATTGATAGCGTGGGGCAGACTGACGGGAATGCGTTCGAAACCGAAAGATACGAAAAGGTATCCAAGATGACCGAGATTAGACGCACGCCGTTGTATGCCTTGCATGTTGAGTTGGGCGGCAAGATGGTTGATTTTGCCGGGTGGGAGATGCCAGTTCAGTATCCGCTGGGGATCATGGGCGAGCATAAGCAGTGCCGCGAGAAGGCGGCGTTGTTTGATGTGTCGCATATGGGTCAGGTGATTTTGCTGGGCGAGAATGTGGGCGAGAAGCTGGAAGCTCTGTGTCCGCAGGCTTATGCGACGCTGAAGGAAGGCAAGGCGCGGTACGGGTTCTTCACCAATGCCGAAGGCGGGATCATGGATGACCTGATCGTGTCGAATGCGGGGGATCATTACTTTGTGGTGGTGAACGCGGCGCTGCGCCATCAGGACATTCCGCATATGCGCGACAATCTCGAAGGTGTCGAAGTGACCGAGATCTTCGACCGCGCGCTGGTGGCCGTGCAAGGTCCCAAGGCCGAGGACGTGGTGGGCGCGCTCTGCCCTGCGGCGCGCGACCTCAAGTTCATGGAAACCACGATTGCTGACATCCTGGGTGTCGAATGCCGCATCTCGCGGCTGGGCTACACGGGTGAGGACGGGTACGAGATCTCGATCCCCGAAGACAAGGCGATCGAGATTACCCGGGCGTTCCTGGCGCATGAGGATTGCGAACCGGCGGGTCTGGGCGCGCGCGACAGCCTGCGGCTGGAGGCGGGTCTGTGCCTGTACGGCAATGACATTGACCAGAGCACCTCGCCGGTCGAGGCCGGCCTTGGCTGGGCGATGCAGAAACGCCGCAAGGAAGAAGGCGGCTTTCCGGGTGCGGAACGTGTGCAGCGCGAACTGGCCGAGGGGCCTGCGCGCAAGCTGGTGGGCATCAAGCCCGACGGCCGCGCGCCCGCGCGTCAGGGGGTCGAGGTGCAATGCCTTGAGGGCAACACCATCGGTCAGATCACCTCGGGCAGCTTTGGCCCCACGGTCGGCGGCCCGGTTGCAATGGGCTATGTGTCCGCGGGCCATGGCGAGCCGGGCGAGAAGGTCAACCTGATCATCCGGGGCAAGGCGCAACCGGCGCAGATCGTGGCGCTGCCCTTCGTCAAACAGAATTACAAGCGTTGAAGTCAGGAGAGAGACACCATGGCAACCTATTATTCCGAAGAGCATGAATGGCTGGCGGTCGAAGGCGACACGGCCACGCTGGGCATCACCAAACACGCGGCCGAGCAGCTGGGTGAGGTGGTCTTTGTCGAGCAGCAGGAAGTGGGCGACGAGTTCGACAAGGACAGCGAGATCGGCGTGATCGAATCCGTCAAGGCCGCCTCCGAGCTTTACGCGCCGGTTGATGGTGAGATTATCGAGGTGAACGAGGCGCTGGCCGACAATCCCGGCGCGCTGAACGACGACCCCGAAGGCGAGGCCTGGATCTACAAGATCAAGATCGCCGATGCCGCGCAGCTGGAAGATCTGATGGACGAAGCCGGCTACAAGGCCTTCATCGGCTAAATCCGGCCCGGAGCCCCAGAGACCGGGGCTCCCCGCTTCATCTTTTTCCAAATACTCCCGCCGGAGGCATCTGCCAGAGCGGCCGGGCGAGACATTCTTTGAGGAGCGCTGCAATGGCCTTCAAACTGACCGACTACGAAGCCTATGACTTCGCCAATCGCCGCCACATCGGCCCGTCGCCCACCGAGATGCGCGACATGCTGCAGGTGATCGGCTTCAAGACGCTGGACCAGCTGATCGACGCCACCGTCCCGCCCGCGATCCGGCAGAAGGAGCCGCTGGACTGGGGCCCGGCGATGACGGAACGCGATGCGCTCTTTCACATGAAGCAGGTGGCGGGCAAGAACAAGGTTCTGACCTCGCTGATCGGTCAGGGCTATTACGGCACCACCACCCCGGCGCCGATCCTGCGCAACATTCTGGAAAACCCGGCCTGGTACACGGCCTACACGCCCTATCAGCCCGAGATCAGCCAGGGCCGGCTCGAAGCGCTGCTGAACTTCCAGACCATGGTCAGCGACCTGACCGGGCTCGATGTGGCCAACGCCTCGCTGCTGGACGAAGCCACTGCCGCGGCAGAAGCCATGGCGATGGCCAAGCGCGGCGGCCGGTCCAAGGCCAATAACGCGGCCTTCTTCGTCGACCGCAACTGCCATCCGCAGACCATCGCGGTCATCAAAACCCGCGCCGAGCCGCTGGGCATCGACGTGCAGGTGGGCGATCCCGATCAGCTGGATACAGGTGCCGTCTTTGGTGCAATCTTCCAGTATCCGGGCACCCATGGCCATGTGCGCGACTTCACGAACGAGATCGCGGCGCTGCATGAACATAACGCCATCGCCGTTGTCGCCGCTGACATCCTGTCGCTGGCGCTGCTGAAATCCCCCGGCGAGATGGGCGCGGATATCGCCATCGGCTCGACCCAGCGCTTTGGCGTGCCGATGGGTTATGGCGGCCCGCACGCCGCGTATATGGCGACCACCGACAAGCTGAAGCGCTCGATGCCGGGCCGGATCATCGGGGTCAGCATCGACAGCCGCGGCAACAAGGCCTACCGCCTGGCGCTGCAGACCCGCGAGCAGCACATCCGCCGCGAAAAGGCGAACTCGAACGTCTGCACCGCGCAGGCGCTGCTGGCGGTCATTGCCTCGATGTATGCGGTCTATCACGGACCCGACGGCATCAAGGCGATCGCGCAATCGGTGCACCGCAAGACCTCGCGCCTGGCCGCCGGTCTGGAAGAGGCGGGCTTTGCGGTGGAACCCGAAGTGTTCTTCGACACCATCACGGTCGAGGTCGGCCACCTGCAGAACGTGGTGATGGAGGCCGCCGTGGCCCGTGGCGTCAACCTGCGCAAGGTCGGCGAGACCCGCGTGGGCATCAGCCTGGACGAACAGACCCGCCCCGAAACCATCGAGGCGGTCTGGGGTGCCTTCGGCATCGACCGCAAGGATGACAGCTCGAACAAGCAATACCGCCTGCCGGATTACGCGCTGCGCGAAAGCGAGTACCTGACCCATCCGATCTTCCACAAGAACCGGGCCGAGGCCGAGATCACCCGCTATATGCGCCGTCTGGCCGACCGCGATCTGGCGCTGGACCGGGCGATGATCCCGCTGGGCTCGTGCACCATGAAGCTGAACGCCACGATCGAGATGATCCCGGTCACCTGGCCCGAGTTCGGCAACCTGCATCCCTTCGTGCCCGAAGATCAGGCGCGGGGCTATCACGAGATGATTGCGGACCTGAACGACAAGCTGTGCCAGATCACCGGCTATGACGCAATCAGCCAGCAGCCCAACTCGGGCGCGCAGGGCGAATATGCGGGCCTTCTGACCATCCGCAACTATCACTTCGCCCGTGGCGAAGGGCAGCGCAATGTCTGCCTGATCCCGACCTCGGCCCATGGCACCAACCCGGCTTCGGCGCAGATGGTGGGCTGGCAGGTTGTGCCGGTGAAATCGGATGACAAGGGCAACATCGATCTGAATGACTTCCGCGAAAAGGCGGAAAAGCATTCGGACCATCTGGCCGCCTGCATGATCACCTACCCCTCGACCCATGGCGTGTTCGAGACCACCGTGCAGGAGGTCTGCCAGATCACCCATGATCACGGCGGTCAGGTCTATATCGACGGCGCCAACATGAACGCCATGGTCGGCCTGTCGCGCCCCGGTGACATTGGCGGCGATGTCAGCCACCTGAACCTGCACAAGACCTTCTGCATCCCGCATGGCGGTGGCGGCCCCGGCATGGGTCCGATCGGCGTCAAGGCGCATCTGGCCGAGCATCTGCCGGGCCACCCGGAATATGGCACCGCCGTGGGCCCGGTCTCGGCGGCCCCCTTCGGCTCGCCCTCGATCCTTCCCGTCTCATGGGCCTATGTGCTGCTGATGGGCGGTGCGGGGCTGACGCAGGCCACCAAGGTGGCGATCCTGAACGCCAACTACATCGCGGCGCGGCTCAAGGACGCCTATCCGATCCTCTACACATCGGAAACGGGCCGGGTGGCGCATGAATGCATCCTCGACACAAGGCCGCTGGACGAGGCGGCGCATGTCACCGTCGACGATGTGGCCAAGCGTCTGGTCGATTCAGGCTTCCACGCCCCCACGATGAGCTGGCCGGTGGCCGGAACCCTGATGGTCGAGCCCACCGAATCCGAACCCAAGGACGAGCTGGACCGTTTCTGCGACGCCATGCTCTCGATCCGCTCGGAAGCGCAGGACATCATCGACGGCAAGATCGACGCGGAAAACAACCCGCTGAAAAACGCCCCTCACACGGTGCGTGATCTGGTCGGCGACTGGGACCGCCCCTACACCCGCGAACAGGCCTGCTTCCCTCCGGGCTCCATGGGCGTCGACAAATACTGGTCCCCCGTCAACCGCGTCGACAACGCATACGGCGACCGAAACCTCGTCTGCACATGCCCACCCATGGACGCATACGAAGACGCCGCAGAGTAACACAACCCTACCCCGCCGAAACATCGGCGGGGTTTTTCGCCAATCGGAAACGCGTGTTCTGATTTGTGCCCGTTTCAGATGTCGTTTTTACCCGGTAAAGCGTCTTTTCTGCTTGCTGCAGGTGCGAAGGCCCCCTAGGTCTGTCCGTGGGACACCCCTCCCCAACGAGGGGCGTGTATCTGGAAGGGTAATACACATGACGATCGAACAACCGGCGACGCGGCCGGCAAATCCGCGTTTTTCTTCGGGCCCCTGTGCCAAACCCCCCACATTTGACCTGACAAAACTGGCTGATGCCGCATTGGGCCGGTCGCACCGCGCCGCTGTCGGCAAGGATAAGCTGAAGGCGGCCATCGAAGGCACGCGCGAGATTCTGGGCATTCCGGCGGATTACCGCATTGGCATCGTTCCCGCCTCGGACACCGGCGCGGTTGAAATGGCGCTGTGGTCTTTGCTGGGTGCGCGCAAGGTCGAGATGCTGGCCTGGGAAAGCTTTGGGTCCGGCTGGGTGACCGATGTGGTCAAGCAGCTGAAGATCGACGCCGAGGTGAAGACCGCGGATTACGGGCAGATCGTTGATCTGGCCTCGGTCGATTTCGCAAATGACGTGGTGTTCACGTGGAACGGCACAACCTCGGGTGTACGGGTACCCAATGGCGACTGGATTGCCGATGACCGCCAGGGCCTGACGATCTGCGATGCAACCTCGGCGGCCTTTGCGATGGATCTGCCCTGGGACAAGCTGGATGTAACAACCTTCAGCTGGCAGAAAGTGCTGGGCGGCGAAGCGGCCCACGGGATGCTGATCCTCAGCCCGCGCGCCGTTGAACGGCTGGAAAGCTATACCCCCGCATGGCCGCTGCCCAAGATTTTCCGCCTGACCAAGGGCGGCAAACTGATCGAAGGCATCTTTACCGGGGCAACGATCAACACGCCGTCAATGCTGGCGGTCGAAGATTATCTCTTTGCGCTGGACTGGGCGCGATCGGTGGGCGGATTGCAGGGGCTGATCGCGCGTGCGGATGCCAATGCGGGTGCGGTACACGCGTTCTGCGACCAGAACGGCTGGATCGCAAACCTGGCAGAGGATGAGGCGACACGGTCGAACACTTCGGTCTGCCTGAAGTTCACCGACGCGCGTATTCAGGACGGTGCAGCCTTTGCCAAGGCAGTCGCCAAGCGACTTGAAGCCGAGAATATCGCACTTGATATCGGCGCTTATCGCGACGCGCCTGCGGGCCTGCGCATCTGGTGCGGCGGTACGGTTGAAACCTCGGATATTCAGGCGATGCTGCCTTGGCTGGCATGGGCCTTTGCGACCGAGATCAAAGCGCAGGCGCAGGCTGCCTGAGTTTCATGTGCCGGGCTGAAGCCCGGCCTACCCCATCACTGATGTAAGGCGGGCGTCAGCCCGCTACCCCCTGAAGAATTCAAAGGACCAACCAAAATGGCTCCCAAAGTACTCGTATCCGACAATCTCAGCGAAACCGCAGTGCAGATTTTCCGCGACCGTGGCATTGACGTGGATTTCATGCCCGAGCTGGGCAAAGACAAAGACAAGCTGGCCGAGGTGATCGGTCAATACGATGGCCTCGCCATCCGTTCGGCAACCAAGGTTACACCGACCCTTCTGGAAAAAGCCGAAAGGCTGAAGGTCATCGGCCGCGCCGGGATCGGCACCGACAATGTCGACAAAGAGGCGGCCTCGAAAAAAGGGGTGATCGTGATGAACACACCCTTCGGCAACATGATCACCACCGCCGAACACGCCATCGCGATGATGTTCGCCGTGGCGCGGCAAATCCCCGAGGCCAGCACCTCGACCCATGCGGGCAAGTGGGAAAAGTCCAAGTTCATGGGGATCGAGCTGACCAACAAGACACTGGGCGTGATCGGTGCCGGTAACATTGGTGGCATCGTGTGCGAACGTGCGTTGGGCCTGAAGATGAAAGTCATCGCTTATGATCCTTATCTGGGCGAAGAGAAAGCGTCCAAGATGGGCGTCGAAAAGGTCGAGCTGGACGAACTGCTGGCGCGCGCCGATTTCATCACCCTGCATGTGCCGCTGACGGATCAAACCCGCAACATCCTGAGCCGCGAGAATCTGGCCAAAACCAAAAAGGGTGTACGGATCATCAACTGTGCCCGTGGCGGTCTGGTCGATGAAGTGGCTCTGGCCGAAATGCTGCAATCCGGTCATGTTGCCGGAGCGGCCTTTGACGTGTTCAGCGAGGAACCCGCCAAGGATAACGCGCTGTTCAACCTGCCCAACGTGGTCTGCACGCCCCATCTGGGCGCGGCGACCACCGAGGCGCAGGAGAACGTGGCCTTGCAGGTGGCTGAACAGATTTCGAACTACCTGCTGACGGGCGCGGTCGAGAACGCGCTGAACATGCCCAGCGTGACAGCGGAAGAAGCCAAGCTGATGGGGCCGTGGATCAAGCTGGCAGGTCATCTGGGCAGCTTCATCGGCCAGATGACGGATGAACCGGTCAAGGCGATCAACATCCTCTATGACGGTGTGGCCGCTGAAATGAACCTGGCTGCGCTGAACTGTTCGGTGGTCGCGGGGATCATGAAAAAGTTCAACCCCGAGGTGAACATGGTCTCGGCCCCTGTGGTCGCGAAAGAACGCGGGATCAAAATCTCGACCACCAATCAGGATAAGTCAGGTGTTTTTGATGGCTATATCAAGGTCACGGTCGTAACGGACAAGCGTGAACGGTCGATCGCGGGTACGGTGTTCAGCGATGGCAAGCCGCGCTTTATCCAGATCAAAGGCATCAACATCGATGCCGAGGTCGGCGCTCATATGCTGTACACCACCAACGAAGACGTGCCCGGCATCATCGGCACGCTGGGTCAGACCATGGGTGAAAACAACGTTAACATCGCCAATTTTACCCTCGGCCGTACAGAGGCTGGCGGCGAAGCGATTGCGTTGCTTTATGTCGACGAACCGGTCCCGGCCGAAGCACGGGCAAAGCTTGCCGAAACAGGCCTGTTCACGCAGATCAAACCGCTGGAATTCGACGTCGCCTGATCGCGGCTGTTGAGTTTAAGAAACAGTTCAGGACCCGGTTATACGAATACCCGGGTCCTTTCTTCTCTGATTTCGCAATCTGAGTCACAAGCGAGCTGACTCATACCGCCGGAGGATTCTATGACATTGCCAGTCTATGCCATTGGTGATCTGCACGGGCAGGTGGCCGAACTGGACCGCGCGCTGTCTCTGATCCAAAGCGATGGCGGCCCCGATGCGCAGATCGTGTTTCTTGGTGATTACGTGGATCGCGGCCCTGACAGTCGCGGGCTGATCGACTGCCTGATTGCCGGGCGTGATGCTGGCCGGAACTGGATTACTCTTCTGGGCAATCACGACCGCATGTTTGCCTGGTTCATGGAGGACACTCCGCGCCACGATCCGCATTTGTTGGTGGGATACCACTGGCTGCATGACAGGTTGGGCGGGGTCGACACCCTGCGCAGCTATGGGGTGGAATTCGAAGGTCAGATCCGCCTTGAAAACCTGCACCGTATGGCTCAGACAGCCGTGCCGAAGTCGCACCTGACCTTCCTGCGCGATCTGGTGGTGATGCATCAGACGCCCGAGATTGTCTTTGTTCATGCGGGTATCCGTCCGGGTGTGCCGCTGAATGAACAGCAGGCAAGTGATCTGATCTGGATCAGACAGGACTTCCACGACTACCACGGCCCGCATCCCAAACTGATCGTTCATGGTCACACGCCTGTGGATCAGGCGACGCATTATGGCAACCGGATCAATCTGGACACGGGGGCCGGATACGGACGCCCGACGGGCGTCGCTGTATTCGAGGGACAGAATTGCTGGGAACTGACCGAACAAGGTCGAACACTGTTGACGCCCTGACCGTCCCGCATGGGTATGACACTGGAGATTGGAATATGTACGTCGCCACTTTGCTGACCAACCCGGTTGCACCCTCGCTGGACCGTGCCTTGCCTGAATCGCTGCGCAACGCGTGGGGCGGTGGAGATGTCCTGTGGCTCAGCCCTGACGAGGCGGTCGAGTTTGAGCTGAGTGACATGCCCGCCAATCGCTGGGATGTTTGGGCTGATCTGCAAGGCATGGGCGTGGACCTGATTGTGCAGCCCGCACAGGGGAGGCGCAAAAAGATGCTGTTGGCCGATATGGACAGCACCATGATCCAGCAGGAATGCATTGACGAACTGGCGGATGAGGCTGGCGTCGGCGAAAGGGTCAAGGACATCACCGCCCGCGCCATGAACGGAGAGCTGGATTTCGAAGGTGCTCTGATCGAACGGGTTGGTCTGCTGAAGGATCTGGATGAAAGCGTCATTGGCAAAGTCCTGCGCGAACGGATCACCTTGACGCCCGGCGGACAGGCGTTGCTGGCAACGATGCGGGCCAACGGAGCCTATGCTGCGCTGGTGTCAGGTGGCTTTACCGCCTTCACCGCGCGGGTGGCAGAGCTGCTGGGGTTCGATGAAAACCGCGCCAACACTCTGCTGGCCGCAGATGGCAAACTGACGGGCGATGTGGCGCGTCCCATATTGGGGCGGCAAGCCAAGATCGAGGCGCTTGAGCAGATTTCCACGCGTCTTGGGTTGTCCGAAAATGACGTGATCGCCGTGGGCGACGGGGCCAATGATCTGGGCATGCTGGGGCGGGCCGGAACCGGCGTTGCCCTTCATGCCAAACCGTCGGTGGCTGCGAAATGCGACGTGCGGGTGAATCACGGCGACCTGACGGCACTGCTTTACCTGCAAGGGTACAGTCGCGCGGATTTTGTCGAATCCTGACAGGGCTTTTCATTATTTAACATTTGTGTTAAATAGAGGTCATGAGCACGCTTCTGACCACCTTTTCCGCTTTGTCCGATGCCACCCGGTTCTCGATTGTCGAGCAGCTGATGGAGCAGGGCGAACTGCCCGCCGGTGACCTGATCGAAGGGCGCGGAATGTCCGGTGCTGCGATTTCGCGCCATCTGAAAGTGTTGCGCGAGGCAGGGTTGGTGCAGCAGCGCGTGCGGGGCACCCAACGGATGTACTCCATCCGGTCCGACGGGCTGCGGATGATTGCCGACTGGACGATCTCCAAACGGCAATTCTGGGAAAGCAGCCTCGATCGCCTCAGTGATATCATCGAAAGGGAGAATTCATGGCCGACCTGAAACTGGAACGGGACTTCCCCGTCAGCCCAGAGGATCTGTTTGCATGGATCAGCGACGGCAGCCGGTTGTTGCAATGGTGGGGGCCCGAAGGGATGCATGTCCCCGAGCATAATCTGGATTTCTCGCGCACCGGCCCGTGGTATTCGGTCATGGAAAACAGCGAGGGCCAGCAATACAAGGTCTCGGGCCACGTCACGCATGTCGACCCGCCAAACTCGGTGGGGTTTACCTGGGGCTGGCATGACGATCAGGATCAGCGCGGGGCCGAAAGCCACGTTTCCTTCACAGTCACAGCGACGGGCACAGGGTCACGCTTGGTTTTGGACCACCGCGAACTGGCCGATGCCGAAGCAGCCGCGAACCACAATCAGGGCTGGACGTCTTCGCTGCGCAAACTCGAAGCGAAGTGCAAATAAGGTTTCATCAGGGAGGAGCGATATGCCCCAGTATTTGTTTGTTTATCACGGGGGACACACCCCGACCGACCCCGCCGAGATTGAGGCGACCATGGCCGCTTGGGGCGCATGGTTTCAGGGTATGGCCGAAGCGTTAGAGATCCCCGGCAACCCGGTCGGACAGTCCTATACGGTCAGCAGCAGCGGGGTTGTCGACAATGGCGGCGCAAACCCGGCCTCGGGCTTTACCGTGATCAAGGCCGACAGCATCGAAGCCGCGACCGAGATGGCCAAGGGCTGTCCGATGGTCGTCAATGGCTCGGGCTCGGTCGAGGTGGCCGAGGTGCACGAGATCGAGATGTAGGGGCCTTAGCCGGGGAAACCCGGCGCAGGTTTGATCACGCCGCATTCCAGCCCCCGGCGGCTGTATTGCGTGGCGTTCATGAACTTGCGGGTGGCCGGGTGATCGGCCTCCAGCACACCAAGGCTCACCAGAATAGCGGCGATGGCGCATTCGCTGGCCCGCGTGGTGCCATCGGTGATCTTCAGCGCAACGCCCATGCGTTTTTCCGGGATGATGGCCACAAACACCGCCTCGGCTCCGGTCTTGATGGCAACACGCCCGTTCATGGCGCGCATCAGTTCGGTGCAGGCACGTGTCTCACCGGCTACCAGTTGCGGGTGTTTTACCATTGCCGCCACCAATTGCACCGCCGCCTCGCTGGAACGGTCGGACCGATCCGAGGCGCTGGCGAACCATGCCATCGACCGGGCCAGCCCGGTCAGCGACACGGCGAAATTCGGGGCGGAACAGCCGTCAATACCGTAACCGGGGCTGGTTTCGCCTGACGTCTCTTCGATGGCAGACAAGCAGGCCTGCTGCACCGGGTGATCGATTTCCAGATATTCCGGCCCTGCGCCCATATGCTGACCCAGTGTCAGGAAACCACAATGCTTGCCGGAACAGTTGTTGTGGATCTGGCACGGGGTGTCATCCGCCAGGATCAGCCGATCCCGCGCGGCAGTGTCCGCTGGCTCCTGTGGCCCGCAGCGCAAGTCGTGCTCGCTCAGCCCCAGATGATCAAGCCACGCTGTTACGCGGTCGGTATGGATCGCAGCCCCATTGTGTGACGCGCAGGCCAATGCAAGATGTTCGCTGTTCAATCCGTATTTTGCAGCGGCTCCCGACGTGACCAGCGGAAGCGCCTGAATCATCTTGGCGGATGAGCGCGGATAGATAACCGCCTGCGGGTCGCCCCAGCTGCGCACGATCTGGCCGGTGTCGTCGCAGATGACCGCGTGGCCCAGATGCAGGCTTTCCAGCAAGTTGCCACGCCACAGTTCTGTCATTGCTACGGGCTGCGTCATCTGGACCTCCGAAATTAATGCGCAAAATTCTGCCAATCGCCCTTTCGCCTGTGGCGAAACCTGCGTTAGTGTGTGTATGTCGGCAATCATCGGAATGCGCAACGGAATAGACGGGCCGGAAGGGTTCGCAGCCATGTCCGATGGATTTGAGGTATCGGTCGAGCTAGGAGGCTGGACAAATGGGATCAATGCTCGTTCGTACGATTGCGGGCCTGTGTGTGGCAGGCATCGCCGCGACTTCTGCAATCGCCCAGCAGGCGACAAGCACAAACCGGGTTGCTGCAAAAACGGACTGGAGCGTTTTTGTCGAAGATGATCCCACCGAATGCTGGAGCGTTTCGGCCCCCAAGGAAACGGTGAACACCCGGGGCGGGCGCGTCGTATCCGTGCGGCGCAGCGACATCCTGTTGTTTGTGTTCTATCGCCCCAATGCCGAGGTCAAAGGACAAGTGACCTTTACCGGCGGCTACCCGTTTGCTCCGGGATCGACGGTGAACCTGAATGTCGACGGGTCCGAGTTTGAACTGTTCACCGAAGGTGAGTGGGCCTGGCCCGCGTCAGATGCAGATGACGCCAAGATCGTCACCGCGTTGAAACGCGGAACTGAGGCTGTTCTGACTGCCCGGTCCGAACGCGGCACGCAAACCAAGGACACCTTCTCGCTGCTGGGCTTTACCGCAGCAATCGAAGACGCCGAAAAGCGCTGCACCAAGTAAGTACCCCGGTTTGAGCAAATGGTCCCGTCATTCGGCGGGTCATCTTCTATCATTGCGCTGTGCAGTAACTTTACGCAGGATCAACGCGTTTACTTGATCCGTGTCAAAGTGAGCTTTGACGGTTTCTGAACTAATCAGTTCAAGAGAAACCAAGGAGTTGCCACCATGCTGAACAAATCTCTTGCTGCGCTGATGATGATATCAGCCATGCTGCTGAGCGCCTGTGAAAACAAGGGCCAGACTTATCCCGTAACCGGCGAACAATGCGGACCGAACGATCCTGTCAAGACCCTGGATGCCGAAGATTGCTATGTCCCACCCGCGGGTGTCTGACGCGGAACCGCATTTCCGTTGATTCAGGGGGCCAACCTGCATCTAAACCTTTCTGGCAAAACATGTTACTCTGGCCTGACCCCTGCTGAATAGATGAATGAGGCGGCCATGCGTCTGATCTTGATTGCACTGCTTTTGCCAGCCACTGCAACCGCCGACCCGGCGTTGGAATGTTCCGACGCCGGATCACAAGTCGAAATCGGATCCTGCGTCGGAGAGATGGAAACACGGGTGTCGCGTGCGCTGCAGGTGAGTTTTGATTTGGCGGTACAATCTGCCAAGGAGCTGGATGAGGTCACCGGGCGGATAGTGGCTGAACCTGCCCTCATAGCGGCGCAACAAGCCTGGGAAACCTATCGCGATACGCATTGCACCGCCGTCGGCGCGTCGTTTGGTGGCGGATCGGGTACAGGTATCGCAATCACATCATGCCGGGTGAATTTGGGGCGGGCACGCGTTGAAGAACTGTTGAGTTTTGCAGACTGACTGAAACGATTCCTTTTGATCTTTGCACAGGTTCCTATATAGAGGCGCATCCCAAGCCAGAATCCTTGAAGATACGCCCCAGCAGGTACCACAATGTCGCCCACAGTGCCGATCACGCAAGACGTCATGACTCTCCCTCGTAAATTGCCCGAGGGGAAGGTGAACCTTGTCGGTCTCACCCGCGACCGTTTGCGCGAGGTTCTGATCGAACATGGCACGCCGGAAAAGCAGGCCAAGATGCGCACCGGTCAGATCTGGCAGTGGATCTATCAATGGGGTGTGCGTGATTTTTCCGCGATGACGAATCTCGCCAAAGCGTACCGTGCGCAACTGACCGAAAACTTTGTGGTCGAGATCCCTGAGGTCGTGACCCGACAGGTGTCCGAGGACGGCACCCGCAAATATCTGTGCCGTATCGCGGGTGGGCACGAGGTCGAGGTGGTCTACATCCCCGAGGAAGATCGCGGAACGCTGTGCATATCGTCTCAGGTCGGATGTACACTGACATGTTCGTTTTGTCATACCGGCACCCAGAAACTTGTACGTAATTTAACATCTGCAGAAATTGTCGGGCAGATCATGATGGCGCGCGACGATCTTGACGAATGGCCGACCCCCGGTGCGCCAAAGGATGAAACGCGCCTTCTGTCGAACATCGTTCTGATGGGAATGGGTGAGCCGCTTTACAATTTCGAAAACGTCCGCGACGCGATGAAGATCGCGATGGACCCCGAGGGGATATCCCTGTCGCGCCGCCGCATCACGCTGTCGACCAGCGGAGTGGTGCCCGAAATTGCACGCACCGCCGAGGAAATCGGTTGTCTGCTGGCGATCTCGTTCCATGCAACCACGGATGAAACCCGCGACGTTCTGGTTCCGATCAATAAACGATGGAATATCAATGAGTTGTTGCAGGCGCTGGCCGGCTATCCCAATGCCTCGAACTCCGAGCGGATCACGTTCGAATACGTGATGCTGGACGGTGTGAATGACAGTGACGAGGATGCCCATCGTTTGATCGACCATATCAAGCGCCACAAGATTCCGGCCAAGATCAACCTGATCCCGTTCAACGAATGGCCCGGTGCACCGTACAAGCGCAGCTCGAACAACCGCATCCGCGCTTTTGCCAACATCATCTATCAGGCAGGCTACGCCTCTCCCATTCGCAAGACACGGGGCGAGGATATCATGGCGGCGTGCGGCCAGTTGAAATCGGCAACCGAACGTGCCCGCAAATCGCGCAAACAGATTGAGTCCGAAGCCGGTTTAACCCGGTAGTTTTTCTGTCGGGTTCATCATGGATTGGGTGGTCGCGCTTTGATTGTCCAAAATGACCGCCTGCACGCATGAAGTGTGCCTGTAAACTTAATGTTTCAGATACTGATTCAATATGCATAATTTGCTATATTTTAAAGATTCAATGCCGCAGGATGCAGGTTCAAATCGAAGCACAAGGCGGTGAGATTCTGGGACCTGAGCTGGTAAGAGATCCCAGAGCCGCTAGAATAAGAACTCTGTCGTCACGTGGCGCTCAGGCGAACTGATTTTCAGGTGGGTCGTAATAATGGACTCCTATCTACGAATAATTCTCCAGCACAAAGCCATTGCGTGCGCGATACTTCTGATTTCTTCAGGACTGGCAACGGCAGATGGTCACAACGCCCACATCGCGATCGAAAACCCGGCAGAGCTAAGCAAGGATGAGGCCGCGGCCCACTACCATTCGCTCAGCCGCCGCATGGCACGGGGGTATGCTGCGGCGCAACTGGATCTGGTTCTAAACTACCAAAGCTGGCCGCTTTTCAACGACGCGCCATATATCTCGGCCACACACGGACAGCGTTTCGTCAACACGTATGCCAACCGAATGGCGCACAACTATGGGACATTGCAACAGGGCGAAGAACTGCCCGTGGGATCGGTGCTTGCAAAGGACAGCATGACGGTGACCGATGAAGGTCACATACACCCCGGCGCCATGTTCATAATGGAAAAACTGCCAGAGGGTACCAGCCCGAACACCGCTGACTGGCGTTATATCATGGTGCTGCCAGACGGGTCCTTGTATGGCGATACCATGGGCGCCCGTGCCAGCGAAGTTGCATATTGCCATGTCTGTCACGAACAAGTGGCGGATCGTGACTATACGTTCTTTGTTCCCGAAGAATATCGGGTGGGAAACTAAGCCGGTTCACCCGGCAGCTTGAGTTCTGTCGCCTCACGGCGGCTGAGCTGTTCGCCTTGTTTTCGTTTGGACAGTACCTCGCGGGCCAACGCGTATTTGTTATCCTGCCAGAAGATCAGGCATCCGTTGCAGCCCTTGCCGCAGCATCCTTCCGTGCCGATGCGGTTTGTCTTGAACCGGCGTTCGTTACCGTCTTCGCCAATCTTTTCAACCAGATCATCGCGACGGCGTGCATAAGCTGTTGAATTGTCGCGACCGGAGGTTTCCAATCCCTGCACGAGCTTGTCAAAGCGAATGCGGCTCCAGTGTTCGTCGGTCAGGGCGCGTTCCTTGCGCAGCACTGAATAGACCGGAAAACGGGCGCGCAGATCGTCGATATCCTCGTGATCAAACAGGGTGAAAGGCAACCGGATGATGGTTTTTGTGCTGCCATGAACCACGTCCAACCGTGCGCCATCATGGGCGCGTTCGAAATCATAGACCCGCAGCAGAACCGTGTCGCGTGCGACTGGCGAGACGAAATCCAGCACATCACCCGGTTCCAGCTTGTTCTTCACCTCAACCAGAAAGGCATCCTCGGTCACTTCGGTGACGATCCCGGCATATTCCCATTGCGAGATCGAGGCCGTGTGTTCGTAATCATGTGCATAGTTTGTCAGCCGACCCTCGTGAAAGGCCAGCGTATAGCCGCGATTTCCGACGGTTTCGAGCTCGCGCATGTAAGGCTTGGGGTCCCAGTTTTCGGGATCCGCGAAATAGTCATCGATGGCCATACGATAGGCCCGCGCGACGATCGCGGCGTAGTATTCCGATTTGCCGCGCCCTTCGACCTTGAGGCTGTCGACACCGATTTTCAGGTACTCGTCCAGCTTCGGCATGATGCAGAGGTCGCGTGAGTTTAGGATGTACGAGCCGCGATCATCCTCTTCGACGGGCATCAGGTCACCGGGGCGACAGCCTTCTTCCAGCAGGAATTCGAACAGGTCGGCGTTTTCTTCGGTGATACGCAATTCCTGATGCGTACCATCCTTGAGGCGCAGTTTCAGACCGTAGTTCCAGCGGCAGGAATTGGCGCAGTTGCCCTGGTTGGCCCCGCGTTCGGCCATGAAATTCGACAGCAGGCAGCGGCCCGAATAGGTCATGCACATAGCGCCGTGCACGAAGGCTTCTAACTTGATATCAGGGCATTTCTCACGGATCTCGACCAGTTCGGGATAGGAAACCTCACGCGCCAGAACCACCAGCTCGGCCCCCTGATCCTGCCAGAACTTCACCGACAGCCACGAACAGATATTGGCCTGGGTCGAGATATGCAGCGGCAGTTCGGGCGCGCGCTCGCGGACGTATTGGAATACGCCCGGATCGGCGATGATCAACCCGTCGGGCTGCACCTTGCGCACCGTGTCGATGTATTCGTCCAGTTTCGGGATGTCTTTGTTATGCGAGAACAGGTTCAGTGTCAGGTAGGCGCGCCGGCCATGGTTGTGGCAGAACTCGACCCCTTCAATTACCTCGTCCAGCGAAAACTCAGACTTGGTGCGCAGCGACATATCCGGCGTGCCCAGATACACGGCGTCTGCCCCATAGAGGATGGCGAGTTTAAGTTTGCGCAGATTGCCCGCAGGCATCAGCAACTCGGATCTGGGCTGGGTCATGGAAGCTACCTGACAAAGGATCAAGGCGGCCTTCTACGCCATAATCATTGCGCCCAAAACCCTGTTATCTGCGACGGAACCGCGCTGTGCCGAAAACTTCGATCAGTTGTTGGCGCACCGGCTCGGGTTGCGCCTCGACTGCGTTCAGAACCTCACGCAGTTCGGCGCGCAGCCCATGCATCTGATCAATCAGCGAGATCATCATCGACAGCGCATCGGCCTCCATGTCGTATTGCTCGTGCAACTCGCAAGCCAGTTCCAGCCGGGCAACGTCGATACTGTGATAGACCAGCCCCTGCTCCGATTGTTCAGGGATCACGATCTCGGCCGCAAGATATTCGGTCAGGCGGTCAGAGGTCAGGCGCGAGACGGTTTCGATCAGTTCCTTTTCGGTCAGGGTCATGACGGCATTCCTTTCCGCGGATCGTAGCGGTGCGTTTCGCGCCAGGTCTCCATGAACTGCCTGAGGTCATCATCGATCTTGTCGGGCATCGAGACAGTCAATTCGATCAGTTGGTCGCCGCGCTGGGATGAGCCGCGTTTCTTCACCCCCTTGCCGCGCAGGCGAAGGGTTTTACCGCTGCTGGTGCCCGCCGGAACATTGACGTTTACACCGCCATCGATTGTGGGGGCGGCGACTTTGCCGCCCAGAATGGCCTCATCTATGCTGATCGGCAGCGTAATATGGATGTCGTCGCCCTGACGGTCAAACACCGGATGTTTGGCGACCGTGACGGTCACCAACGCATCCCCCGGAGGGCCTTCGCCATAACCCGGAGCACCCTTGCCGCGCAGACGGATGGTTTGACCCTCGGTTATACCGGCGGGGATCTTGACCTCGATCCGGTTACCGTCTGGTAGGGTCAGTTTCTGGCTGGCGCCAAACACGGCATCCAGAAAGCTGATCTGAAGGGAATAGTTCAGGTTATGCCCTGGCGCATGAAATTCATGTCTTTGCTGGCCGCCAAATCCACCGCGGCCGCGCATGAATTCGGCAAAGATGTCCGACATGTCGTCCGGGTCCGCCTGACGCCCGCGATAGGGGTTTCCAGCGGCCTCGGCATAGTCCCGGTAATAGTGTTGTTGCGGGCGTTCCTGACCCGATGCGTCGATTTCGCCATTGTCGAAGCGGGCGCGGGTTTCAGGATCTTTCAACACGTCATACGCGGCGGCGGCGGCCTTGAATTTAGCCTCGGCCTTGGCATCGCCGGGTTTCAGGTCCGGGTGGCATTCCTTGGCAATACGCCTGTAGGCTTTCTTGATTTCGTCGGCGCTGGCGTCTTTCGGGACGCCAAGGACGGAATAGGGATCGTCGCTCATCTCACACTCGCGGGTCAGGGCAGGTCTGATCTTGATGAATGTGTTCTACCACGTGTTTTCAACGGGTCAAAAGGAAGAGGCGATTGAATTGTCTCGAAAAAACTCAGAAGCCTGCTAATATCTTCATATTTCTGATTGTAGATTGACGGAGGCCATCCCATGTCGCGCAGAATCAAATCCGCTTTGGCCCTGCTGGCCGGCAATGCCATCGGGCTGTTGCTGGCTTCGCTGATACTGTCCGGTTTCGCGATCAAACCGATCTCTTTTATCGTGGTTGTGATCGTTTTCACTGTCGTTCAGGTGATCGCCGAGCCCTTGATACTGAAGCTTGGCGAAAAGAAAGCGCCAGCGTTGAAAGGCGGGATTGCCCTGGTCGTGACATTTGTGGGCCTGCTGGTGACCGACCTCATCGCGTCGGGGCTGACCGTTGGTGGTATCTCGAACCTACTGGCGGCGACGCTGCTTGTCTGGCTGGGGGCGCTGATCGCCAGCGTGGTGCTGCCGATCTACGTTTTCAAGGACCTGCGTGCTGCGAAGAAGTAATCACAGCGCGTTCAGGCTGGCCTCGATCGCCTGCCACAGTTCGTCCACCGGTTCGCATCCAACGGACAGGCGGATGAAGGCCGGGTCGACCATATCACCCCATCGCGCGCGGCGTTCGGCCGAGCTGTGAACACCTCCGAAGGATGTGGCGGGGCGCAAAAGCGGGCAGGTGTTGATGAAGGCTTCGGCCTTGTCTTCGCTCTCCAAAGTCAAGGATAGCAGAAATCCGAACCGTGCCGTTTGTGCCTGCGCCAGTGCGTGCGATGGATCATTGGCCAGCCCGGGATAGCGGACCTGTTTGACCGCTGGGTGAACTGCCAACCGTTCTGCTATTACCTGAGCCGAATTGCACATCCGGTCGAACCGGACATCCAGCGTTTCCAACCCGCGATGCAGCAACCATGCCTCATGCGGTCCGGGGATCGAGCCGGAGACCTTCCGCCATTCCTCGACCCGTTCCATGATGTCACTGTTGCGGCTGGCCACATGGCCCATCAGCATGTCGGAATGCCCGCCCATCGCTTTGGTGTCGGACGACACGACCACGTCGATGTCCAAATCCAACGGACGCTGACCCAACGGCGTCATCGTCGTATTGTCGGCAATCGTCACCCCGCCAGCAGACCGCACCTGTTCGGCTGTGGCTTTCAGGTCAATCATGTCCAGACCGGGGTTCGAAGGGCTTTCGACGAACACAACGTCAAACCCGTCAAAACCACCTGCGGCAAACGCAGTGGTCGGGCGCTCTTCAACTGTCACGCCAAGACGCGAAAGGAACCGGTCGGCCAGCAGACGGGTGACATAGTACCCGTCCGAAGGAATCAGAAGGCGCGACCCGGCTTGCACCGTTGCAAAAAGAGCCGCAGAAATTGCGGCCATCCCTGAAGGAAAACTGAGGCAAGGCGCGTCTTCCAGATGGGACAAAACATGCTCAAGATGTACCCAGGTGGGGTTATCGACACGGCCATAGGTCGGGTGACCGTCCGGCATGCCCGGCAGATGGAACATGCTGCTTTGCGTCAGTGGAAGGGCGACGGGTTCGCCTTTTGACAACGCGTTGCCACGTAGGTGGAGCATTTCGCCTGTCTTTGGGGTTTTCATCGCTCAGCGCCCCGGAATTTCGTCGCGGGGCGGGGCGGGTTCCCAGTTCTCGATGATCTCGGCCGCCTCCTGCGCGGTATCGACAAAGCGGAACAGGTCCAAATCCTCCTCCGAGATCGTACCGGCATCCGCCAGTGCGTCCCAGTTGATAACCTTCTCCCAGAACGCGCGGCCAAACAGCAGGAATGGCACGCGATCCATTCTGCCGGTCTGGATCAGGGTCAGGGATTCGAACAGTTCATCCAGCGTCCCAAACCCACCGGGAAAGATGGTGATGGCGCGGGCGCGCATCAGGAAGTGCATTTTGCGGATCGCAAAATAGTGGAAATTAAAGCTGAGCTCTGGCGTCACGAAACTGTTTGGCGCCTGTTCGTGCGGAAGCACGATGTTCAGCCCGATCGAGCACCCGCCCGCTTCGTGTGCACCGCGATTGCCAGCTTCCATCACACCGGGGCCGCCGCCAGTTACGATCACATTCTCGCGGCAGCCGGTTTCTTTTGATTTTACGGTCATCAGCCGGGCAAACTCGCGCGCCTCATCATAATATTTCGACAGGCTGGCCAGAGTCTCTGTCCGCGCGGTGTGCTTTTGCGAGGGTTCGGGAATGCGGGCGCCGCCGAACATTACGATGGTCGACGCGATCTCACGCTCGGTCATGATCATTTCGGGTTTCAGCAACTCAAGCTGCAAGCGTACAGGGCGCAGCTCGTCCCGGCACAGAAACTCGTCATCCGCGAAAGCCAGACGGTAGGCCGGAGAGCGTGTTTGCGGTGTGTCCGGAACCTCTTTCGCGGTCGAGCGGTCGGTCTGCGCATCGCGAAACGGACTGTGACGGTCTTCTCTCATCGGTGATTGATCCCTGCTTGCGTGTTTGACAAACAGCTATAGGGTTCGCGGGCAGAGTGCCAGTCACGGAAAGACGAGAATGAATTGGAAAAGTGAAATATCGGCGGCACGGGACCGCATCGCGGGATATGCGCAAGTGACCCCGGTTATGGAAAGCAACATTCCCGGCTATCCGGTTGAGCTGAAACTCGAGCACATGCAGCATACTGGCAGTTTCAAGGCGCGGGGTGCGTTCAATACGCTGCTCAGCTCGGATGTGCCGCCCGCAGGCTTGGTCGCCGCATCCGGTGGCAATCATGGTGCGGCGGCGGCTTATGCAGCGCAGACGCTGGGTTATCCTGCAAAGATATTTGTGCCGGAACTGGCAGGCCCGTCCAAGATCGCACTGATCCGGCAAACCGGCGCCGACCTGAGCGTTGTTTCCGGTGAATACGCGAACGCGCTGACCGCAGCGCAGGAGCATGAGGCAACAAGGGGGGCAATGCAGATCCATGCTTACGACGCCCCGGCCACGGTGGCTGGGCAAGGAACCTGTTTTGCGGAATGGGACGCCCAGGGCTTGCAGGCGGATACGGTACTGGTCGCTGTTGGTGGCGGCGGGCTGATCGCCGGGGCGCTGGCCTGGTTCGGTGGCGCGCGCAAGGTTGTGGCGGTCGAGCCGGAAACGTCCAGCGCGTTGAATGCAGCGTTGCGCGCTGGTGAGCCGGTTGATGTTTCCGTGTCGGGCATCGCCGCAAACGCGCTGGGCGCGCGGCGGATCGGCGAAATTTGTTTTGAATTGGCACAGGGTATGAGTTCGGTTCTGGTGTCAGACGATGCCATCGCGGCGGCACAGCAAGCGCTTTGGCGCGCGCATCGCATTCTGGTAGAGCCTGCGGGCGCGACCGCATTGGCCGCCTTGACCTCGGGTGCGTATCGACCTGAACCGGGTGAGCGCGTGGCCGTTCTGGTTTGTGGTGCAAATATCGCGCCGGACCCGTTCGCTGAGTGAATTATCGGGTTGTGGATGTGGATGGTGGATTTTATCTATAATCCATGACTGCAATGATCTCCGACACGATTTACCAAAGCCTCAGCCAGCGGATCATCACCGGAGAGCTGGCGGCCGGTGAAAAGCTGCGGCAGGACCATATTGCCCGAACCTTCGATACCAGCCATGTTCCGGTGCGCGAAGCCTTGTTGCGGCTTGAGGCGCATGGGTTGGCCCGGCATGAACCGCGCAAGGGAATGCGTGTTACAGCGTTAGACCCGGCAGAGGTTCGGGAGGTGATCGAAATGCGTGTGGCCTTAGAAACGCTGGCGTTGCAGCAATCGATACAAAACATGTCTCCGGTCGCGTTGGAAAAGATCGAGAACGCACGCATCGCCTGTGACGAGGCGCAGTCGATGCCGCAATGGGAGGCCCTCAACAGAACGTTCCATCGAGCCATCCTGACACCTTGCGGGCTGCCTCGGCTTTTGCACGCAATTGACGATCTGCATATCGCAAGCGCACGCCATCTGTTCGCGCAATGGCGGTTGAAATGGGTGCAGCGGGCTGACACGGATCATGCGGCCATTGCGCGAGCGTTGAAGCGCAAGGAAATGGCCACAGCAACGGCGATCCTGACCCGCCATATCCGGCGCGCAAGCTGATGACCCTGAGCCTCAGACGCAATTGGGCCCGTCTACGTCGCATTGCGCCATGGGTCGGGCTTGCGTATAGGCCAAATCAACGTGAACAGATTCTGTAGGGAGACACCCCATGTCCAACGCGCAACTGGAAGCCGCCATCGAAACCGCCTGGGAGGCACGCGAGACCATCACGCCCGCCACCACAGGCGAGCAGCGCGAGGCGATCGAGGATACGCTGAATGCGCTGGACAGTGGCTCGTTGCGCGTGGCGGAAAAGCTGGAATCCGGTGACTGGCACGTAAACCAATGGGCCAAAAAGGCGGTTCTGCTGGGCTTCCGTATCAAGGACATGGAAATCCAGCCGGGCGGTCCGCAGGACGGCGGCTGGTGGGACAAGGTGGACAGCAAGTTCGCCGGTTGGGGTGAAAACCAGTGGCGGTCTGCCGGGTTCCGCGCGGTTCCAAACTGCGTTGTCCGCAAATCCGCTTACATCGCACCGGGCGTGGTGCTTATGCCGTCTTTCGTGAACCTTGGGGCCTATGTTGACGAAGGCACGATGGTTGATACCTGGGCCACCGTCGGATCCTGCGCACAGATCGGCAAGAATGTGCACCTGTCGGGCGGCGTTGGTATTGGCGGAGTGCTTGAGCCGATGCAGGCTGGCCCGACCATCATTGAAGACAATTGCTTTATCGGCGCGCGCTCGGAAGTGGTGGAGGGATGTATCGTCCGCGAAGGCTCGGTTCTGGGGATGGGCGTGTTCATTGGTAAGTCCACCAAGATCGTGGATCGCGAAACCGGAGAAGTCATGTATGGCGAGGTTCCGCCCTATTCGGTTGTGGTCGCGGGTTCCATGCCGTCGAAGAACAACGTCAGCCTCTATTGCGCTGTGATCGTGAAGCGGGTTGACGAAAAGACCCGCTCGAAAACGGGCATCAACGAATTGCTGCGGGACTGATCGTTCTGATTAACGCGCAAGGCCGGGGCATAACTGCTCCGGCCTATTTGTTTTTTGGGTCAAGCCGACTGAACTAGATACGAAGTTCGTGGCCGCGATCAGCTTTGAAGTGCTGCTTAGCGGTTCTCACCCTGCATGGCTTCGACTTCAGTGCTTCCTGTGTTTACTTCAGCACTTTCGGTTTCGCTGCCGCCTTCGGATTCACCGTTGCCTTCGGTTTCACCATCGCCGCCGGATTCAACTCAACAGCTTTTCGGGCCGGAGGTCTTCAATCAATGAGGGAGGCCGAGACTCGCGTTCACGGAGTCTCTCGCCCAGCTAATCCCTTGATCGGATACCGGTCCGGTTCCTCGAAAACATCGATAACCCGTGTGCCAGCCTTGATTTTGCCGCCATGTTCCACGCCTGACGGGATCGAATAACTGTCGCCAGAGCGGTAGGTTAGGGTCTGCCCGTCGATGGTCAATTCAACCTCACCCTCAACCACTGTGCCCCATTGGGCTTTGTGAGAATGTAAGGGCAATTCGAAATCATGAAGAAAAGTAAAGAACGCCACCAACCCTGCATCCGACCGGATCACGGCCGTTTGCACCACGTCGCCAGGGAACGGTACGTCGAGGCTGGGAAATCTCGTTATGAAATCTGGGTAGGGCATGAAGGCGTCCTTTGGTATCCGGGATCGGTGTATTCTGGGTACTATGGGCGCAAGGCGGGGCTCCTGCAATTGTTGGCTGCTTGACCGCGAACCGGCGCGGGGCTATGGCCCGGTGCATGGAGAAGCAAAAGAAACCCTCACGTCAGCAAGTCTATACCCTTCTGGTCCAGATTGGCCGCAAGGAGGGCGACGGCCTGCCTGATGGGGCGACCGGCGCGGCACTGATGTGTTATGCCAGCGGCGTGGATGAGGCCGAGGCCGTGCGTGAGACGGTTGCGATCCTGAAGCAGGCAGACACCGCACCGCTGGATGTTACCGGATATGGCACATTGGCCGAGCGTGAAGCGCAAGGCCACGATATCGAGCCGGACGAACGTGCGCTGATGCAAAGAGCATTGGATGAAAACGCAGTGATCGTCGCGCAGATGACACCGTTTTTCGAAGACGAAGCACAAGCTTAGTTTCGCGACCCGAACCACTTGCGATAGATTTCGTCATAGGTTCCGTCTTCGCGCAGGCCGAGCAATGCCTGGTTAACATCCTCGACCAGCGGTGATCCGGTCGGAAATGCGATGCCGTAATTCTCGCGCAGGAAGACGCCACCTGTCATCGATGCAATCCGCCGCCCTTCATGAGCTGCGAAGTAGGACAGGATCGGCGCGTCGAACACGACGGCATTCAGTTCTTCGGCTTTGAAGGCGTCCAGCATCTCGTTCAGTCCGGGGTAGCCGGTGAATTCGATCTCGCGCCGGTTCAGAAAGCTCGCCGCTGTAGACCCCGAGATTGTCCCGACATTCTTGCCGTAAAGGTCGTTCACCGAATTCACGCTGCCGGTAATCGCGTCCACCGTCATGACCGAGGTGATGCGGGCGGTAAACACCGACACGATGAACAAGGATGACACCACCAGGGTAACCCCCAGCATACGACCGAACGGTGTTCGCGGCATTCGTTCTTCGAACCCGCCATTCACAACCAAATTGAGTGCCCACCAGAACGATGGGAACCACGCCTCGTTAAGGTTGCGGTCGAAATAGGGTTGGGCACGGCGTTCAAAGCTCCACATCAGCATGCCGCCACCGAGGAGAATGGCAAAGGCAAGCCCGATAGCGATGAAAAGTTCTTTCGATAGCAGAGCTTGCAAAATCGAAGGTTTTCGTACCGCGTCCGAGGGCACCATGATCTGAAGACCCGCTTCAAAGATCGGCTGAGAAAAGTCCATTTGCGTTTCGCGCAGGGCGGTGATCGAGATATTGGCGATGGCAAGGTCTGCAGATCCGCTCTGCACGGCACCCAACATGTCAGAAAACGCGTCGACGCGGTTGACCGTGTAGTCCCAGTTCAGAGCCTCGGCCAGGGCCGCCAGCAAATCCATAGAAAAACCGGTTTCATGGCCGCCCTCGACATAGGAAAACGGCGGGCGGGTCACTGTTGTGACCGAAAGGGACTGTGCCAGGCTCTGCTGTGCGATGACGGCGAAAGTCAGGCAGATCAGTGCGAAGAGGGCGCGCTTCATATTCAATTCACCTGTTTCGCGGCCCTGTAACGCGAATTTGTGGCGGGCGGCAAGGTGGTCGCAGGGTAAAGTTCCATGTTTTATTGGGGTGCCGCTTTGACATCTACATATTCGGATGACCGTTTTTTTACGGATTGGGGTTGGAAAACCGGCCAAATCGTTGAATCTGTGCGCGAACCCGCGTCAGACACAGTTTCAGAGGTCCCCGCATGACTGATCCCGTCCAATTGACAGCCGAACTGATCCGTTGCCCTTCGGTCACACCTTCAGAGGGCGGAGCACTTGTTTTGCTTGAGACAGTGCTGTCGGAGGCAGGTTTCGAATGCACGCGCGTCGATCGCGGCGGCATCAGTAACCTGTTCGCGCGTTGGGGGCAGAAAGGTCATGCGCGTAGTTTCGGATTTAACGGTCACACAGACGTCGTCCCTGTCGGCGACGAAGCTGCCTGGACTGCGCCGCCCTTCGGGGCCGAAGTGCGGGATGGTGTGATGTATGGGCGCGGTACTACCGATATGAAATCCGGTGTTGCGGCTTTTGCGGCTGCCGCAATGGATTTCGTGCGTGACACCCCGCCGGATGGGGCAATTGTTCTGGCGATTACTGGTGATGAGGAAGGCGATGCGTTGGACGGCACCACTGCGCTTCTCGATTACATGGAAGGCGCGGGTGAGCGTATGTCGGTCTGTCTGGTGGGTGAGCCAACATGCCCGAACAAAATGGGTGAGATGATCAAGATCGGTCGCCGGGGCTCAATGACTGCGTGGTTTAAGATTACAGGTGTGCAGGGACATTCGGCTTATCCCCATCGGGCCAAAAACCCTCTGCCCGCCATGGCGCGGCTGATGGATCGGCTTGCCAGCCATGAACTGGATCAGGGCACGGACCATTTCGACGCCTCAACACTGGCTGTTGTCACCATCGACACCGGAAACGCCGCAACCAACGTGATCCCGTCGCAATGCAGCGGCGCGGTCAATATCCGCTTTAACGATCTGCATTCCGGGGCCAGCCTGAGTGACTGGTTGCAATCAGAGGCGGATCAGGTGGCAGCCCAATACGGTGTCGACATCGGTGTCACGATCAGCATATCGGGTGAAAGTTTTCTGACCCCACCAGGGCCTTTGTCGGATCTGGTGGCCAAAGCGGTCGAAGCCGAAACCGGCGTTACGCCTGAACTGTCGACAACCGGCGGCACCTCGGATGCGCGCTTTGTCAAAAACCATTGTCCGGTGGTGGAGTTCGGCTTGGTCGGACGCACGATGCATCAGGTGGACGAGTGCGTTGAGGTTGTGCAGATCGAGCAACTCAAATCGATCTATACCCGTATCCTGACGGATTATTTCGCCTGATCCATGCAGCGCACATTGGTGATCATGGTCAAGGAACCTCGACCGGGCCGTGTCAAGACGCGGCTGGGGCGTGATATCGGCATGGTTGGTGCCGCGTGGTGGTTTCGGCACCAGACCCGCGCTTTGATCCGAAAGCTGCGTGACCCTCGCTGGCAGATCGTGCTGGCCGTGTCGCCCGATGCAGAAGGTCTTGCAAGCCGTATCTGGCCCGTTGATCTGCCGCGCGCGCCGCAGGGGTCCGGCGATCTGGGGGACCGGATGAGACGGATGTTGCGCGGAATGCCCAAGGGGCCGGTTTGCCTGATCGGAGCGGATATTCCGGGTATTTCGCGTGCACATATTGCCCGCGCTTTTGGAGCGCTTAGGCGAACCCAGATGGTGTTCGGCCCCGCGCCGGATGGCGGCTATTGGCTGGTCGGTGCGCAGCGCTATGGCGCGCTGCCCGCAGGTCTGTTCCACGATGTGCGCTGGTCCACAGAACATGCATTGGCCGACACACTTGCCTCAATCCCAAACTGCCGTGTGACCCTGCTGGACCAGCTGCGCGATGTGGATACGGTCGCTGATCTGAAACCCTGAGGTTTTTTGGTCATGACGCGGTCGCAAACGCGTGCTACGCCGGAAGCATGACTCGCATCCCTACCAAGCAGGAGGTCCTTGACTGGATCTCGGCGAACCCCACCCTGACCTCGAAGCGCGATATCGCCAAAGCCTTTGGCATCAAGGGCGCGGATCGTATTGACCTCAAGCGCATCCTCAAAGAGCTTGAGGCCGAAGGGCATCTTGAAAAACGCAAACGCAGCTATCGCGATCCGGACCGTCTTCCACCTGTCAGTGTCTTGCAGGTGAAAGAGCCGAATGCCGATGGTGATCTGTTCGCCCGACCACTGGAATGGCATGGCGAAGGGGTCGAGCCCATCGTTCTGATAATCGCGCGGGCCAGCGACCCGGCCTTGGGCGAGGGTGACCGTATTCTGGCCCGCCTGACCGTCGTGCACGAGGAAGATCACAATTACGAAGCGCGTCTGATCCGCCGGATCGGAACCAACCCGCGCAAGATCGTGGGCATATTCCGTAAAGGGGCCGAAGGGGGCAGAATCGTCCCTATCGACAAGGCAGGCCAGACCGAATGGCTGGTTGCCGATGGCGCGGTGCATGGTGCCAAAGACGGCGAATTGGTCGAGGCCGAACAGGCCGGGCCGAAAAACCGCATGGGCCTGCCGCGCGCGCGCATCGTTGAACGGCTGGGTGATCCGACCGCGCCCAAGGCTGTTTCGCTGATCGCGATCCATCAGCACGGTATCCCGGATGACTTTCCCGACAAGGTCATAGCCGAAGCAGACAATGCCAAACCCGTTGGCCTGAAGGGCCGCGAGGACCTGCGGGACATGCCGCTGCTGACCATCGACCCCTCGGATGCGCGTGATCGTGATGATGCCTGCTACGCGCACGCGGATGAAGACCCCAAGAACCCTGGTGGACATGTGATCTGGGTCGCTATCGCCGATGTTGCTGCTTATGTGCTGCCCGGCTCGGCCCTGGACCGCGAGGCGCGCAAGCGGGGCAATTCAAGTTATTTCCCTGACCGAGTGGTCCCGATGCTGCCTGATCGGCTGTCGGGTGATCTGTGTTCCCTGCATGAAGGCGTCCCGCGTGCCTGTATCGCTGTGCGGATGCAGATTGACGCGGACGGTAACAAGATTGGTCATCGTTTCGTGCGGGGGTTGATGCGTTCGGTCGCGTCGCTGAACTATGCCGAAGTGCAGGAGGCCATCGACGGCAACCCGAACGACCGCACCGGGCCATTGGTGGAGACGGTCTTGAAATCGCTTTATGCCGCCTATACCGCGCTGAAGAAAGCGCGGGCTGTGCGACAGCCGCTGGAACTGGACCTGCCCGAGCGTAAGATCGTGCTCAGCGAAACGGGTCATGTTGAAAGCGTGGCGTTCCGTGACCGGTTGGATGCGCATCGGTTGATCGAAGAGTTCATGATCCTCGCCAATGTCTCGGCTGCGGAGACACTGATCGCCAAGCGCCGTCCGCTGCTGTTCCGCGTGCACGAGGAACCCGCGCCCGAGAAACTGGAAAGCCTGCGGGAAACGGCGCAGGCTGCCGGATTGAACCTCGCCAAGGGGCAGGTGCTGCAAACCCGCCACCTGAATGCGCTGCTGAACGCCGCCGCCGGGACCGAGGATGCGGAACTGATCAACCTGACCACCCTGCGGTCAATGGCACAGGCATATTACAACCCTGAGAACTTCGGCCATTTCGGGCTGGCGCTGCGGAACTACGCGCATTTCACCTCTCCTATCCGGCGCTATGCCGATCTGGTCGTGCATCGGGCGCTGATCTCGGCCCACGATTGGGGCACAGACGGTTTGACAGAAGACGAGATTACCCGGCTCGAAGAAACGGCCACTCATATCTCGGACACCGAGCGCCGCTCGATGATGGCTGAACGGGACACGACTGACCGCTATCTGGCCGCGTATCTGAGCGAACGGGTTGGCAATGAATTCACGGGCCGGATCAGCGGCATTGCCCGGTTTGGTGCTTTTGTCAAAATGGACGAAACCGGTGCGGATGGCTTGGTTCCGGTGCGATCACTTGGGCGCGAGTTTTTCCATTTCGACCGCGAGGCCGGGACACTTATGGGGGCGGACACGGGGCTGACTATCGCCATTGGTCAACGTGTCACCGTTCGACTGACCGAAGCGACACCAGTGACCGGCGGGTTGGAGCTGGAGCTGCTGTCCATTGACGACCAGGCCCTACCGCGCGGACAGAGGCCAAAAGGGCGATCATCCCGGCGCAAAGCGATCAGCACCAAGCGCAAGAAAGACAAGATCAAGCGCAAGGTCGAACGCAAACGCCGTCAGAGGTGATAGGTCAACGCCCGGGCAATCAGCCATCCGTGGCGTGTTGGATCGATTTGTGTAGTGTCATCAAACAGAACGGCACGGTTCCCATCTATCTGGTCCTCGCCCGGAAAGGCGGATGTGAAATCGCTTATCAACCGGGTTCGGCAGTGCACAAACAAGGCGAAACTTGCCGACTTGTGCGCGCCCAGCCGGATCGTTGACCCTTTGGGCGCAAGATAGGCGGGCTGACCCCACCGCAGCTCCTCTTGCACCGTGGGGGCGGCAGGCAGAGAGGCTGCCGTGTCAAACACAAGCGCCCGCAGGGCCAGAGCCCCCGCACGGGTTTGCGGGGGCAGGGCTTCAAAGGCCGAAGCGACCAAAGGGTTTTCAAAGGGTTTCATGCAATTGGTATCGCCTGTTCCAACCGATCCACGTAGCTGTTTAGCAGGTTATCCTGTTTGATCCGGCGGGTCAGGGGGGTGTCCGCAGGTGTGGCGCGCATCGCGGCAAGCATTGGACCAACGCTCATGTCAGCCGATGTCGGCCGGTCCCCAAGCAGGAAAGAGGATTGCCACAGATAGGCCGAGATCGCCTCGAGGTCACGTTCGATCCGGTCCAGCCGTTCGGACAGCGAAAACCGCCCGATTCCCTGTGACGTGATCCCCCTCAGAACGGATTTCCGGATCGCATTGGATGCAGGTTTTCGGATCAACGCCGGAATTCCGGTAAAGAACGTATCACGCAAGATCGGCCAGACTTGGTCATTGCCCCAGCGATCCAGAACGATGTGAAAATACAGATGCTCTTCGGCCATGCGCACCAGGGCGCGGGACTGCGCCTTTTCGACATCCGTCAACCCTTTGTCGAAATCCGCGCCCTGCTGTTCCAACCAATCGCGGATCAGGTCGCTGTCCGGGACCAGGCGTTCCGGCGTCCGCAAAACGGGCAGCTTCTGGTGGGGCATCTTGCGGGGGTCAAGCATGTCCGAGCGCTGCCAGGTCTGGCCGGACTGCTGAAGCATCAATGCTGTCTTGACACAGAAGGGGCTGGCACTGAACAGGCCGAACGCAGAGGGGAAGGTGAGAAGGGTCAGCATTATAAGGCTCCGTGTTATGGGGTGCTGACTGAGTATCGGGACCTAATGACAGTTTCTGTCATTAGGGATAAGCTATAATACATCATGTCCCGCACCGCCCGTTTGTTCCAACTGATGCAAGCCCTGCGTTCTGGCCCTTCGCCCAGAACATCCGAACAGTTGGCTCAGGATTTGGGTGTTTCGGCCCGAACAATTCATCGGGATATTGATGCATTGCGCGGACTGGGTGCCGTGATCGATGGCGAAGCGGGGTTTGGCTTTACGCTGATCGAGGACGCAACCCTGCCCCCATTGGGGTTCACTGATGATGAGCTTGAAGCGTTGGTTCTGGGCCTGCGCGAAGTTCAGGTGATTGGCGATCCGGCTTTGTCGGGCGCAGCGGGCACGGCCCTGCGGAAACTTCAGGGACGCTTGCCGCAACGCCAGTCCCACCGGCTCAGCCATGCGGTTCTGGCTGCTACGCGGTTCAACCGCCCGCCTGAACCCACGATTGACGTGGCCACTCTGCGGCAGGCGACGTGGGATGAGCGCGCGGTTGAGTTTTTCTATACGGACGCGAAAGGCGATGCTACGCACAGGCGCGTCAACCCGTTGAGCATCGTCTATCTGGATCACTCGAACGTGTTGTTGGGCTGGTGCCACCTGCGACAGGATTTTCGCGTTTTCCGGTTGGATCGCTTGCAGGACATGTCAGTGACGGAACAAAGTTTCAGGCCGAACCGCGTGCCCCTGCTGCGCGAAGCATTGGAACGCATTCGGGCAGAGCGTGCCGCGCAGGAGCGTGAGGCGAACGTCTGAGCTCTTTGTGAATTTCCGATTTTGCGCTACCCTGTGGCCGAGCAGTAATCAGGAAAAAAACGGAATGCGAAAATGCGTAGGCGGCGTCATGACCGTCGCATTGTGGGCATCCATAGTGCAGGCGGAAACAACAGAAAATACCAGATGGGCAGACAGCGGGATATCGCGCGAAGCGCTGCAACTGGTTTCGGCGGATGTGACCGTTTCGATCCGTCCGGTCCCGCGCCCGTTGACTGAGGCCTTGCCCGTGGCTTCTGCGACAACGGCACGGTTTCAGACCTGGCTTGGCGCGTTTCAGGGTCGCGCGCGACGGCAGGGCATTTCGCAGGGAACACTGACTCAGGTGTTTTCGGGCATGAGCTATGACACAGATGTCCTGGAACGGGATCGCAATCAGGCGGAGTTTTCGAAACCCATCTGGGAGTATCTTGAGACCGCAGTTTCGGAAACGCGCCTGTCGAATGGGCGCGCCGCCCTGCAGCGGCATCGGCAGGTGTTGAACCGGATCGAGGCTGAATACGGCGTTGAAAAAGAGGTGGTCACAGCCATCTGGGGACTTGAAACCTCTTTCGGGTCTTATCGCGGCAGCAGTCCAACGCTTCGTTCATTGGCAACGCTTGCCTTTGATGCGCGGCGGGCACAATTCTTTGAAACGCAGTTGGTCGCTGCCCTGCGGATTGTGCAGGCTGGTGATATCAGTGCCGGCAACATGCTTGGCAGTTGGGCGGGCGCAATGGGGCATACGCAATTCATGCCCACGTCATATCTGGATCACGCGGTAGACTTCGACGGTGATGGCAGACGCGACATCTGGTCGGATGACCCGACGGATGCGCTGGCTTCGGCGGCGTCTTATCTGGCGCGGCATGGTTGGACGAAGGGTCAGCCGTGGGGCGTGGAGGTGCGTCTGCCCACGGATTTCGATTACGCCTCAGCCCGTCGTGATTTTACGCTGATGCCGTCCGAATGGGCTGCACAGGGTGTCGTGGCGCGGGATGGCACCGTCGTGCCGGATCATGGGAAGGCCGCGATCCTGCTTCCGGCCGGAAGTCAGGGCGTCGCGCTGATGATTTTTGACAATTTCGACGTGATCGAGGCGTACAACGGGGCCGATGCCTATGTGATTGGCATCGGGTATCTGTCCGACCGGCTTGCGGGGGGCGCACCGTTTCAATCTGACTGGCCGCGCGGCGATCGGATGCTGAGCTTTGCCGAGAAAAAAGAACTTCAGACACGTCTGACGGATGCGGGCTTTGACACAAAGGGTGTCGACGGGCGCACTGGACCAAATACGATCAACGCGGTTCGAGCGTATCAACTGGCGCAAGGGTTGGTCCCGGACGGATACCCCACGCCAAACCTGCTGGAGCGGTTGCGATGACAAAAAAAGGCGGCCCATATGGACCGCCTTTTAAGATGCATAAATCGCTGAGTTAGGATGCGGCTTTCATCAGCCCCTGCGCAATGATCTCGGCCTGTGCTTCGTCCAGCGACTTGTAGATCCGCACGAACATCTCGTCGATATCCGCAGGCGTCAGGATCAGCGGGGGTGAGATGATCATCCGGTCGCCGACATGGCGCATGATCAGGTTATTGGCAAAGCACCGATCACGGCAGATATAGCCGACCGTGCCGGGTTCGGATGCGAATTTGGCGCGGTTTGCTTTGTCCGGGGTCAGCGCGATAGATGCCATCATGCCAACGATCTTAGCCTCACCCACCAGTGGATGATCTGCCAGTGCTTCCCATTTCTCTTTCAGATAGGGGGCGGCAACGTCGCGCACATGCTCAACGATCTTCTCTTCTTCGAGGATGCGCAGGTTCTCCAATGCCACGGCAGCCGCGACCGGGTGGCCGGAATAGGTGTAGCCATGGTTGAATTCGGTACCGCCGATTACTTCGGCGATTTCGTCGTTCACGATGGACCCGCCGATGGGCGCATAGCCCGAGCTAAGGCCCTTGGCGATGGTCATGATATGCGGTTTGATGCCAACGGTTTCAGAGCCGAACCAGTTGCCTGTCCGGCCAAATCCGCAGATGACCTCGTCAGCTATCAGCAAGATATCGTACTTGTCGCAGATACGCTGAATTTCCGGCCAGTATGTATCGGGCGCGACAATCACACCGCCTGCACCCTGAACCGGCTCGGCGATAAAGGCGGCTACCCGGTCTTCGCCCAACTCCTCAATCGCCTCTTCCAGCTCGCGCGCGCGGGCCAGACCGAATTCTTCGGGCGACATGTCGCCGCCTTCGGCCCACCAGTTGGGTTGGTTGATGTGGTGGATGTTCGGGATCGGAATGCCACCCTGTGCGTGCATCCCGGCCATACCACCCAGCGAGGCCGAGCCCACGGATGAGCCGTGATAGGCGTTCTTTCGGCTGATGATGATGTTCTTGTCAGGCTGGCCCTTCTGGGCCCAGTAAGTGCGCACGAGACGGATATTGGTATCGTTTGCCTCGGACCCGCCTGCTGCGAAAAAGACATGGTTCAGGTCGCCCGGAGCCAGTTCGGCAATCTTGGCAGCCAAAGCAATCGCCGGGACGTGGGTCGTTTTGAAGAAGGTGTTGTAATAGGGCAGCTCGCGCATCTGGCGCGCGGCAACATCAGCCAGCTCATCACGCCCGTACCCGATATTGACGCACCACAGGCCCGCCATGGCGTCCAGAATTTCTTCACCTTCGCTGTCAGTCAGATAAACGCCAGTGGCACGTGTGATCACGCGCGCCCCTTCCTTCCCCAGCGCACCATTGGCCGAGAAGGGGTGAATGTGATGCGCCGCATCCAGCGCCTGCAATTCGGCGGTCGGCATATGGTTGGTGATGGTAGACATCGGAGAATCTCCTTCAAGAACGCAGTTGGCGAACACAATATGATCAAATTTTTTCCTGTCAATCGAATCAGGCTGAATCAGACGGACGTCAATGCTTCCGCCATCAGGTCCATGCCTTGTTCGATGTCCTGGGCGGTTGCCTTTGCGGTCATTTCAGCGTCACCGACGCGCAAAGCGGCAATAATGTCCTTGTGCCGATCCGGAAGGCTCTGCGTGCCGAAGCGCCCGCAGACAACACGCAAAGAGGGGCCAAACCGCAACCAAAGTCTTTCAGCCAGGTCACTGAGGATTGGCGCGTTTGCGTAAGAATACAGCGTTTCGTGAAAAGCCTGGTTCAAACGCAGATAGCCACCGACATCTCCATCGGCGATCATGCGATCCAAATGCCTGTCCAGGCGTTCCAAGTGATCAATGTCCTGCGTTTTCAGGTTGGCGGTTGCACGTCTGGAAAGCTCTGATTCTATTGAAATTCTGGCGAAGATCATCTCTTCAATATCGTTGGAGTTCAGCAACGGTACACTGACGCGCCGATTGCCCTGGAAAACCAACCCTCCATCCGAGATCAACCGGCGAATCGCTTCGCGGACCGGAGTCATCCCAACACCCAGCGAATCAGTCAGACCCTGGATTGTGACGGGCTGACCTGGGACCAGTTCACCGAACAGAATCTGTGATCTGAGTGTTTGGTAAACCTGCTCATGCGCGGGTTGTTTGCCCCCTTCGGTCGACGGCGCATATGCCTTATTTTTGATCAAATCCAATTGGTTCTTCCTATTTCGACTAAGCCTGACTTGTCAGGTGACTGGCCACGTGAAACCATACGCTGGATCGAGGGAAAACGCAAAACTTGATCAAATCCAAAAAAACGGGAAAATACCCGTACACTTGCAGGGAGAAGAATATGACAATCAAAACGCTGACCATGACAGCGGTCATCGCATTGGGGACTTCGGCGGCATTTGCCGAAGAGGTGCGTGTTTACAACTGGTCCGACTACATCGACGAAGAACTGCTGAGCAAGTTCGAAGCAGAAACAGGTCTGACCCTGATCTATGACGTGTTCGACAGCAACGAGGTTCTGGAAACCAAGATGCTGGCCGGTGGCTCGGGCTATGATGTGGTTGTGCCGTCAGGTACATTCCTTCAGCGCCAGATCCAGGCCGGCGCGTTTCAGCAGCTGGACCAAAGCAAGCTTTCGAACGCCGGAAACCTTTGGGATGTAATCGAAGAACGAACCGCCGGCTATGACCCGGACAACGCGTATTCGATCAACTACATGTGGGGAACAACCGGGATCGGCGTGAATGTCGGTAAGGTCAAAGAGGTTCTGGGCGACGACATTGCCCTGAACAGCATGGACTTGGTCCTGAAACCCGAGAACATGGAAAAGCTGGCCACTTGCGGTGTGCATTTCCTGGATGCCCCGGCCGAAATTATTCCCATGGTGCTGCAATACCTTGGAGAAAACCCTGACAGCCACGACGCGGACGTGATCGGCAAGACCGAAGCGGTTCTGACAGCGGTTCGCCCGCATATCCAGAAATTCCACAGCTCGGAATATATCAATGCGCTGGCAAATGGCGACATCTGCGTTGCTGTTGGCTGGTCGGGTGACATCCTTCAGGCACGCGACCGTGCCGCAGAGGCAGATAACGGGGTAGAGATCGAATACCACCCCTTCGCCGAAGGGTCACTGATGTGGTTCGACCAGATGGCAATTCCTGTCGATGCTCCAAATCCCGAAGGCGCGCACACGTTCCTTAACTTCATTCTGGACGCCAACAACATGGCGGCGGCATCGAACTATGTGTATTACGCCAACGGCAACAAAGCGTCTCAGGAATTTCTGGAAGAGGACGTGATCGGCGATCCGGCCATCTACCCGGATGATGCCACGATGCAGAACCTGTACATCACGACACCTTATCCGGCGAAAACGCAGCGGGTCGTGACGCGTCTGTGGACCAAGGTCAAATCGGGCACCTGATGCGAATTGCACCGGCAGGGCGGCGCCGCCGCCTTGCCTCTCTTTTCAGCTATTCGAACGAGGGCCGTAGTGAATTCTGACGTCTTTGCGCCATGGGACGACCCGCAGGCGAAACCTTTGATCCAGTTCCGAAACGTGACCAAGCGTTTTGGTGAATTTACCGCCATCGACAACCTGTCTCTGGATATATTCGAGCGAGAGTTCTTTGCTCTGCTTGGTCCGTCTGGATGTGGCAAAACGACGATGATGCGGATGCTGGCCGGGTTCGAAACGCCGACCGAAGGCCAAATCCTGCTTGGAGGGAAGGATATCGACCCAATCCCGCCCAATAAGCGTGCCGTAAACATGATGTTCCAGTCCTATGCCCTTTTTCCGCATCTTAGCGTCTGGGAAAACATCGCCTTTGGCCTGCGCCGGGACAGAATGCCCAAACATGATCTGGAAGACCGGGTCGAAGAAATGCTGCGCCTGACCCGGCTTGAACAGTTCGCCCGCCGTAAACCGCATCAGATTTCGGGTGGGCAGAGGCAGCGTGTGGCGCTGGCGCGCTCGCTTGCCAAGGCACCCAAGCTTTTGCTGCTGGATGAACCGCTGGGCGCACTGGACAAGAAATTGCGCCAGGATACCCAATTCGAACTGATGGATATTCAGGAAAAAACCGGCACCACATTCGTGATCGTTACGCACGATCAGGAAGAGGCCATGACAGTCGCCAGCCGTGTGGCGGTGATGGATCAGGGTCAGCTTATGCAGGTTGCCACTCCGGACCGGATTTACGAAAATCCTGCCTCGGTCTATGTCGCTGATTTCATCGGGGACGTGAACATCATAGAAGGGCGCGCGACATCTGTCGGAGAGGATACCTATCAGGTAGACTGGGCTGAAGGGCAAGCGCCGCTGACCGCAGCGTCAGCGAAGAACTTTGAAAACAGTCAGTTGTGCCATCTGGCGATCCGCCCGGAAAAAGTGACAATCTCGGCCGAGCGTCCGGCGGATGCAGTGAATGCGGTGCAAGGCAAGGTTCATGACATCGCGTATCTGGGCAATCTGTCCACTTATCACGTTGAACTTGCAAACGGCACAATCATCAAGGCGCAGACGGCCAATACCCGCCGCATCTCGCGCCGTTCATTCACCTGGGAAGACCCGGTCTGGCTGTCCTGGACGGCCACCGCTGCGGTTCTGCTGGTCGACTGATGCGCCGTGCTGTTCTGATCGCCATACCTTATGTCTGGCTGTTGGCGCTGTTCATGGTGCCATTCTTCATCGTTCTGAAGATTTCGCTGTCGGATACCGCGCTTGCGATCCCGCCCTATACACCGACACTGGATTTTTCAGCTGGTTGGTCGGGGATCAAAGAGTTCTTCAGCCAGCTTGATCTTGAAAACTTCATCTGGCTGACCGAGGACGACCTGTACTGGAAAGCGTATCTGTCCAGCGTCAAGATCGCTTTGATCTCAACCTTCCTGACTTTGCTGGTTGGTTACCCCATCGCCTATGGCATGGCCCGTGCGCCCGAGGAATGGCGCCCAACGCTGATGATGCTGGTGATCCTGCCTTTCTGGACGTCATTCCTGATCCGGGTTTATGCTTGGATGGGCATTCTGTCGAATGAAGGGTACCTTAATCAACTGCTTCTGTGGACGGGTATCATTTCGACGCCTTTGACGATCCTGAACACCTCGACTGCCGTCTATATCGGTATTGTTTACACCTATCTCCCGTTCATGATCCTACCGATTTATTCGTCATTGGAACGTATGGATGGTTCGCTGATCGAGGCGGCCGAGGATTTGGGCTGCTCGAGGGCACAAGCCTTCTGGCTGGTCACCGTTCCACTGTCCAGACCGGGCATCATCGCAGGTTGTTTTCTGGTGATGATCCCCGTGATCGGCGAGTTTGTGATCCCGTCACTACTGGGAGGGTCCGGTACGCTGATGATCGGCAAGGTGTTGTGGGAAGAGTTTTTCTCGAACCGAGACTGGCCCGTGGCAAGTGCTGTCGCGATCGTGCTGTTGCTTATTCTGGTCGTTCCCATCGTGCTGTTCCAGCGCAACCAGCAGAAACAGGCGGAGGCTGACGGATGAACAGATTAAGCTGGTTCAATACGGTTTCGCTGACGCTGGGTTTTGCGTTCCTGTATATTCCGATGATCATCCTGATCATCTTCAGCTTTAACGAAAGCAAGCTGGTCACGGTTTGGGCCGGGTTTTCGACCAAATGGTATGGCGAACTGGTTCAGAACGAGGCATTTCTGGATGCCGCATGGGTCACGGTCCGGGTTGCGGTGTTTTCTTCGACATTGGCAACCATTCTGGGGACTGCGGCCGCTTATGTGCTTGTCAGGGGCAAGCGGTTCTTTGGTCGGACACTGTTTTCCGGCATGATCTACGCACCGCTTGTGATGCCCGAGGTGATCACCGGCCTGTCGCTGCTGTTGCTCTTTATCGGGATCGGGCTGGACCGGGGTATCCTGACCATCGTTCTGGCTCACACAACATTCTCGATGTGTTTTGTGTCGGTTGTCGTCTCGTCACGGCTTGTGACATTCGACAAATCGCTGGAAGAAGCCGCTCTGGATCTGGGTTGTTCACCCGCGCAGGCCTTTGGTCTGGTCACCCTACCGATTATCGCGCCCGCGGTAATCTCGGGCTGGCTGCTGGCTTTCACATTGTCGCTGGATGATCTGGTTATAGCGTCGTTCACATCGGGCCCGTCGGCGACGACCCTGCCGATCAAGATCTTTTCGGCCGTGCGGCTGGGCGTCAGCCCCGAGATAAACGCGCTGTCGACGATCATGATTGCGGTCGTGACGGTTGGGGTGATAACGGCCTCACTTGTGACCAAGCGCGCCATGATGCGTCAACGGCAGGACGAGCAGGCCGCTGCGCGCACCGAATGAAACGGATATTTCCCGAATACACCTATGGTGCGGGTCCTCGTGATGGTTGCTGGTGGGACGAGACCATTGCAAACCCGAACTGGCCAGAGTTTCAGGGCGATCTGAACGTTGATGTCGCCATCGTCGGTGGCGGCTTTACAGGGGTCTCAGCGGCTTTGCATCTGGCTGAAAACGCGACCTCGGTTGCTGTGCTCGAGGCAGGCCCACCGGGGTGGGGCGCATCAGGTCGCAATGGCGGTTTCTGCTGTCTTGGCGGATCGAAGCTAGGGCAAAAGTCCATGGTGCGCCGCTATGGCCGCGAAGCGGCGCAGGCCTATGAGACGGCTGAACAGGACGCGGTCCAGCTGGTTGCCGATCTGCTGGCGCGGCATCGGATAGATGCGGATACGCATTCCAATGGTGAGACCCAACTGGCCCATTCGCGACATGCGATGGATGTCCTGCGCCGACACGCGGACGAGACCGGCATTCTGCACCAAGCTGCTGATTTGCCAGCGCTTGGTATGTGTGGTGCATTCTTCGGAGGGTATACTCTGCCGGTCGGCTTTGGGCTCAATCCCCGGAAATACCTGTTCGGGTTGGCAAGCGCTGCGGCGGCTTCGGGTGTGAATTTCTTTCAGAACAGCCCCGTTCTGAACATTGAAAAAACAACGTCCGGCTTCAGACTGCAAACAAGCGCAGGGCAGGTTAACGCTCAGGTCGTGCTGATTTGTACCAACGGGTATTCTAGCGAAGACATCCCCGATTGGATGTCCGGACGCTACTTGCCCGCGCAATCGACCGTGATGGTAACGCGCCCGCTTAGCCAGGCTGAACTATCGGCGCAGGGCTGGAACTCGGACCAGATATGTTACGACACGCGTAATCTTCTGCACTATTTTCGCCTGATGCCGGATGGGCGCTTTTTGTTCGGAATGAGAGGCGGCTTGTTATCGTCGCCCCGGTCCGAGGCCGCGATCCGGGCAAAGGTTCAACAGGATTTCAAACGCATGTTCCCGGCCTGGGCGGCGGTTGAGGCGACTCATATCTGGTCAGGTATGGTGTGCCTCTCGCGAAGCCTGATGCCTTTTGTTGGTGCCGTGCCCATGCAGCCAGGCATGTTTGCCGGATTTGCGTATCATGGCAACGGCGTCGCTATGGGCACATACAGCGGACGCGCATTGGCACGGCTGGCTTTGGGCAAGGATGCCCGTTTGCCTGCCCCGATGAGGCAAACTCCTGAACGGTTTCCGTTGGGCCGCTGGCGTCGCGCATTGATGCCACCGGCATACGCCTTGTTTGCGCTTTCGGACCTCAGGTGAATTCGTTCGGTTTCAGGGTTTCGATTTCCAGTTTCAAGCCTTCGGAATAGTCGGGTGCACCGTTTTCCGCGCGCCACAGGCAATAAGCGGCCATGCGCCAAGCATACCATGGCTTGAGCCGTTGATAACGGGAAACAATCTCAGGTCTGCGATAGGCGGACAGAAACTGAACTTCTTCCGCGTCCGACAAAGGTGAGCCCCGGTAAAGCCTTTGCATCGCCGGGGACAGAAACATCGCAAGGTCTTCGCACGGGTCGCCAAAGGCAGGGCATTGCCAGTCGATCAAGGTCAGGCCGCGGGATGCAACCAGAATATTCCCAGCGACCGGGTCGCCATGGATCAGGCAAGTCTTGGTCGTGGAAGGGACAGATATCGAGGGTTGCAATACTGCCAGTTCGTTTCTGGTTTCTGACCTGCACCCTTGCAGAATTCTGTACCCATGGGCCATCAGATCCGCGCTGCCGTTGCACCCGGCAGGCGCTGGAATGGTGTTGGGCAGCGAATGCAGCCTGCGCAGCAGTTCACCAACCTTGTCCGAGCCATTCCGCCAGGGTGTTCCGGGTGCGTGGTCGTAAAACACCCAATGCGCGTCCTTGTGCTGTCCTGCGGCGCGCAGCCTTGGCACAAAACCGGTCGGACCAAGCGCCTTAAGGCAGAGGGTTTCCAGCTTTGCATCATTTCGAAACAAGGGGTTGCGCAGGGTCGGGCTGTAAAGCTTCAGCACTTTGTCGCCGTCGTCCCCCAGCACTTTCCAAACCCTGTTGGTCCGACCGCCATACAGGATTTCGAACTGCGCATACATGTTGACCAGCCCAAGAGAGCTGAGGTGTTCAACCAGATCATGAGGGGGGGCAGGCAGGTTGGGCAGAGGTCTTTTCACTTCTTCTGGCGAGTCAAGTTGCCAACCTTTGGCCCGTCCAGCCCAACAGATCAAGCGCCCGTTCGAACAGCCGTGACCAGATCTGCGGGAATCACCTGACCGCTTTGCAGGGTCAGCAGAACAGCATCTTCTCCCACCTGCGCCTCGACGACCCGGTTATAGGCAGCGACGGGTTTCTCGGAAATCAGCCGGTCATTCTTGTAGCTTTCAAGCGTCGCGGTGTAGTTGCCAGCAGCCATCGGATCACCTGAGGAACTTACACCTGCCCAAGCAAACTCCGTCGCCGTTGTAGGAACAGAAACCGTGTCGACGACTGTGCCTTCATGATCACGGATCACCAGTTTGGTTGCGTCCGCGTCAGAATCCGCGCGCGAAAACAGGGTCACTGGCTGGCCGTTGAAATGAAAACCCGAGGCAGATCTGACGTCCATTCCGACCCAGCTTGCAAGGTCGTTCAGATTGACACTGCCAAGCGTGCTGGTCAGAGCGGAAAGCAGGTCATTGGTTTGAACCTGTTGTTCAACCATCGAAAACTGCGCAAGTTGCGATGCGTATTCGGTTGAGTCCATCGGCTCCAGCGGGTCCTGATTCTGGGCTTGCGCGGTCAGCATCAACAGAAACGTTTCGAAATCCGAAGTGATCGCAGAACTTCGGGACGGACCGGCAGTTTGCTGAGATGTGGCAGCCTGTGTGGCAGTGACGGGTGTGATCATCTTTCAATATCTCATATCGATGCCCCTGACCGGAGCAGGAGTTTGTGGATGTGGCGTGGCTTGCGCGAGGTGTACGTTCCGAACCAGTTCGGATTCCGGTGTGGCCTGAGCGTCGAATTCATTTGCCGGTTGATCCCGTGCACCTGAATCCGACGGAGTCCCCAGATCGATGTTCAGGTTTCCATAGCCCAGTTTCTGAAACTCCTCCGTAAGAACGGACAGGTGGCGGCGTATAAGTTCCATCGTGTCCGGGCGTTCGGTGGCGATTGTCATCTGGAGCCCGTCATCCCTACCGTTCAGCACAATGGATACACGCCCCAGTTCTTCGGGGCTTAGCGAGATTTCCATGATGCCGGTTCCCGGTCGGGTCTGAATCGTTGCCGCCAATTGCCCGGCTATAGCACGAGCAATTTCAGCACGGGCGGACGGAGAGGGCATCGCCGTGTGTTGTGCCACCTCGCGGGGGGCTTGCTGAACGGGTTCGTCTAAGGCGATGGACCCCGCGTCAACCTCCTGCGCCGGTGCCGCCTGTTCCGCTTCGATTGAGTTGAGGATCAGTTGAAGCTGCGCAACGGGTGTCGCGCGGTTTGGATTTGTCGGCTTGGGCGTGGCAGCGATTTCTGCTGTCTCGGGCGCCGCCTTTGTGCTTTCAAGGAGCGGTTCGGTTTTCACCCCGGTTGTCTGGTCCTTAGATTGGGGTGGCTGGCCCAAAACAGGCAAAGCCTCTGTGGGTTTTTGGGCAGGCACGACCTGGGTCGAAGCGGCGTGAACCTGCCTTTCGGTTGGTTGTCCGTGCACAGAGGGTTGAATGTCGGTCTGACGGGGTAGACCCGTTGACGCAACGGTTTGTTCCGGTTCTGTCGTGCCCGTTGCGGGGATATCCGCCCTAGCAGGTATAAACGGCGCGGGATGCACCGTATTCGCCGTGGGCGTTTCAAACGTTCCGACAATTTCGGTCTGCGGTGAAATGTTATCTGCCAACTCTGGTGCCCGAGGTGAAATCGCCATGACAGATGCCTCAGCTGTGTTTGGCAGAATAGCCTCAACCTCAATCTCGGCAGATTCGTCGGTGGTTTCGATAGAAGCGTCCAAAACCGCATTGTCAGTGGCGGGACTTGTTTCGTTTCCCTGTTCAAGGATGTCCTCGAAACTGCTCGCCCCGGCAGCACGACCCGGTTCTTTTGCGGGCGAATTGGGTTTCGCAGTTGCTGTTGGCGCTGCGGTCGCCAGCGTTAGTGGGTTGGGCATTTTGCTCTGGCTCCGTGTGACTGATCAGAACTCTGCCCGCAGGAAGTTACGTTTATTTTAACCGCTTTCACCTTTGATCGAGAAAGTTCGAAGCATTTTCGGAGAATACCATGCAGGTTTCGACATTTCCCCAGGCGGTTCAAACGCCCTTGACCCAGACCCGACTAAAAGAAGCGGCCATCGAATTGGAGGCCGCATTCCTCAGCGAAATGATGAAGTCCGCCGGATTGGGCAAAACGCGCCAGTCCTTTGGTGGCGGGGCCGGTGAAGACCAGTTCTCTTCGTTTCTAGTTCAGCATCAGGCCCGGCAACTGGCCCGGGCTGGCGGAGTGGGCTTATCAGAAATTCTGCTGAAATCTTTGATGGAGAAAACCGATGACGTCTGAGGTCGACATGGCACTGATCAAATCTCTGGAAGAAGTTCTGGATCTGGAGCGTGCGGCGCTTGTCCAGGGTGATCTGGATCGTCTGACGCATATGGTGCTGGAAAAAGAAAAACTGATTGGCGCGATCAACGACCTTCAGGTGCTGAACAGCGATGCACTCATGCGGGTGCAGCAGAAAGTCGAACGCAATCAGGCATTGCTGAACAGTGCCGCCGACGGGATTCGGGCCGTGGCCAGCCGCATGGCCGAACTGCGGCGGGTTCGGCAGGAATTCAGCGCTTACGGCGCGGATGGGCAACGAAGTGAATTTCCCGTTCGTAACACGGCAAAGCTGGAAAAGCGTGCATAGGCCTGGGTTTGATTCAAATCTGAAACTTCTGGTTCGGGCGTTTTAGCACTCCGTTAGGGGATCGGGCTCAAAAGTGATGCTGCACCTGGAAGCATCAGGTGGCGCGAACAGCCACGCGGCGCGTCGCACAAGTCAGAAAGACACCAATGCCCGCAGATACTGTGGGGTGAACATGGGCGAAAATGGCCCGAAGGCAAAAGGATAAAAGCTATGTCCAGCATTCTGACAAACAATGGCGCGATGGTTGCGCTGCAAACTCTCAAGTCGGTCAACAAGAACCTGGCAATGACCCAGAACGCGATTTCGACCGGTAAGGACGTCGCGACAGCCAAGGACAACTCGGCGGTTTGGGCGATCTCGAAAGTGATGGAATCCGACGTCAAGGGCTTCAACGCGATCAAAGACAGCCTCGCGCTGGGCGAATCGACAGTAGCTGTTGCGCGAAATGCGTCTGAAACCGTCACCGACCTGTTGACTCAGATGAAAAGCAAGATCGTCGCGGCGCAGGAAGACAACGTTGATCGCGGTAAGATCAATGACGATGTGACCGCACTGAAGGATCAGATCGCATCGGTTGTCAGCGCTGCCCAGTTCAACGGTCTGAACCTTGTTGACGGCTCGACCGGCTCTGCCTCGATCCTTGCATCGCTGGATCGTGACAACACCGGGGCGGTGACTGCGTCGTCAATCTCGGTCTCGGGGCAGAACCTGTCGACCGGTGGGTATGTCACCAAACAGGTTTTCGACGGCTCTACCGGTGCATCGACCGGCAACGACCGCGTGGGGGCAACGATTGACAATGGTGCAACGGCTGCGACGGCGTTGGTTACCGATGAATCCAGTGGCGCATTCGCTGCCGGAGATAAGGTTGTCGTCGCCATTAACGATCAGGTTGTGTCCTATACCGTTTCTGCGGAAGATGCTGCCGCGACGACGACCGGTGACCTTGTTGCTGTCGGATTGAAATCGAAGATCGAAGAGCTTGGAATTACCGGTCTGACCGTCGATTACGACTCCGGCACTGCGGGTACGTTGTCGGTAACAAACGGCACAGGATCTGATATTTCGTTCTCGGCTCAGTTCGTGAATGCGGGTGCCGGTGGGCTTGGTGCGCTGGCAGGTATTGATGTGTCGACAGGTGCGGGGGCAACCGCTGCGTTGGCGGCTGTCGAATCGCTTATCGATACGTCGATTGATGCTTCGGCCGCCTTTGGCTCGGCGCAGGGTCGTATCGAGACTCAGAAAGAGTTCATTTCGAATCTCTCTGACTCGTTCAAATCCGGTATCGGCGCGCTGGTCGACGCTGACATGGAAGAAACCTCGGCGCGTTTGCAGGCCCTTCAGGTACAGCAGCAGCTGGCAACACAGTCGCTCTCGATCGCCAACCAGGCGCCGCAGTCGATCCTGTCGCTGTTCCGCTAATACGCGACGCGGTCCGGGGCGCGGTTATCGCGCCCCGGTCGTGACCACCTGACGACGGCTTTTTGGAAGGAATTCAAGTGACCCCGCAAACCCTCGCTCAATACACTTATGCGCAAGCCGCCGCGCCGACGCGAACGCCCCGTGACACTGAATATGAGGCAATTTCCAGGATTACGCGGCGTCTCAAGGCGGCTACTGCACGCAAGGCAACGGATTTCTCAGCGTTTGTTCAAGCCGTTCACGAGAACCGCCGGTTATGGGGCGTGTTGGCAACAGGTGTCGCGGATTCGGCAAACGCGTTGCCAAACGATGTTCGCGCCAGGATCTTCTACCTTGCCGAGTTTACGGAACTGCACAGCAGCCGCATTTTAGCGGACGGCGCGTCCATCGAACCATTGCTTGAAATAAACACGGCGATTTTGCGCGGATTGCGCCAGATGAGGGCAACGTGATGAGCGGGCTGGTTCTGAAACTCGCCCCGAAGGAAAGGGTGCTGATCAATGGTGTTGTGATTGAAAACGGCGACCGTCGTGGCCGGTTTTCGATCATGACGCCGCAGGCCAATGTCCTGCGGCTGCGCGATGCGATACATCCGGATGAAGTAAATACTCCGGTGCGCCGTGTCTGCTATGCCGCGCAACTTGTTCTGTCCGGAGACATGGATCCGGCTCGGGCGCGTCAACACCTGTTGCGCAGCGTAGAAGAGCTGAGCCAGGTTTTTACGGATACAGATAGCCGCCGTGTGTTGTCCGAAGCAACAGACGCGCTGGTGGCCGAGCAATACTATAAATGCCTCAAATCACTTCGCTCGCTTCTTCCGCGCGAAGAACGGTTGATGGCCTATCAGCAATGAGCTTTCAACCGGTCATCCCCACTGGCGGGATCGTCGGCTGGCGGTTTCTGCAACGTACTTATCAAGGTCAGTTTCAAAGTTTCTCGTCTTCGGCAGTGAATGAGAGGGAGACGAAGTATTTCCTGGACAACATTGGGAAAGTGAAGACCGCCGAACAGTTGGTTTCGAACCGCAGATTGTTGCAGGTCGCTTTGGGTGCCTTTGGGTTGGAGGCGGATGTGGACAACCGGTTCTTTATCCGGAAAATTCTGGAGGATGGAACACAGGCGGAGGACGCTTTGTCCAATCGTTTGGCGGATAAACGGTACCGGGAATTTTCGGATGCTTTCGGGTTTGGCCCGGGGGCTGTTCGAAAAACGGTGCTGGTTACCAATATGGAAAAGATAGCCCAGGCCAATCTGTCTGCGCGGTTTGAGGTTGCGGTCGGACAGTCGGATGAGACGATGCGCATTTCGCTCTATGCCCAGCGCGAGCTGTCTGATCTGGCGAAAAGCGGAAGCAGTACAGATACGAAATGGTTCGATCTTATGGGATTGCCACCACTGCGCAAAATGATGGAAACGGCGCTTGGGCTGCCACAGTCATTCGCCCAACTGGATATCGACAAACAATTGGTCGAGTTCAAAAGCCGGCTATTCCATCTGACTGGATCGGATGATCTGGCACAGTTTTCGGACCAGAAAGCAGTTGAGAAACTGACCGACACCTATCTGGCCAGAAGTCAAATCGCGGGTCTTCAGAGAACGATATCGCCAGCGCAGACCGCTTTGATCTTGCTTGGGGCTGTGTGATCGGAAGACGCGGGGCAAAAGCCCGGGCCGCAATCAAGTATCCGACGTCTCTCGTTTAACCTGCACAAACCACATGTTAACCGTTCAAAATCTCGTCGGCCGTGGTGTGCAAAGCGTAGCATACAACGGGTCGAGACACGTTGTGCAGGTTGACCGCGCCCAATGGCAAGGCGTTGGAACAGGCAGGCTCGATATCTTCGGAAACGACTATGCGATGCCCTTCGGTTTTCCCATATTCGCCCAACCGCGCTGCTATGTTGGCCGCTTGTCCAATAACCGTAAAATCAAGACGTTCACGAGAGCCCACATTGCCATAGGTGACGCGCCCATAAGCCACGCCAATCGAACAGTCGCAATGTATGCCCGTACCTGCTTTGCGCAACTCACCGAATGTTTCGACGATCTTGATTGCCGAGCGCTGTGCGTTGGCACGGGCCGCGCTGGCGTTTTCATCGGTTGCCGGGAATACCGCCAGAACAGCGTCACCAATGAATTTCAGAACTTCGCCTTCGTTTTCGTGAACGATACCCGAGACGGTTTCAAAGAACTCGTTCAAAACACTGATATACGTGCCCCGCCCCAGTTTCTCTTCGAGGCTTGTCGAGTTGCGGAGGTCACAGAACATGATTGCCGCGTCGATCTCATCCCCGTCACCGCGCCGGATCTCGCCCCCCAGAACGCGTGCGCCAGAGCGTTTTCCAACATATGTTTCCAGCAAAACCTGCGCATTCTCGCGTTGCATGAACACTTCGTAAAAGCGTGCGATCACCGAGGAGCATTCGAACACAAGGCCCAGATTCTCGGTGGTGAAGCCGTTGGGGTGGTCACAGGTCAGCGTCAGAACGTTGGTCCGCCCGTCAGAGAAGGGCAACGGCATCGCGACATAGTCGGTGGCACCCTTGGCCCGCAACTCCTCCATGATCGGGAAGCTGTTATGCGGGTTATCGTCGTTCAGCCTTTGCCGTACGCCGCCTAACCCGTTCGAGACATGGCGCAACGGGCTGTTGATGAAAGCCGGGTGATCATAGATTTCGTAGGTCGGGGCGCGGGTCAGAATCTCGTCCTGATCCTTCTCCCAGATATAGTGTTTGCCCGCGATCAGGGGGTGCAAGGACCATGCCAGAATGCTCAGCCGCTGGATGGCGATGCCGTGCTCCAGCATCTTCTCGGCCAATGCCTTGGTAAAGCTTTCGGGCGTAGTCGCGGCCGAAGCACCGCGCATCAGCCAGTCGATCAGAGGTCCGCTGATATTGCCGTCGTCCGGCTCGCGCAGGCGATTGTCGCCCAGGTCAATCCGGGTGTAGGCGCCGGACACAAACCCGATACATCCCCGGATATCCGCGCTTTCCGGCAGGGCTTGTTCATAAGCCCAGACGGAATTGGTCAGAAGCCCCGAGGCCAGTTGGATGTCGTGGTAAGTAGCGGTGCCTTTGAACGGGCAGAATGTTTGCAGGTCTGTTTCTTCGCTCAGATCCACACAAACATCTGCGCGGGGAACGTAAATCGTTGGCGGCAAACGCGTTTCATACATCACCTTTGCGTTTGTGCTTTCAGCCAAAAGAATGTCGTTCCGGTAAATGGCAATCCTGCCATCCAGCGACTCAACCGAGATTCCATATCCATTCATCTGTGGCGCGGCGTGGACGTTCATAAGCGACCTCCTCTGCCTGGGGTTTGTTTAGAATGGGGTTTTCCATCTGACATTCCAAGAGGCTGCAACGGGAATTTACCGGGTGCGAGCGACGCGTCAAAACATCAGACCATTTGAATGACGTCCTTCTCGATCGACAGCATGTACCCCTTCTTGGCAATATTCTTGACCAGCAGTTCGCTAACCATCTGGTTGCCAAGCGCATCGCGCAACCGTTTGATCCGTGTTGCGCCAGCGGCTTCGTCACAATCGGCAGCATCGCGACCGGAAATCATGGCCTCGATCTGGGCGCCGGACAACACCTCGTCATCCAACCGGGATTCCGCCAGAATCGACAGGGTTTCCATGGCGGCGGGTGTCAGTTTGAAATCCATGTTGTTAAGGTAAACAGTGTTTTCTTCGCGACTGATCAGCAGCGACGTCACCTGAATGCCGGTACGTTCGATCTGCGCCATGCGCCGGTTCAACAAGACCAGCATCACCAGAAAGACCAACGCCGAGATCATCATCGCGCTGGCAAAAACCAGCAACACATAGATCACCATCCGGTAACTGGACAGGGTGTCAGCAAACGCGGTGCCCGATTGGGCCAGAATTTCAAGCAGGCGAATCTCGGTCTGTGACGTCAGATCGGCCTCGACAAACAGCCGTTCGACACGAGCGTTGAACGCATTTGCGTCCGGCAAGGTCCAGAACAGGAAAACGGCAGCGGTGATCAGAATGACGACAATGGCCGCGATGCCCAGCACAACCAGGCGGACACCCGACCGGCGTGCATCAGAAACGGAGATAGAATTGTCCGGCATTGCCTTTCCTCTGATCCAACCCTTCCGGCCCGAAAACGGACTGCACTTCAAGCAAGGTCCAACCTGATGCGCCCAGGCGCTGGGCGATTTCTGCCCGGGCCTGCCCCTTGTCGCAGTTTGTGACCTGCATGACGCCGTAATGCAAACGCAGCGGGTTGTCCTTCTTGGCTTTGTAGTCCGCATAACAATCTGCCGCTGTCGCAGCAGAACCAAGCGATAACAGGGCCGCAAAGGTCAGAGAAGAGAGGATCTGTTTCATAGGCCGCATCCTGCGCATGAGTTGTCGCGATATTCAATAACCCAAGGGGTTTGCGGCCCCTGATATCCGATAACACCGGGCCGTTATTGCTTGTCTGGGGCAGGTGTCCCCACTTTCAGGGCAATCAGCACGCGGTCCGTCATACGGTCGCACGAACATCCGAAAGGACAGGCATCATGCATAAGAAATTCATCGCTTTGATCATTGCAACCGCAGTTGCGATTACCGGTGTTTCAGCTTCTCAGGCGAAGGCGGCCGACGCAAAGGACATTCTTGGGGGGCTGGCGGCCATCGCAATTATCGGTGCCGGTGTTCATTACTATAACAAGGAAAAGAAAAAGGACCGGGCAACGCGTCAACAGACCTATTCCCATACACCATATGTGGCGCAGCCAGTGCGCCCGTTGCCGCCGCATGTGGCGCGTTACGACCTGCCCCAGCGCTGCCTGCGCACCTATGATGGGTATTCGCAGGATCATCCGCTGCTTGGGCCGAAATGCCTTGAAAAACACTACAAACATGCCAATAGCCTGCCGCAAGAGTGCAAGGTCGGTTTCTGGAATGGCAAAAAGGTCAGGCAGGCCTATGAACCTGCATGCCTGCGCCAGAAGGGATACCGCGTCGTTTATCAGTAGTTTGGGTTGAGCAGGAACGGTGCCACAGAAGTGCCGTGAGAGAGAGGGTGGTGTGGGCCGCCCTCTCTTTTTTTCTTGCGGTACTGCGCGAAACGCGGTTTTCCAAGGGCATGACAATGCCGACTTTCGAACTTGAGCAGGCGCTGCTGGACATGGGCCACATCCGTATCGCAGGTGTGGATGAGGTCGGGCGCGGCCCATTGGCCGGGCCGGTTGTGGCTACCGCCGTGATTCTGAACCCGCAGCACTTTCCTGATGGCCTGAATGACTCAAAAAAGCTGACCGCAAAACGCCGGGCTGCGCTGGACGCTGAGATTCGAAACACTGCTGAGTTCGCGGTAGCCGAAGCTTCTGTCGCCGAAATTGATGAGGTCAATATTCTGAGGGCGTCGCACTTGGCGATGATGCGCGCGGTGGAGGCGTTGACCTCGGCACCTGATTTTGTGCTGATTGATGGCAACCTGATACCGCAGGGTCTGAGAATTCCGTCACAGGCCGTTGTGAAGGGCGATGCACGATCGGTGTCGATCGCGGCTGCTTCGATCCTGGCGAAAAACTGGCGCGATCAGGTGATGGTGGATTTAGCGCAACAGCATCCGGGTTATGGGTGGGAAACCAACGCGGGCTATCCGTCAAAACAACACAAGGAAGCGCTGCGAAATCTTGGCGTGACCCCACACCATAGGCGTTCGTTCAAACCGGTGCACAATATCTTGTATCAAGAGTAAATCGTAAGTTGCTGATTCAAAAAAGAATTTGACGGCGAATCGACTTTGACTCATCCTTGTCTCAACCAAATGAGCGCAAAAGCGCCGTGGACACTTGAGGCAGTGATATGACAACAACCACCAAAAAGGGCGCAAAAGCGCTCCCTTTAAACACGATTCTCTCCGGGGACTGCATCGATGTGATGAACAGTCTACCCGAGGCATCTGTGGATCTGATTTTTGCGGACCCGCCGTATAACCTGCAATTGAAAGGTCAGTTGCATCGTCCGGATAATTCGCAGGTCGATGCGGTGGATGATCACTGGGATCAGTTCGCAAGTTTTGGAGCGTATGACCAGTTTACGCGCGAATGGCTGAAGGCGGCGCATCGTCTGCTGAAACCCAATGGTGCGATCTGGGTGATCGGGTCTTATCACAACATTTTCCGCGTGGGGTCAGCGCTGCAGGACGCCGGATACTGGATCCTGAACGATGTCGTGTGGCGCAAGTCGAACCCGATGCCGAATTTCCGCGGCAAACGGTTCACCAATGCGCATGAAACGATGATCTGGGCGTCCAAGCGCGAAGGCGCGAAATACACCTTCAACTATGAGGCGCTGAAAGCTCTGAACGAAGGTGTGCAGATGCGCAGCGACTGGGTACTGCCGATTTGCACCGGGCATGAGCGCCTGAAGGACGAAAACGGCGACAAGGCGCATCCGACGCAAAAACCGGAATCGCTGTTGCACCGCGTGCTGGTCGGCTCGACCAACCCCGGCGATGTGGTGCTGGACCCGTTCTTTGGTACCGGAACCACCGGGGCCGTCGCCAAGATGTTGGGGCGCGAGTTCATTGGTATCGAGCGAGAGGAAAGCTATCGCAAGGTGGCTGAAAAACGCATCGCCAAGGTCCGCAAGTTTGATCGCGAAGCTCTGGAAGTCAGCGCCAGCAAACGTGCCGAGCCACGCGTGCCATTCGGTCAGCTGGTCGAGCGCGGAATGTTGCGCCCGGGTGAAGAGCTCTATTCCATGAACCAACGTCACAAGGCGAAGGTGCGTGCGGACGGAACGCTGGTGGGCGACAATGTCAAAGGGTCAATCCATCAGGTCGGCGCGCATCTGGAAAACGCACCGTCCTGCAACGGCTGGACATACTGGTGCTTCAAACGGGACGGCAAGACCGTACCGATTGACATCTTGCGGCAACAGATCCGCGCAGAGATGCACAACTGAATTCACGAACACCGCCGGTGCCTGTGGCCTGACACATGGCACTATGCCTTGCCCCGCCGATCAACCGGCGGGGTCTTTTGTTTTGCCTTCAACAGTGATTGCATAAGGCTGCCTAGCCTCCGCAAGAAAGACCACGGCCATGACCGAGACGACCGCACAGCCCCGCCGAAGCCTGTTTTTCACCCAGCCCGATGCGTTTGATCTGGACAACAAATATACCGAGGCCGCGTTGGAACGGCACAAGCGCGAGGGTCTGGAATTGGCTGTGCGTGCGCGATGGGTGGCGATGGCGCTGACTGCGGTGCTGCTGGTTTTTCTGAACCCGCAATGGGAGGTGCTTTGGTATCACTTCATTCTGCTGCTGATCTGCGGCAACGGATGGTTGATCCGCCGTGCAGGTCGTGTCGGGCAATCGCGGGGCGAGTTGTTTTTGATTTTCGTCGACCTGCTGATCATGACGCTCGGGATGATCGTGCCCAATCCCTTCAGCGATGATGTCAGGCCATTGGCCATGCAATACCGGTTCGACAACTTTCAGTACTTCTTCGTCATTCTGGCCGCAGGCACGTTGGCTTATTCCTGGCGGACCGTGATCGCCATCGGAACCTGGACGGCGATTATGTGGACGATCGGTTGGATCGTTGCGTCGTGGGTCGCAACGCCTATTCCGGGGATCAGCGAAAAAGTTGCTGCCGCCCTGCAAGGCTACCCGGATGTTGCCGAGCTTCTGGATCCGAACAGTTTCATGGCGCCTCAGCGCATCCAGCAGGTGACCGTGTTCATGATGGTGGCCGTGACTTTGGGCCTTTCGATGCAGCGGCTGAACCGGCTATTGATGAGCAACGCAGGGCTGGAACGGGAACGGGCCAACTTGTCACGCTATTTCTCGCCCAACGTGGTAGAGGAGCTGAGTCAGAATGACGAGCCGCTGAAACGGGTCCGAAAAGAGAATGTGGCCGTTCTGTTCATCGACATCGTCGGGTTTACAAAATACGCGGCCGGGCGTGACCCCTATGATGTGATCGAAGTGCTGCGAGGCTTTCACGCCCGCATGGAGACCGAGGTTTTTCGCCACCACGGAACCCTAGACAAGTATCTGGGGGATGGTCTGATGGCGACCTTTGGCACCCCGGTGCCCACGCCGCTGGATGCAAGCAACGCGCTGGGATGCGCACGCGCGATGGTCAGCGTGATTGATCGATGGAATCTGGACCGCCGCCGGGCGGGAGAGCCTGAAATCCGCGTCGGGATTGGGGTGCATTATGGCTCGGTCGTATTGGGCGACATTGGTGCGAACCGGCTTGAATTTGCAGTCATCGGGAATGCCGTCAACGTCGCAGCCAAGCTCGAGGCGCTGACGCGTGATTTACAGGCGCGTATCGTGGTCAGTGATGCCGTGCGCGTGCGGATTGCAGAGGAAAACCAGTCTGCGTCGGTCGCCATGACTGGTTTTGCAGAGCTTACCGATCAATCCGTGCGAGGCGTGGAAACACCGATGGATATCTGGGTGATGAAAGGCTGAGGACCGTATACCCCACCAGAACAGCACCCTAAGCGCTGAGCCTGATGGGCAGGGCTGCGCATCGGTTACGCATCAGGTACCGGGTTCAGGGCCTTGTTATAGGCGTGCCAATCGGTGATCTCGGGGTAGTACTGGCGTCGCCATTCCCGGACCCGCGGGTTCATGACCCTCCGCCACAGCGGTGGGATCATCGCAGCCACAGTCATGACGGGATAGCCATAGGGCAGTTGCGGTGCCGTTTCGGGCGTGTGGTGTTGAAGCAGCGGAAACCGGCGGTTTGGTTTGTAGTGGTGATCCGAATGGCGTTGCAGATTGATCAGCAACCAGTTTGAAGCCTTCTGTGAGGCGTTCCAGGAATGCCTGGGCAGGACGTGCTCATACCGCCCGTCCCCCAGATGTTTCCGGGTCAGGCCATAATGTTCCACGTAGTTGACCAATTCCAGCTGCCAGATCGCGACACCGGCCTGCAACAGAAACAGGGCCAGACCTGACCATCCTCCGATCAGCGACGCCAGTGCCAGCATCCCCAATTGCAACGCCCAGTACCGCCAGAACGGGTTGGAGCGGTCGGTCCAGGGTCGGTCCTTGCGGGCCAGTTTTCCGCGTTCGGCGTTGAAGGCCGAGACCAGACTTTGCCGCAACACCCTATGGTAAAAGCGGTGAAACCCTTCGTTGTATCGCGCCGTCACCGGATCGCGTGGCGTTCCTACATAACGGTGATGGACCAGCAGATGCTCGGACCGAAAATGAGAATAAAGCACCATGGCAAGAAGGATATCGCCCAGCCAGCGTTCCCAACGGCTTTTCTGATGCATCAGCTCGTGGCTGTAATTGATACCGACCGTACCCGAGATAACACCCATGCCAAAGAAAAGGCCGATTTTCTCAGGCGTCGAAAGCTGGCTGCCGCGGCTCGCGTACCAGATCAGGCCAAACAAGGTAAGGAACTGAAGGGGTGCCCAAAGCTTGGTCAGCAGGATGTACCGTTGCAGATCGCCGTCCGGCGTCTCGGGGTCCGCATTTTCCACGTTGAGCCCGGTGATCCGGTCCAGCACGGCAAAGACCCACCAGGTCGAGATCGGGATCAGCAAAACCCACCATCCGCCCGCGAAAGCAGTGAACCAGATCAGCGGGATCAACAGCAGAGACACCCAGAAGGGTGATGCTGATTGCCAGCGTGCCAACGAGACTGTTGCGGTCATCTCTGGTGCTCCTGCTAGATTGGGGGCAGCCTAGCCGCGAGGCCAAAGAATGCACAGCGGTCTTATTGTCTTTTCCACAGATCATAGGCTTTGCGCATCACCGTGGGCAGATCGCTGGGTTTGAAATTGTGCTTTCCCACTGCGATCAAATGATCGGGAACATCCTGACCGGTGAGTTCTGCGGCCCAGATTCTTAAAACCAGATGAAAATGCGTAAAGGTGTGGCGCACCTCGCCCGGCATCATCTTCCATTCTGCCGCAAGCGGGGGGCGCTCGACCGGATCGTCAGCCCACTCCGATCCGGGCCAGCCCAGCATTCCGCCCAGCAGACCTTTGTCCGGTCGGCGCTCCAGCAGCATGGCCCCATCTGACATACGCACAATATAAACGTGACCGCGACGGGTGGGTTTGGGCTTTTTCGGTGTTTTTCGGGGAAGATCAGCCTGTGTTCCCGCGATCCGCGCTTTACATGGTTCGCGCAGCGGGCAAATGCCACATGCCGGGGATTTCGGCGTGCATATCGTGGCCCCCAAATCCATGACCGCCTGCGCGTAATCACCGGGCCGAGTAGAAGGTGTCAGCGCTGAGGCTTTTTCCTTCAGCAGGGGTTTCGAGCCGGGCAGCGGCGCGTGGATGTCGTAAAATCGGGCCATGACGCGTTCGACATTGCCATCCAGAACCGTTTCAGGCTGATCGAAGGCGATGGCCGAGATTGCCGCAGCCGTATAAGGGCCGATGCCGGGTAGCGTCAGCAGCGCAGCATATGTATCGGGGAACTGACTATTGTGATCCCGTGTCACAGCGCGGGCGCATTTCAAGAGGTTGCGCGCACGCGCGTAATAGCCAAGACCGGCCCATTCCCCCATGACCTGATCATCCGGCGCGGCGGCCAGCGCCTGAACCGTAGGCCAACGTGTCACGAAGCGCAGAAAGTAATCCCGCACTGCTGCTACAGTCGTCTGTTGCAACATCACTTCGGACAACCAGATCCGATAGGGGTCGGGACGCACCCCGGCGGCGCGCTCTGCCGGTCCTGTGCGCCATGGCATGGCGCGAGCGTTGTGGTCATACCACTCCAGAAGCGCAGCGCTGGCGGTGAATTCAAAGGAATCACGCAAGTTTTATTCGTCTCCCTGTCAGGTTTCGCTGGCACCCGGTGTTCTGCCTATTACAATAGCGGCGCAGGAGTTGGAAACCAGATGCAACGCAGACGTTCGTCAACCCGCGGGTTCAAGCGCACCGCGTCTTTGCTGAATGACCAGATCAGGCGCGCCGGGGAAAGCCGGGGCTTTGCTGTCTCACGTCTGTTGACCCATTGGGCCGAGATCGTGGGTCAGGATACCGCCGCCATCGCGCGCCCAGTCAGTGTCGGCTATGGCAAAGGCGGTTTCGGCGCGACCCTGACCGTTCTGACCACAGGCCCGCAGGCCCCGATGCTGGAAATGCAGAAGGAACAGCTGCGTGGTAAAGTGAACGCGGTCTACGGCTATAATGCCATCAGCCGTGTCCGGATCACCCAGACCGCTCCGACCGGATTTGCCGAGGGGCAGGCCAGTTTCGACCATAAACCGAAACAGGCAATACCCGAGATTGCACCTGAGATTGCTGCCGAGGCAGACAAAGTGTCACGCAGTGTAAATGATGAAGATTTGCGCGCGGCCCTTGAACGTCTTGGGCGCAACGTTTTATCCAAACAGAAACGCTGAGAAAGGGCTGAGAATGAGCCGTATTGCAACCGTAATCTGCGCGGCCGTCGCCGTGGCCGCTGGCGGCTATTGGGTGTCGCTGTCAAATTCCAACACAAGTTTTCCGCTGGTCAGTGCCGCCGAGGCGCAAGAGGCGGACCTGGATACATCCACAATCATTGACATGGTTCAGGGGGCCGAAGGGGCGCCTGTCGAAATCATCGAATACGCATCCTACACCTGCCCGCATTGCGCGAATTTCCACAAGAGCGCGTATAAACAGCTCAAGAAGGATTTCATTGACACCGGCAAGGTCAAGTTCACCTATCGTGAGGTCTATTTTGATCGCTACGGTCTGTGGGCGTCGATGGTGGCCCGCTGTGCCGGCCCCGAGAAATTCTTTGGCATCACTGATCTGATTTACGAAGGTCAGGCAGAATGGACGCGCGCAGGTGGCCCGGCCGAGATCGTCGATGAACTGCGCAAGATTGGTCGTCTGGCAGGTATTGATGGCGACCAGCTTGAGGCCTGTTTGCAGGATGGCACCAAGGCGCGGACATTGGCCGCGTGGTATCAGGAAAACGCTGAACGCGATGGAATTCAGGCAACCCCGTCCTTCATCGTGAACGGCAAGAAAGTTGACAATCAGTCCTACGCGGACTTCAAAAAGCTGATCGAAGCAGAGCTCGGCAGCTGACCCGAACCCGGCTGGCGCCACCGGGGGCCAGCCTGAGTTACTTTGGTGAAGGGACGGTTTTCAAAAGCATGTCCCTGACCACGTCGGCGTCTGAAATCTGAAGCCGAACCGGCAAAGTGATCACCTTGCTTCGGAAAGCGGGCGGCAGGCGAACGGCGTCTTTTTCGGTGGTGACCATCTGAGCGCTCAGCAAACGCGCCTCGTTTTCCAGCCGGGTCATCAGGGCCTGTGTCAACGGTTGGTGATCGTCCAACGCCTCGGCCCGGACCAGATCCACACCCAACCGACGCAGGGTTTGGAAGAACTTTTCGGGATAGCCGATTCCTGCAAACGCCAACGCACGCGTTTCTGACCAATCCATACCGGTTTGCAGGGGTTCGACTGCCCCGGTGACATGAGGAACGGTCAACCGGTCTTTCCAGTTGTTGGCAAACACCTTTTGTGCCGCCTCTTCCCCCAGGGACAGCACAAGGTCGGCCCGTTGCAGGCCGGTATCGACCGGCTCTCGCAGTGGACCGGCTGGCAGGCATAATCCGTTTCCAAATCCGCGCTGGGCGTCCACAACGATAATCGAGAAATCCTTGGCGACCGAAGGGTTCTGAAAACCATCATCCAGAACGATCACCGTTGCCCCCGCCGCGGCCGCTGCACGCGCACCCGCCGCCCGATCCTTGGCAACCCAGACCTCGGCAAACATCGCCAGCAACAGCGGCTCGTCCCCCACCTCGGCGGCGGTGTGCCTGCCCGGATCGACCTGCACCGGGCCTTCCAGTGACCCGCCATGTCCTCGTGTCACGACATGGGGCTTGTGCCAGGCATTGCCCAGTTGTTCGAGGGTCCAGATGACGGTGGGCGTTTTCCCGGTTCCACCTGCATTCAGATTGCCGATGCAGATCACGGGCACACCGGGATTTTCCCCCGATTTCGAGGCAATCCTGCGGGCTGTCGCTGCGGCATATAAGCGGCCCAGCGGGGCCAGCAGCCGTGCCCTCAGATCCGGCTGGTCCGGAGGAGTGTTCCAGAACTCAGGTGCCCGCATGATCTGCGCTCCTCTCGTCCAGAATATCCTGCACCAATTCGATGAGAGTGTCTGCCTGCGGCGCGCCTTCGGTGATTATCTGCCATCCTGCCAAAGCCATGTCAGCGGCGCGGTCCGGTGCCAGAAGCTGTACGACGGCATCGCCCAACTCGGTTGCTGACTTGACCTCCTTGGCTGCGCCTGCCTGTTGCAGGTGGGCGTAAAGCTCGTGATGGCGATGCACGAATGGTCCAGAAATTATGGCAGACCCCAGCGCGATTGCGTCGGACGGGTCCTGACCGCCTGCACCGCGTTCCAGTGAACTGGCCATGAACGTCACTGCCGACACACGGTGCCACAACCCCAGATTTTCTGGGTCCGCAGTCAGAACGACCTGCGTGCTGTCTTCGATCAAGTCGCCATCGTCCCAGTTGACACAGCGTAGATCCATCGCCTCCAGCCTCCGTTTTAGGGGGGCAGCTTCGTGAACGTCGGCGACGTGAAGTACAAGAACCAGCCGGTGCAAAAGGCGCAATGCCTGACGATGTGCTGTCAGAACCGAAATGAACTCTTTGTCCTGCACCCAGGCAGCCAACCAAACAGGTCGCCCTGCAAGCGTGTGGTTGGTTTCGATCAGCTCGTCTTCTGGCCAAGGTCTTGGATTTGGGCTGATGCGCAAAGGCGGCGATTCTTCGACTGTTGAAAACGGGATGCCAAGTCTCCGGATGTGACGGGCGGTTTCAGAATTTGCAGTCAGTATCTTGCGAAAGCAGCTAAAGGTCACTCTGGTTATGTCTGGCAGCCAGCGCGCGTTCCGGGACAGTGCAACGGTAAACTGGGCGTCAAACAACACAAGGGGTACAGCCTGTTCATCGGCTCGGGTTATGATGTTGGGCATCAAATCACCGCCGACCCAAATCCCGATACCTGGGCGCCAGTATTCGATAAAGTCACGCGCGGCCCCGCTCTGTTCCTGAGGCAGGTTGATCAGGGGAAAGCTGCATTCCGGCCAGGCAGACAGATCCGCGTCCGGCGGAGCGGTCAGTAGAAAATGCAGCTTGGATCGGGACTGAAGCAACCGGCGACAAAAATCACTCACCGCCCGCAGGCGGTCTGGCGTGGCGACGTGCATCCACACGACCTCGCCTTCGGGGCGTGGCAGGTCGGTTTTTACACCAACGCCGTTCCGCATTCTCCAGGACAGCACCCGATAAGCGGCAAGGCTTAATGAGCGCGGTTTGCTCATGCGCTGATTCCGGGCCCGATCGGGTCCAGCTGAGCAGACAGTTGCGCATGGATTGCGGTGCTGGCGGCGATTACGCCATTCAGCCTGGGGTGGGCATTGTTGAAGATCAGAGGATGACCCAAACGGTCTGAACTGACGCCGCCTGCCTCTCGGATGATCAGATCGCCAGCGGCAATATCCCATTCCCAGCTTGGGCGAAGGGTCAGCATGGCATCGAACCGCCCCTGCGCGACCAGCGCCATGCGATAGGCAAGCGAGGGACGGTACGCGCGGTGGAAGGCTGGAACATTCTGATTGCGCCAGTGCTGTGCGTCCAGATTTGGTTTGGCGGCCAGAACCTGCGACTGCAATAACTCAGACGTTTTCGACGTCGTGATCTTTTGCCCGTTGAGAGTTGCGCCCTGACCTTGCGCGGCAGCATAAAGCAAGTCGCGCATCGGCAGATAGATTACGGCGGAAGTCACAATGCCATCCACTGCAACAGCCAGCGAATGCGCCCAGGTGCGCGCGCCTTCGGTAAAGCTGCGGGTGCCGTCAATCGGATCGACGATAAAGGCATTGCTGCGGTCCAGCCGCTCGGGCGAATCCTCGGATTCCTCGCTGAGCCAGCCATAGCCCGGTCGCGCAGCGCACAGCTTTTCTTCCAGCATCGCGTTGACGGCCAGATCGGCCTCGGTCACCGGACCGGCGCCACCGGGTTTGTCCCAACGCTGTGCCTGCGTCCCGGAATAGCGTGTAGCGATCTTGCCGGCCTCAATCGCGGCCTCAATCAGAAGGGGCAGATCAGTTGCCGGCAAGTGTCATTCCTTCGATCAACAGCGACGGGACCACGCGCGACAAATATGGGCGGGCGTCATTGGCGGGAATGATCCGCCGCAGCATATCACGCAGATTGCCTGCGATTGTGCATTCGTTGACAGGATGCGTGATCACACCGTTTTCGACCCAAAAACCTGATGCACCACGGGAATAGTCGCCCGTATTGGGGTTGATCGTCGATCCGATCATGGACGTGACCAGCAAACCGGTGCCCATATCGCGCAACAGATCGTTGCGACTGCGGGTTCCCTGCGTAAGGCTCAGGTTCCAGTTGCTGGGTGAGGGTGGGCCGGACACACCGCGCGTAGCGTTGCCTGTTGAGTCCATTCCCAGCTTGCGGCCACTCGACAGATCCAGTGTCCAGCCCGTCAGGACACCGTTTTCCACGATCACCCGGCGCTGCGTGGGCAGACCTTCGGCATCAAATGGGCGCGAGCCAGAGATACGCGGGCGGTACGGATCTTCGATCAGTGACAGATGCGCGGGCAGCACGTCTTGCCCCAGGCAATCCTTCAGCCAAGACGCGCCGCGCGCAATCGCGGCCCCATTGCTGGCGGCCAGAAGATGCCCGATCAGCGAAGACGAGATACGTTCATCAAACAACACCGGGAAACTGCCGGTCGCCGGTTTGCGCGCGCCAACCTGTTGCACAGCGCGTTCCCCTGCTTTGCGCCCAATCTCAGCCGCGTCGCGCAAGTCGGATTGAAACGTCCGGCTGTCACCGTCATAGTCGCGCTCCATCCCGGTGCCTTCACCAGAGATCGCAACGCATGAGATGGATCGGCTGCTGCGCTCATACCCACCGGAAAACCCGTTTGTAGCCGCCAGATGCACCCGGTGCGTTCCGTAGCTTGCAGCCGCATCCGACACCTGCGTGACGCCTTTTACTGTCAGTGCTGCGGCCTCGGCGGCCAGCGCATCCTGCATCAGGCTTTCTGCGGACGGGGCCGGGGCGGAGTCCAGCAATTCCAGTGACTGAATATCCCAGTCACAGGCCAGTTGGCTTTTGTCCGCCAGCCCGGAATAGGGATCTTCGGGCGCTTCTTTTGCCATGGCCACGGCGCGTTCGGCCATCGCCGCAAGGGTTTCCGGGCGCCTGTCAGAGCTGGACACAATGGCTGACCGCTTGCCCAGAAACACACGCAAGCCCAGATCAGCGCCTTCCGAGCGTTCCGCATGTTCCAGTGCTCCGCCCCGCACATCGACCGAGACCGAGGACCCTTCGAGAACGATGGCATCTGCCGCTTCTGCGCCTGCCCGGCGAGCAACATCGAGCAATTGTTGGCTGATTTCTTCTGGTGAGCGGGTCATGAGGTCTCCGGGTTGATTGCCAAGGACCTAGCCTTGCACCGCCCGCCCCGCAAGACCTGTGACCGGATTGTGCTGTGTGGATCGGGATAAATCCATGCCGCTACCGGGTTTGGCACAAGGTTCACAGGAATGGAAAGGGCCGCACTGCGCGGCCCTTTCAGATAGGTATCACTTGATACGCTGGCCATTCGCCAAAATCTGACCGTCTTCCGTGAATTCGATGGTCGAGTTCAGGGTGTCAGGCTCATCGCCGGGGACAGCCATCAGACCCATCATCATCCGCGCGCCCAGTGCATCGTCGTCCGAAATGAGGCCCATGCCGATCAGCGTATCGATCAGCTGATTGGCGCCAACAAGTTTCAGGTTCGCCACGCCGCTTGGGCTAGGCATTCCGCCAAACTCTTCTGTGTTCGAATTGTCGAAGGCGAAATCGCCATCACCGGTCAGTTTGGCTCCAACCAACGAAACCAGAAGCTGGCTGATTTTCAGCGAATGTAACTCACCCGGAGCCTCATCCGACTCAACGTCGATTTCTGGATCGAAGATGTTCATCAGAACTTTTGCCGTGCCGGTCGTTTCCAGTGCGATTGTCGCCGGATCGCGGGGCAGCGCGCCTGCCGGGTCAAAAATGCCCCACAGGACATCAGACATGGTGAAATCGGTCATGTTGAGGCCAAAGGCGAAGGGCTGAATTTCGTCCGATTGCTGGATCGGGAATTCGAAGTTCAACCCTGCACTGGCCATGGACAACTCGATCGGGAACGGCAGATCCGCTGTTGTCACCGCCAGTTTGGTGCTGTTCTGCGCGATGTCATAGGTGATGCGCTCGGCGTCGATGCTGGCGGCAAAGTGCCCACCCTCCGAGGTGCTGTTCATCGAGAACGCCTGTCCTTCGCTGGTCCCGCTCAGATCGGTGCTGCCGGATGCATAGGTAAACGTGCCATCAAAGGCGAAACCCGCTTGGTAAAACGCCTGCGGATCAGACATGTCAAAATCCAGTGGGATCACGTTTTCGCCTTCAAAGGCCAGTTGGCCCAGTTGGCCATTGATCAGCCCGCTTTCACCACTTTCCGGATCCTGAAAGTTCAGGTTATAGGTCAGCGTATCGCTGTTGAATGTCTGAGTGATGTTTCGGTGTTCGCCGATTTGCATCCGCGACCGACCGGCCAGATCACCTGCTTCGACCGCGATGCTGAAAACCTCGTTCGGCAGCGGTTCGCCATCAACTTCAATCGAATCCAGCGCAATGCCCAGTTTGTCAGCGGTGTAGTCATAAGTCATGTCTTCGGGTGTACCCGAAACGACCATGTTCAGCTGGCTGTGCGAATAAATCACTTTGGCTGCAAACTCTTCATCGTCGGCTGTTCCCGTGACGTCCATGGGAAAGCTCTCGGGCAATCCGATGGTAACGGTTCCGTCACCATTTTCGGTCAGCGTCATTTCCGGCATGACCATCTGGAACTGCCCGTCTTCTTCCGGAAAGGTCAAAGAAAGTGTCATGTTCGAAATTGTGGTGACGTCACCGGCGATGCTTTCGTCGCCTGTAACGGTGTAGCCCATTGATGTGAAATAGCTTTGCCAGTCGGACCAGACATCATTTGCAGTAAGGTCGGCGAACGCGCCCTGGGTCGCGACGGCATAAGCCAGAACAGCACCGCAGCTGCGGTGGAGGAAAACGGACATAAGGTAACCCTTCTTGATCAATTTGCGGCGCATGGTCGGGGTTGTGGCACCTATCGTCAAGGGGGCAAGGGCTGGACCATTTCCCCGTTTCCGCGTTACGCCTGTTGCCGGGATCAATAACAATGCGTGAGGAGAGGCGAATGCAGGGGAAAACAGTTCTGATAACCGGGGCCAGCCGTGGCATCGGGGCCGAAGCGGGGCGCGTTTTTGCCGCAGCCGGGGCCAATGTCGCATTGGTGGCCCGCAGCCGCGATCAGATTGATGCCTTGGCCGCTGATCTGGGTGATCAGGCCATCGCGCTGGCCTGCGATGTCAGCGATTTCGCGCAGGTCGAGCAGGCTGTGGCCACATGTGTGGATCGGTTCGGCGGGCTGGATGTTCTGATTGGCAATGCCGGTGTGATCGATCCGATCTTTCATCTTTCCAACGCCGATCCTGAGGCCTGGAGCAAAGCCATCGACATCAACCTCAAAGGCGTTTTCTACGGGATGCGTGCGGCATTGCCGGTGATGCGGGCCGCCGGGGGCGGAAGCATTCTGACCGTCTCGTCCGGCGCGGCGTCCAACCCGGTTGAGGCGTGGAGCCATTATTGCGCGTCAAAGGCCGGGGCAAAAATGCTGACGGAATGCCTGCATCTGGAAGAAGCCCAACACGGCATTCGCGCAATGGGGCTGTCGCCGGGGACGGTTGCCACGGATATGCAGCGGTCCATCAAGGCAAGCGGCATCAATCCGGTCAGTCAACTGGATTGGGACGCGCATATTCCCGCAGACTGGCCAGCGCGTGCCCTGTTGTGGATGTGTTCCAAGGACGCGGATGAATACTTGGGAAAGGAAATCTCGCTGCGCCTGGAAGACATCCGAAAAAGGGTCGGGCTGATATGATCGACCTGACGAAACAGGATGGCCTGTGGGTCGTTACGATCAACAATCCCGAAAAGGCAAACGCCCTGACTGGAGCGATGCTGAATGAACTGGCCGGGATTGCCGAGGCCGCAACCAGCGCGCGGGCGCTGATCCTGACGGGCGCGGGCAAAGTGTTCAGCGCGGGGGCCGATCTGGACGAGGCGCGCGCCGGTCTGGCCACCTCTGACGTCTGGGAAAGACTGTCCGGTGCCATCGCCGCATTGCCCTGTCTGACCATTGCGGCATTGAACGGCACTCTGGCTGGCGGGGCCAATGGCATGGCTTTGGCCTGTGACCTTCGCATTGCGGTGCCAACGGCCAAGTTTTTCTATCCGGTGATGAAGCTGGGGTTTCTGCCGCAACCGTCCGATCCGAAACGGTTGGCGGCATTGGTGGGTCCGGCCAGAACTAAGTTGATCCTGATGTCAGGTCAGAAGATCACCGCGCAAGAGGCGTATGACTTTGGTCTGGTTGATCGGATTGTCGAATCCGATCACCTGATGAAAACCGCGCGTGAGCTTGTGACAGACAGCGTGAACGCTGACCCCGTTATTGCCAGGGACATCGCAAGGATGTGTTCATGAGGATTTCGGCCATTCGGTTGCGGGTCACTGACCCGAAAAGACTGGCCGTATTCTATCGCGACGTTCTGGGTATGCGGGTTTACCCGCAGAGGTCAGGTTGCCGCGTCGGCTACAACTCGGAAGATGCGGACCTGCTGCTGCTGCCGGGTGGCGGCGGATACACCCATGACCGGGGCCAAAGATATTGGAAGATCGGAATTACCGTCCCTGATGTCGATCTTGCGGCAGCGCATTTGCGCGCGCTGGGTACTGCGGTAAGCGCGCCGAGCCAGTTTTTGGATATCGGGTACATGTGCCATCTGGCTGATCCCGAAGGGTTTGTCATCGAATTGCTGCAGCATGATTTCGAAGGCAACAAACCGGCGCAGGTGGCAGATCCGGATGCTCCGTTTGCGCAGGCCCGGATCGGTCAGATAACCCTTCGGACCGGTGATATCGCGGGTGAGGACGCGTTTTGGCGCGCGCAAGGTATGTCCTTGCTGTCAATGCAGGAGGTGGCCCCCCATGGCTTTGATCTGCATTTCTATGCCTTTACCGACGAAACCCCTCCAAACGCCGATTTGTGGGCCGTCGAGAATCGCGAGTGGTTGTGGAAACGACCGTATACGACACTGGAATTCCAGCATCTTGCGGGTGCAGAGTTTGCGCCTGTACCGGATTACCGGGGAATAGAAGTCGAAGGGTTGGCCGCACCTTTGAAAGACGCCTTTGACGATACGGTCTTGCCGGGCTGATCACCTGTTGCGTCGCTTGCCCGGAACTTTCGACCGAAATCCGGGTGGGCGTTTACGCACCCATATCAGGAATTTCTCAAGCCTGGGATGCGCGCGCAAGGCTGCGATCGTGTTGTAACAGCGCGCCAGTTCGGCCTCGGTCAGGGTGGCATGGACTTCTTTGTGGCAAATCTGGTGCAGAAGAACGGTGGGTCCGCCCTTGCCTCCTTTGAGTTTTGGGATCAGATGATGCAGGCTGCCACCCCCGCTGGGGATCGGGCGGTCGCAGAGCGGGCAGATCGGATCGTTGTTCGCCATAATGGTTTGAAACTTGCGCCGATAGATGGCGAAGGCAAGAGGGTGCGAATGGCGCAGGCAGTCGTGATCGGAGCAGGCCCCGCAGGGTTGATGGCGGCCGAGCAACTGGCCGAGGCCGGGCATTCCGTGCTGGTTGCCGAAGCCAAGCCCTCGGTTGCACGCAAATTTCTGATGGCTGGTAAATCGGGGCTGAACCTGACAAAGGACGAACCGCCTGAGACACTGATGCGGTCTTATGCCGATGCGGCGGACTGGTTGCGCCCGATGATCACCGCCTGTGATGCGCAAGCCGTGCAGCACTGGGCGCGTGGACTGGGACAGATATTATTCACAGGTTCTACCGGGCGGGTTTTTCCCGAGGCCATGAAGGCGTCGCCTTTGTTGCGCGCATGGCTTGCGCGACTGGGCACAGCCGGGGTTGAGATCAAAACCCGTTGGCGATGGAAAGGTTGGGAAGCTGATGCGCTGGTATTCGACACACCGGCCGGGCCGCAAAACCTGACTGCTGCTGTAACCGTGCTTGCGCTGGGCGGGGCCAGCTGGGCCCGCCTTGGGTCGGATGGTCATTGGGCGCAAATCCTGTCTGACAGGGGCGTCGAACTGGCACCGTTTGAACCTGCGAATTCAGCCCTGTCGGTGGACTGGAGCACTCATATGCAGCCACATTTCGGGGCGGCGCTGAAGTCGGTTCGGTGGAAGGCCGGTGACCTGGATAGCCGCGGCGAGGCTGCGATCTCGGCAACCGGGCTGGAGGGAGGGGGGCTTTACACTCTCACCCCTGCTTTGCGCAAAGGGCAGCTACTTTTTGTCGATCTGGTGCCCGACCTGGAACAGCAGTCCTTGCAGGCGCGTTGGTCTTCCAGAAAGTCGAAAACCACACTTTCGCAATGGTTGAGAAAGTCGTTGAACCTGTCACCGCAGAAGATCGCCGTGTTTCACGAGATGGCAATACGCAGTCACTTGCCGCTGCCCGGCGAAGTGGCGGTCCTCAAGAAACTGCCAATCCTGCACGCGGGGCTGCGACCGATGGATGAGGCCATTTCGACGGCAGGTGGCGTGACACGATCCGCGTTGGGTGACGGGCTGATGCTGAAGACCATGCCGGGCGTGTTCTGCGCCGGTGAGATGCTGGATTGGGAAGCGCCGACCGGGGGGTATCTTTTGACAGCCTGTCTTGCCACTGGCCGCTGGGCCGGTCGGGCCGCTGCCGATTGGCTGGATCAGGGCTGATAACTCAGCGCGACCGCGCAAGCATCGCCAGACGAATCATTGCGCGCTCGACCAGTGCCATTGAGGGGGCGGTCTGTCCGGCGGAGCGCAGGGAGAGGTCGGTATCCGTCAGAACGGTCAGAGCAGTTTGCAGCTTGGGCGCGCCCCAGCCCTGTGCCTGACGCAGAATACGGTCACGCCGTTTGCCGTAAACCGGCGGACGCAACTTGCCGATACCCTGCGCCGCACCACCGGGATCCGAGGCGCAGGCATAAAGGGTGCGGAAATGCCGGGTTGCCCCAATACACAGAGTTACCCCGTTGGTACCCTGTGCCTGCAAACGCCGGATCAGTGGTCCGATCTCACCGGCGCGGCCTTCTGCAACCACGTTCAGCACGTCGTCAAGCGCCGCCTCGGTCGAACGCGGGGCGCAGGCTTCGATGTCTTCCATGGTCAACTCAGAGTTGTCACCGCGCTTGTAGAGCGACAGTTTCTCAATGGTTTGGGTAAAGTCACCAGGGCTGAGACTGTTGGCCAGTTCGTTGATGGCAGACGTGACATCGCGGGGGATGTTATTCAGATGCGCCTCGGTCAGAACCCGCTCGACCTCTGCACGCGATGGCGGGTCGTCATAAATGCCTATCGCATAGGCCGCGGGATGCCCTTCGAACGCTTTGCGGATTTTTGAGTTTGGTTTCAGCTGACCAGCCGTCACGATGATCTGAGCGTCGCCGGGGGTCCAATCTTCAAGTGCGGCCAGAATCGCAGGCGAGGCGGTTTCGGTGGCGTCTTCCACAAACACCGCGCGCGGGCCGGGGAAAAACCCAACCGCCTTGACCGCGTCCAGCAGAGACGCCGGATCGCCGCGCAAGTCGCCACCCGGCAGGCGGGTCAGGCGCATTTCCTCTTCCGCACCAGGACCAAGCAGGGCGGCCAGAACCTGCTGCCGCTTAAGCGCCACCCGCATGGCATCCGCACCATAGATCAGCAGCCCGGTCTTGTCCGCATCCGGCTTGGCGAAATACCCGTCAGCCTCGCGCGGGCTCAACTTCATTTGGACAAGCCCGGTGTTGAATACAGGCGGTTCACTATATGCCCGGACAGGATCACCATCAGGCGTTCTTTCGCATCGCGTTCGTCAGCCAGCGTAGACACGGTAGAGCCCGAAGCAGAATAGCCCACAAAATCGGTTACGGTGCCGGACGCTGCGACTTGTCCAGTTTCATTAGATTTCAACGCGTATTGGGCCCGTCCATCAATCGTGTACCGCGTTGTCTCGTTCGTCGTGGTGATGGCCGCGCCGCGGGTTTCGGTCGAGACCTGAACATCCAGAGCGTAATCGCTGATAGAGCCCGCGCTGCGGCCCAGTTGTTGTTCAAGGTTCTGAACCAGAAGATAGCTTTCAACGGTATTTGGCGCAGATACCGCCACCCGACCGAACAAGGCAGAGCCCGACCCACTCGGAGCATAAACCGGTTGAAAGCCGCAGGCAGCCAGCGCCAGCGGCATCACAAGCAATGTTCTGCGATCAAACAACGACATTCACGATCCGGCCCGGAACAACGATAACTTTCTTCGGCGCGTTGCCATCCAGCGCCTTTTGGACAGCTTCGGTGCTGAGCGCGATATTTTCAACCTCGGCTTTGTCCATATCTTTTGGAACGCTGATTTCCGCGCGACGCTTGCCGTTGATCTGGATCGGCAGGGTGACGGTGTCATCAACCAGCATCGCTTCATCTGCGACGGGCCACGGGGCGACAGCCACAAGGCCCTCACCGCCCTGATGCGCCCAGATATCTTCCGCCAGATGTGGCGTCATCGGCGACATCAACTGGGCCAGTGTTTTGATTGCCTGTTTCTGAGCCGCCGCACCGGCCTTGGATTTTGCCAGTGTATTGGTGAAGGCGTACAGTTTGGCGATGGCTGCGTTGAAGCCAAAGCTTTCGACACCTAATGTCACGTCGCGGATGGTTTTGTGCATCTCGCGCAACAGATCCTCATCGCCTTCGCCCGCTGCATCGGCGTCCATGGCGCCGATCCTGTCACACAGATTCCAAACGCGATTCAAATGCTTATAGGCGGCTTCGGCCCCTGCCGCCGTCCATTCCACGTCCCGCTCGGGTGGCGAATCGGACAACACGAACCAGCGGGCCGTGTCGGCCCCAAAGGCCGAAATGATGCTGACCGGGTCGACCACGTTTTTCTTGGATTTCGACATCTTGGCTGAGGGGATGATTTCGACCTCTGTGCCATCGGCCAGTTTGCCGTTGGTTACATCCTCGGGCAGGTGATAGACCGGGCGGCCGTTGGCGTCGCGCGTCTGGTAAATCTCATGCGTCACCATGCCTTGCGTGAACAGCGCGTCGAACGGCTCGATGGCCTTCTTCGGCAAGTGCCCGGTGAGGTGCATCGCCCGCGCAAAGAACCGGGAATAAAGCAGGTGCAGAATCGCGTGCTCAATGCCGCCGATATACTGGTCGATATTCATCCAATATTCGGCCTCGGCCAGATCGGTGGGTGTTTCCGCACGCGGAGCGGTAAAGCGCGCGAAATACCACGACGAATCGACGAAAGTATCCATCGTGTCGGTTTCGCGCTTGGCCGGTGCGCCACAAGACGGGCAGGAACAATCGCGCCAGGTCGGGTGGCGGTCCAGCGGGTTACCCGGTTTGTCGAATGTGACATCGTCGGGCAGGCGGATTGGCAGGTTTTCTTTTTTCTCGGGAACCACACCGCAGCTTTCGCAATGCACGACGGGAATCGGACACCCCCAATAGCGCTGACGGCTGAGGCCCCAGTCCCGCAGACGGTATTTGGTGACACCCTCGCCCCAACCGGCTTGTTCAGCAAAATCGACGGTGGCGTTGATGGCTTCTTCGCCTGTCGCTTCGGTCAAACCGGCGAAGTGGTTCACCCAGCGGACTTTCTCGGTTTTCGGCGGGACGAATGCAATTTTGTCGACCGGCGTGTCGTCATCCAGTGCAAAGAATGTGTCGACCACAGGAAGGCCGTATTTGCGGCAAAAGTCGAGGTCACGCTGATCATGCGCAGGGCAGGCAAAGATTGCGCCCGTGCCGTAATCCATCAGGATGAAATTGGCGATCCAGACCGGCAGTTCCCAGCTCGGGTCCAGCGGGTGCTTGACCTTGATGCCTGTGTCAAAGCCCAGCTTTTCGGCGGTTTCTATGGCTTCCTCAGTGGTGCCACCTTTGCGACATTCGGCCACGAATTCAGCCACTTCTGGATTTTCGTCTTCAAGCTGTTTTGCGATCGGGTGATCGGGCGAGATGCCAACGAAAGATGCGCCCAGCAGCGTGTCGGGGCGGGTTGTATAGACGGTGATCGGATCGCCGCCGTCTGTGCGTTCAAAGCCGAATTGCAGACCACGGGATTTGCCGATCCAGTTCTCCTGCATCAGGCGCACTTTGGCGGGCCAGTTGTCCAGAGTGTCCAGCGCATCCAGCAATTCTTCGGAATAGTCCGAGATCTTGAAGAACCACTGGGTCAGCTCGCGTCGCTCTACCAATGCACCCGAACGCCAGCCACGACCATTTTCAACCTGCTCGTTGGCCAGAACGGTCATGTCGACCGGGTCCCAGTTCACCACAGCGTTTTTGCGATAGACCAGCCCGGCATCGAGCATATCGAGGAACAGCGCCTGTTGCTGGCCGTAATACTCGGGGTCGCAGGTCGCGAATTCACGAGACCAGTCGATGGACAGGCCAAGTGGTTTCATCTGGTCGCGCATGTCGGCGATGTTGCTGTAGGTCCAGTCCTTCGGATGACCCCCGATGGCCATCGCGGCATTTTCCGCAGGCATCCCGAATGCGTCCCAGCCCATCGGGTGCAGCACGTTATGGCCTGTCGCCAGCTTGTGCCGGGCGATCACGTCACCCATCGTATAGTTGCGCACATGCCCCATATGGATTCGGCCAGACGGGTAGGGAAACATCTCAAGCACATAGTATTTCGGCTTGTCCGCCTTGTGGTTAGCGGTGAAGATCCCGGCCTTGTCCCAGGCCTCCTGCCATTTTGCTTCGATTTCAGTGGCCGAGTAGCGCGACATTGTGCGGTCCTTCGTGAATGAAAACGCCGGGTAGGAACCCGGCGTGGTAATATTGTGATTTTCGGCGGGTTGCTAGAACTTGTTGTCTGCTATGCGTAGTTGCCGGGCGCGCGACAGAATCGCATCCTCGACTGCGCGGGATGTTGCCGCACTCACCGGAGCCCCCCCGCTTGATTGCAGCGCAACCGACAAAGAGCGCGCGGCAAGCGCCGGATCGCTGATATGAACAGTTGCCCGGTAGGATCGGCCGCCGCCCGGAGGCGTGCCATAACCCGTTACGATTACACCGGTAAACGGATCAACCTCTTGCACTGGCAGAAAGCTCAGCACATCCAGCGAAGCCGCCCAAAGATACCGGTTCACGTTTGTTGTCTGTTCGGCGGTGCTGCGGTCAAAGATGTCCCAGATAGTTGCCCGCTCGGGGTCATTCAGCTCCTGTTCGTCCGAATTGCCGCCAGCGATGTTGGGGGAGTATGTTGTTGAAGCGTTTCGATTCTGCCCACATGCCGAAAGAGCGGCGGTCAGCAGGATCATTCCCAAAATCGTCGGCAGGCGCATTGCAAACAGGTCCTGTTTCACATGTTCTACAGTATTCAGGGGATACTCCTAGCCAAGGACCCCCGCTGCAACAAGCCCATTCTTCTGAAATGTAAGTGTATCAGCTGCATCGGGGCGAAAACTGACTGTGGCATCCTTGCACCAATTTGACCTCAATGACGCTGACGTCTTTATGCCAAGCTTGCGCAAAGGGGGCAAAAAGAGCGAAACGGTGTCCGTGCTGAGACATGTGCCGAGGCATATGTCGAGTAGATAACTCTTTTGAAACCGAGGGAAACAAGATGAAAAAAGTTCTCTTCGCATCGACGGCGCTGATCGCGACCGCAGGCGTTGCAGCAGCTGAAGTTAACTTCAGCGGTTATGGCCGCTTTGGTATTGGCTACGTTGAAGATCGTAGCGGTACCGTTGTAAACTTCGTAACAACCGGTACCACAACGACAACTGGTACTGCGGTTGTTCAAACAAGCGACGCGATCCTGGTCTCGCGCTTCCGTCTGAACATCGACGGTATTGCAGAAACCGACGGTGGCGTTCGTTTCGAAGGCCGCGTTCGTCTGCAAGCTGACGAAAACAGCGGCAACGGTGAAGCAAACTCCGCCGGTCTGAACGGTGCACGCTTCTCGGTCATCTACGGTGGCCTGCGTGTTGACGCCGGTAACGTTGCAGGTGCCTTCGACAACCTGGCAAACTACTACGGCAACGAAGTTGGTCTTGAGCTGTTCGCAGGTCAGTACTCGGGTGTTGACTACAGCTTCCTGGGTTACTCGTCGACCGGTTCGGGTTCGAACGCCGTGTTCTTCCAGTACTCGGTTGGCGACTTCTCGTTTGGCGCATCGTACGACCAAGCGACTGTAGCTCTGAACGGTGCACCTATTAGTGCAGACCGTTGGGACATCAGCGCAACCTACACCTTCAACAACATCACAGCTGCTTTGGCCTACGGCCAGACCGACGCTGGTGTTGCTGGTGTAAGCGATCCGAGCCTGACCGTTCTGACCCTGGGTGGTGAATGGGGTGACTTCGGCGGTACTCTGTTTGTTGCAGACGACGCAACTCAGGTTGCAGCAACTGACGGCACCGCATGGGGTCTGTCGGCAACCTACAACGTTGGCGCCGCAACAACCCTGATCTTCGCTTACGGCGACGGTAACGCGTCTGCTGATACTCAGCAGGTTGCTGTTGGCGCGATCTACGACCTGGGCGGCGGTGCATCGCTGCGCGGTGGTATCGGTGTCAACGACTGTGACATCTGCACAGACTCGACCATGGTTGCTGACTTCGGTGCTCAGTTCAACTTCTAAGCTGATCTGAACCGCAAGGTTTAAGGGCGGGTCTTCGGACTCGCCCTTTTCTTTTGCGCCGACTTGGTGTTTTTCTGCGCAAAACAGGATGAGGGTCCCATGTCGCTGCAAGACATCACCGCACGTATCGCCAAAGCCGAAGCCAGGTCGGACAGACCGGCTGGTTCTGTCAAACTGATTGCCGTGTCCAAAGTGCAGCCGAATGAAAGGGTGCAGGCCGTTCTTGAGCAGGGGCACAGATGTTTTGGCGAGAATCGCGTGCAGGAAGCAGCAAGCAAGTGGCCCGCGTTCAAAGAACGGTTCGAGGGTATTGATCTGCACCTCATTGGCCCGTTGCAGACCAACAAGGCCCGTCACGCAATGGAACTGTTTGATGCGATCCATTCGGTAGATCGACCCAAACTGGCCAAGACACTGGCGCGTTTGGCACAGGAAATGGGAACCTGTCCGGACCTGTTCATTCAGGTCAACACCGGTGAGGAAGACCAAAAGGCCGGTATCCTTCCTGCGGACGCGGATGGTTTCATTGCCGAGTGCAGGTCATTGGATCTGCCTGTGTGTGGATTGATGTGCATTCCCCCGGTCGATGAAGAGCCGACTTTGCACTTTGCGCTATTGGCCAAAATCGCCGCACGCAACGGGCTTGATGGATTGTCTATGGGAATGAGTCAAGATTTCGAACAGGCCATCGCCCTTGGCGCGACACATGTGCGCGTTGGCTCGGCCATCTTTGGCGAACGGGTTAAACCTCAGGAATGATCAGCCGTGATCCGGGGGCAATGTGCCCTGCGATCCAGTGCAGATGGTCCCGGCGAAAGGCAATGCAGCCTTCGGTTGGATAACCGGGTCTGCGCCATTGGTGCAGAAAAATCGCTGACCCTCTGCCCGGAACGGCGTTTGGCCAGTTCCAGTCGGTCAACAGAATCAGATCATATAACGGGTCGGCGCGGCGCAGCTTTTCGTGGCTGAATGCATAGGGTGCGCTGACCATGTGGTTGTATCTGCTTTCAGACACGTCGTCAGACCACAAGTCCCGTGGGCCAATGGCACGGGCCCATTTGCTGGGGGCGGCCATTCGGTCGGCCCGGTACAGCATACCGACGATTCGATGATGTCCGGTTGGGGTCGCGCCATCGCCTTCGCGTTTTGCGTTGCTCAACCCGCCTTTGCCCACGGAACAGGGGAACTCCCTGCCAAGAAACCGGATGCCGCGCGGGGTCAGAACAAGATCGTTTGGGGTCAAAGCAGATGGCCCGACTTCTTGGCCTTGGTTGCCAGGTATCCCCGGTTGTGAGAGGTTTCGCCAACCCTCAGAGGGACACGCTCGGTTACTGCGATACCTGTTCGCTCCATCATGGCGATCTTGGCCGGGTTGTTGGTCAGCAAGCGGACAGAATTGAAGCCCAGCGACTTCAATATGTCCGACCCAAGCCGAAAATCACGCTCATCGTCCTCAAAACCCAACCTGTGGTTCGCCTCAACGGTATCAAAACCCTGATCCTGAAGGAAATAGGCGCGCATTTTGTTGGCCAGACCGATACCGCGCCCTTCCTGATTCAGGTACAAAAGAACGCCTGCACCTTCTGCCCCCATTTGTTCCAGGGCACCGCGCAGTTGCGGGCCGCAATCACATTTCAGGCTTCCCATCAGATCGCCGGTGAAACAGGCAGAATGCAATCGGGCCAGCACAGGCTTGTCGCGGTCTGGGCGTCCGATCTCGACGGCGTAGTGCTCTTCACCACCGTCTTCAGGTCGGAAGACGTGCAACCGACCGGCTTCGGACACCTCCATCGGAAGGCGGGCCGCGACGACTTCGTGCAAAGTGCTGCGATCCGCCAGATGAGGTGTGGCGCGCGTGTGATCAATGCATGTAAGACCGTGCGACGCGGCAAATGCCCTGCCGTCCTCGACAGGTACCACGACCACAGCGGGAAGGATACGCGCGGATTTCGCCAATTCAATTGCGATACGGTGCAGATTGGCATTACCGTGCCGCTCGGTCATCAACGGGCCCTTCATGGGCGCGTTCAGATCGTCGGAAGGATCGGCAACCGCCTGTACCCATGCGATATCCGCATCCGCCGGGATCGATACACGTGCCAGATCCCCGTCGTAAGCCCGCGCTTTCAGGGTTTCAGCACGTCGCCCAGTTATGGCCACCACCGGACTCCCTAGTTTTTTCAGGTCGGCCAGACGCTGCGGGCTGAGCGTTTCGGCAGAAACCGCAAGCACGCTGAAGCCGCTGTCATCAGTCAGTGCAACGGGAACGCCCATGCGCAAATCAGCCCGGGCCCGGGCGAGAAGTTCCGTGATATCGGGGATGAGACTCATCAATGTTACCCTATAACGCTCAATCTTTCTCCTAGCTCTTTCGAAAGGAAATGTGAAACATTTCCGCGAACTCTGACACGAAGGCGTGAAACGGTTGCAGCAAATCTTGTTGATTGCATATTCCACGCGCAAGTGATGGAAAAGCGTTTGGAGGACCGGGAAATGGCTCAACTCAAGAAAATCCTGCTGGTGGACGATGACGAGGATCTGCGCGAGGCGCTCAGCGAGCAACTTGTCATGACCGAAGACTTTGACGTGTTCGAGGCGTCGGACGGTCACTCTGCCATGGAGCGCGCGCGCGAAGCGATCTATGATCTGGTCATTCTTGATGTGGGTCTGCCGGATACCGACGGGCGCGAACTGTGCCGCCTCATGCGCAAACAGGGTGTCAAAAGCCCGATCCTGATGCTGACCGGTCATGACAGCGATGCCGATACGATCCTGGGCCTGGATGCCGGCGCGAATGACTATGTTTCGAAACCATTCAAATTCCCGGTGCTTCTGGCACGCATCCGTGCGCAGCTTCGCCAGCACGAACAATCCGAGGACGCAGTATTTGTACTTGGCCCCTATACGTTCAAACCGGCGATGAAGATGCTGATTACGGAAGAGGACAGAAAAATCCGCCTGACCGAGAAGGAAACCAACATCCTCAAATTTCTGTACCGCTCGACCGACGGCGTGGTGGCACGGGATGTGCTGCTTCACGAAGTTTGGGGGTATAATGCTGGTGTTACAACGCATACGCTGGAAACCCACATCTACCGCCTGCGTCAGAAGATTGAGCCCGATCCGTCAAATGCGCGCCTTTTGGTCACAGAATCCGGTGGATATAGGCTGGTGTCTTAACTGGGTGTGGATTGACTTGGATCAAAGTGATACCCTGTACTCATAATTAGGTTACTCCCAACCCGCGCATGTCCGGGTTATGACATGCACCTCCCTGTTGGACTGCCGGGCCGAATGGCCCGGCTTTTTTCTTTTCTGAAGGGCGAGATCATGCGCCGCCTATACCGTCACAGGCGTTGCGAAATCCATTTTGTTCCTGTAATGTTCTAATTCTTGCGAAAGGTTGGAGGAGCGCGTGATGATCGAAGGAAGCTGTTTGTGCGGGGCGGTGAAGTTTAACCTGAAGTCTCAACCATCCGTGATGGGAACCTGCCATTGCTCAAGATGCAGAAAAGCCGGGGCCAGCACAGTCGTATTTGTCAACAAAGAAGACTTGGTGTGGGTTAGGGGAAGGGAAAACGTAACGCTGCACCAGCCTGATCCGCCTTACAAATACGGCAGGTGTTTCTGCACGAAATGCGGGACATCTTTGGGCGAAATCACTTCAGAAGCAGACAGTTTTCCAATCGCTGCAAACGCATTGGATACTGGGTTAAAGCAGAAAGTTCAGTTTCACGAATTTGTTTCGGAAAAGCCGGACTGGTACGAGATTTGCGACGATGCCCCCCAAAATGAAAGCCACCCGTCCTAGCTTTTCTTTTCTGATGGTACCCCATCCCCCACCGCGTTAACCTTCGCCAAATCGCGACAGAGGAATCCTCGCCATGCCCTTCACACTTGCCACCTGGAACATCAACTCGGTCCGACTGCGCGAACCTATCGTGCTGAAACTGTTGGAAGAAGAGGCACCGGATGTTCTGTGTTTGCAGGAATGCAAGTCTCCGGTTGAAAAGATCCCGACCGAAGGGTTCGCGGAGCTGGGCTATACCCACATGATTGCCCGTGGCCAGAAAGGATATAATGGCGTCGCCATCCTGTCCCGCCTGCCGATAGAGGAGGTGGGCGACATGGATTTCGCAGATCTCGGCCACGCACGCCACATAGCCGGGCGGTTGGAGAATGGTGTCACGATCCACAACTTTTATGTTCCCGCTGGCGGTGATGTGCCAGATCGTGAAGTGAATGAGAAATTTGGCCAAAAGCTCGACTATCTCACGGGCATGCGCGATTGGTTCCACGCGGAAAAGCCGGAAAAATCCATCCTCGTCGGCGATCTGAACATTGCTCCGCGAGAAGATGACGTCTGGTCGCACAAACAATTGCTCAAGATCGTCTCGCACACTCCGATTGAAGTGGAACATCTGGCCGAGACCCAGGACGCGGGTGGTTGGGTCGATATCACCCGGCAGGATATTCCCGAAGGGCAGCTTTTCAGCTGGTGGTCCTACCGGGCCCGCGACTGGGATGCGGCAGACAAGGGGCGGCGGCTGGATCATGTCTGGGCCACGCCCGATATTTCGAATGCGGGTCATTCCAGTCGCATTCTGCGGGATGCGCGTGGGTGGGAGAAGCCCAGCGATCATGCGCCGGTCTTTGCGACTTTCGACATCTGAACTGAAACTCTGCCCTTGGTTTCTGCGACAAGCGATTGCATATAGAGCGCAAGTTCGAACGAAAGAGTGATTGCCATGGACATCCTGAACGGCGCAGCCGCCCCAGCCACCGATCTGATCAAGGACGGGACCGAGGCCACTTTCATGGTCGATGTGGTCGAAGCTTCGCAGGAAACGCCTGTTATCGTTGACTTCTGGGCACCTTGGTGCGGCCCGTGCAAGACGCTGGGCCCGATGCTGGAAGACGCTGTTACCGCCGCCAAAGGCGCGGTGAAGATGGTCAAGATCAACGTGGACGAGGCACAGATGATCGCCTCGCAAATGCGCATCCAGTCGATTCCAACGGTCTACGCGTTTTTTAAAGGGCAACCCGTGGACGGTTTTCAGGGCGCGCTGCCGGGGTCCGAGATCAAGGCTTTCGTAGACCGCGTGATCGAGGCGTCAGGTGGGGAAAGCCCCGGTGGTCAATTGGATGACGCGGTAGTTGCCGCCGAAGAAATGCTGAGCGAAGGCGCAGCGGCAGATGCCGCGCAGACTTTTGCCGCCGTTCTTGGCGAAGACCCGAACCACGCGGCAGCATATGGCGGGCTGGTGCGGGCACATATCGCCACTGGCGATCTGGAGCATGCCGAGGCCATCCTGAACGGTGCACCGGCTGAAATATCCAACTCGGCCGAGGTCGAGGCTGCGCATGCGCAATTGCAACTGGCCAAGCAAGCGGCTGATGCGGGTCCGGTGGCTGATCTGACAGCGGCCGTTGAAGCAGACCCCGAAAATCTTCAGGCCCGGTTTGACCTGGCACAGGCATTGCATGCGAACGGCGAAGTGGAAGAAGCCGTGGCGCAATTGCTGGAATTGTTCCGCCGGGATCGTGAGTGGGATGACGGGGCCGCCAAGACCCAGCTTTTCACGATCTTTGATGCGCTCAAGCCCAATGACCCGATCGTTCTGAACGGTCGCCGCAAACTCAGCTCGATGATATTTGCCTAATTTCTGATCAGAGCTAGAATTGGGACATGATGCATCCCGCCGATCTGCCGGACACCGTATCCGTGTTCCCCTTGCCCGGGGCGCTGTTGTTGCCCCGCTCGCGCTTGCCGCTTCACATCTTCGAGCCGCGCTATTTGCAAATGCTGGACGATGCGCTCAAGACCAAGGAACGGCTGATTGCGATGGTCCAGCCAAATCCTTCGGCCCATGATGAGAACAAACTGCACCGCATCGGATGCGTCGGGCGTGTGACCCAGTTTTCCGAAACGGAAGATGGCCGTTATCTGATCACGCTGACCGGTGTGTCCCGGTTCCGCGTGGTTTCAGAGTTGGACGCTTTCACGCCATACCGGCGGTGCGAAGTTTCGTGGGACGGCTTTGACAGGGATCTGGGCAAGGCCGAAAACGACGACAGGTTCAATCGCACCAAGTTCCTAGCTTTGCTGGAACGCTTCTTTTCGTCCCGGCAATTGTCCACCGATTGGGCTTCTCTGAAAGATGCCGAGGATGAATTGCTGGTGAACTCGCTGTCCATGTTGCTGGACTTTGACCCGGAAGACAAACAGGCCTTGTTAGAGGCCCCTTGCCTGCGCACACGGCGCGAGACGCTGATGACATTGATAGAATTCGCAATGCGAGGCGGATCGAATGAGGAAAAACTGCAATGACTGACCCTGAACACGCCTTTGATCGCCGCATGCTCGAAGCTCTGGTCTGCCCGCAGACGCAAACGACCCTGCGCTATGACGCCGAAAGGCAGGAACTTGTGTCACAGGCCGCAGGTCTGGCTTTTCCCATCCGCAACGGCATTCCGGTCATGCTGGTCGACGAGGCACGGCAGCTGGACTAAATTGGCTGCCCTTGCAGCAGCTTGGGCAAATCTCCGGTCAAACCGGCGGCTTCGCGGACGAAACCGCGCTGCAACCCCGGCAGTGCGCCGACAATTCCCATACCAACGTCTCGCCCAATGCGCAGCAACGGGTTGTCGTTCGAGAACAGTTTGTTGAAAACATCCGTTGCCATCGCAAGAGCAGCGGTGTCGAACCTGCGCCATTCCTGATAGCGTTCCAGCACCATAAGCGACCCGATGTCTTCGCCGCGCCGCCCTGCCAAGGTCAGAACCTCTGCCAGCGCGCCGACATCACGCAGACCGGCGTTAAGGCCCTGACCGGCAATCGGGTGCATCCCGTGGGCGGCATCCCCGACCAGTGCCAGACGATCAGCGACAAAGGAATTGGCGATGGTCAGGTTCAAAGGATAGGTGAAACGATCTCCTGCCAGGCGGATTTCACCTAGGAAATCGCCGAACCGTGGGCGTAGGACTTGCAGATAGTCGCCCTCGGGCAGGGCGTTGATCTGTTGCGCGGCCTTGGTGCGTTCGCTCCATACAATGGAACTGCGATTGCCGGTCAGCGGCAGAATCGCCAAGGGGCCTGGCGGCATGAAGAACTGATGGGCAATGCCGTGATGCGGCAGCTCGTGTTCAATGGCGCAGACAAGTGCGGTCTGGCCATACTCCCAACCTGTGCGCTTGATACCTGCGCGGCGCGCGGTGCCGCTGTGGCGGCCGTCACACCCAACCAGCAGGCTGCTGTTCACAGTCGAACCATCGTCCAGCGTCACGGTCACTCCAGTGGTGTCGGCTTGTTGCGACACAACAGTCTTGCCACTCAGCTGAGTGATGCGGGGCTCATCAGCCATAGCGTCCAGAAAGGCGCGGCGCAGGTGACGGTCTTCGACCATATACCCCATCGGGCCTTCTTCTATTTCGGCGTGGTCGAAATGCATGAAAAACGGTGACGGGCCTGTACCGGCGTGGCCGTCTGTGACCTTGATCTCCAGCATCGGTTGGGCGTGTTCCGCAACGCGGTCCCAGACACCGATGGCAGCCAGCAAGCGCTGTGACGCCAAGGCCAGCGCATAGGCTCGCCCGTCGAATGCCGCATTCTTGCGGACCTTCTCTTCCAGCGCATCAATCACTGTGACCGAATGTCCGGTTTGTGCCAGAGCCAATGCCAAAGCCGGGCCGTTCAGCCCGCTGCCCACGATCAGAATGTCAGATGCCTGTGTCATGCCCTGCAATATGCGCGCCCTTTCGGGATTGTCCATGTGCAGTCCTGTCGCTACCGTTCTTTCAAGCCAAAAAGCAGGAGGGGGCGGGATGCAGGATTGGTTGACCATGACGGCGTGTGATTTGGGCCGTGGAATTGGGATGGGCCAGATCGATCCGGTTGAATTGACGGAAACCTACCTGTCCGCAATAGACGCCCATCCGCACCGCGACCGCATCTATGCCCGCGTCACCCATGACCGCGCCCGCGCCGAGGCCGAAGCCGCGCAGCAACGCGCGAAGATGGGATTGCGGCGGTCGTTGCTGGATGGGGTTCCCATTAGCTGGAAAGACCTGTTCGACACCGCTGGTACTGCGACCGAGGCCGGGTCGGCGCTTTTGAAAGACCGGGTGCCGGACGCGGATGCACTTGTGGTACGCAACGCAACCCAGATGGGAACGGTCTGTCTGGGTAAGACGCATATGAGCGAGCTGGCCTTTTCCGGCCTTGGATTGAACCCGATCACTGGTACGCCGCCTTGCATTGACGATGAGGACGCCGTGCCTGGCGGTTCATCTTCAGGCGCGGCGGCTTCGGTTGCGTGGGGTTTGGCAGCTGGGGGTATCGGGTCCGATACTGCTGGGTCAGTACGCATCCCATCGGCTTGGAACAATTTGGTTGGACTAAAAACCACCGCCGGGCGGATAAGTTTGGAAGGGGTTGTACCTCTGCGCCTTCGGTTTGACACGGTGGGCCCTTTGGCGCGCTCAGTTGAAGACGCAGCACATATGCTGGCTTTGCTTGAGGGCGGAACGCCTGCCGATCTGCGAGGTGCAAACTTGAAAGGCCGCCGTTTTGCAGATTTGCAAAACGTGGTTAAAGACGATTTGCGCGATGTACCGCGAGTCGCTTATGAGATTGGTTTGGAACGACTTCGAGACGCAGGCGCAAAGGTTATACCTCTTGAGGTTCCCGAACTTCACAACGCAATGTCCCTGTCTAGTGTTGTCGATCCCACCGAATCGTACGGACTGTGGCGAGATGTGATCGAAGCGAATCCTGATGTAATGTATCCTCCGATACTGGAACGGTTCCGGGCTGGAAAAGACGTATCCGGTCCGGACTACGTCGCTGCGTGGTCGAAGCTGGAAGCCTGTCGCGCGGCATGGGATACCGCCACCGCCGGGTTCGATGCCGTTCTTGCGCCAACCGTTCCCAATCTGCCACCCAATCTGGACCGGTTGATGACCGATCACGACTATTACGTGACTGAAAACCTGCTGGCCCTTCGCAACACGCGGATCGGCAACCTGATGGGGCTTGCGGCGCTGACCCTGCCCACCGGAACGCCCGGTTGCGGGCTGATGATGATGGGGTATCCGAACTCGGAAGAGGCCCTGTTGCGGTTGGGGTCAGCGGCAGAATCGGCATTGGCTTGAATGCCACAATCCACTGATTCGGAACCTCTTTGTCTGGACGAAGAGGTATGCGGGCTGTAATCTGCCAAAAAAACGGGGCGCAAATGACCCCGATATTGAGGCAGTAATATGGATTTCCCCGAGCGGTTTTCGAACCTACCGGAATATGCATTCCCGCGTTTGCGCGCCCTGTTGGATCACCATCAACCGGGCGGTGACGTCGTTCATATGACGATTGGCGCACCCACGCATGACTTTCCGGCCTGGGTGACGGATGTCATCATGGAAAACGCGGCCGGGTTTCAGGGCTATCCGCCGAACGAAGGCTCGGAAGACCTGCGCGGTGCAATCACGGGCTGGATCAAGCGGCGCTATGGGGTCGAAATGGACCCTGACACCAACGTCATGGCGCTGAACGGCACACGTGAGGGGCTGTATAATGCGGCCATGGCGCTGTGCCCGGAACAGAAGAATGGCAAACAACCGATCATCCTGTGCCCGAACCCATTTTATCAGGTCTACATGGTCGCGTCGATTTCGGTGGGTGCGCAACCTTATTTTGTCCCTGCAACCGCTGCGACAGGTCATCTGCCCGATTATTCCAGCCTGTCCGAAGATGTGCTGAACCGAACTGCGGTGGCTTATGTCTGTTCCCCGGCCAACCCGCAGGGTGCAGTTGCGTCGCGCGACTATTGGGCTGACCTGATCCGTCTGGCCGAGGCTTATGATTTCCGGATCTTTGCCGACGAGTGCTATTCTGAGATTTACCGTGACCAAGCCCCGACGGGGGTTCTGACCGTCGCGCAGGAACTGGGGACTGATCCCGAACGGATCACGCTGTTTAATTCCCTGTCCAAACGCTCGAACCTTGCCGGTTTGCGCTCGGGCCTGATTGCAGGTGGACCAAAGTCCATCAGTCAGGTGAAAAAGCTGCGCACCTATGCCGGGTCCCCACTGCCTTTGCCCTTGCAAGCCGCCGCCGCGCGCGTCTGGGCGGATGAGATACATGTCGAGCAAAACCGCGCGCTCTATCAGGAGAAATACGCCATTGCTGATGAGGTGTTTGCGGGCGTGCAAGGTTACATGTCGCCAGAGGCCGGGTTTTTTCTGTGGTTGCCGGTCGAGAATGGCGAGGACGCGGCATTGAAGGTTTGGAAGGAAACCGGGGTTCGGGTTCTTCCTGGCGCATATCTTTCACAAGGCGATCCGGGAAATAACCCGGGCGAAGGCTTTATCCGGGTTGCATTGGTAGCCCCAAAAACAGAGTTGCAGCGTGGTCTGATCACACTCCGCGACTGCATCTATACGTGAGGTACGAGGGCAAAATGGCATCATATAATGCGCGAAACCGCGACCCATTGCTGGACAGCACAACACAGGCAGCCCTGGAGCGACGCAGTAAGGAACTGATCGGTATCGCGCTGATCCTGTTGGGCTTGGCCGCGGCTGCGATGATCTGGTCCTATACGCCCGATGATCCCAACTGGATGGTTTCGACCGATGCACCGGTGCAGAACTGGATGGGACGGGTGGGCGCGTCTATTGCAGCCCCCTTGTTCATGATCGTGGGCTGGGGAAGCTGGGGCATCGCGCTTGTTCTGGCTGGATGGGGTCTGCGTTTTGCGGGCCATTTCGGTGAAGACCGGGCCATTGCCCGCCTGATCTTTGCCCCGATCTGGATCGCTGTAGCCTCGGTCTATGCCGCAACCCTTGTTCCCGGTGCCGAGTGGCGTGCAACGCATAGCTACGGTTTGGGCGGTTTGTTTGGCGACACGGTCATGGGCGCGTTGCTGACGCTGTTGCCGATCTCCTCGCATTTTCTGGTCAAACTGATGTCTCTGGCCATGGCCGTCGGTATGACCGCGCTGGGTGTTTTTGTGCTGGGCTTCACCAAGGCCGACGTGAAACGTGGCTTCCGGGCCTTCATCCTGGGCCTTGTGATGTCTTATGACATGCTGATGACGCTGATGGGGCGCGGTGCGGCTTCGGCCGCGCAAGCGGCACGGGATCGCCGGGCGCAGTGGGAAGAACGCAAGCTTGCTCGGGCTGAAGCGGTCGAGGCGATGTTTGACGACGAACTGGTCTATGCCGACCCTGTTTTTGAAGAACCTGAATTGGGACGCCCTGAACCTCCGGTCAAATCGGGCCTGTTGGCGCGAATGCCGTCGCTTATCCGTCGCCCCGATCCAATGCCCGAACCCGAGCTGGTGGACCCGGAACCGATCGCGGGCTTTGACGACATGCCCGGCGAAGATCGCATCCGCTCCAAAATCTCGGCCGCCGTGCGAAATCGCAAGGTTGCTGTGGGCGAAATGACACCCGAGCCAGATCCCAGCCTGCCGTTGACCAAAGGTCGTGGACGCCGTCCCGATCCGCTGATCCTGAACCAGCATACCTTGTCCGAATTGCCCCCGGAACCGCCGGTGACGGCGTATGGTCTGCGCCCCGAGCCGCAGGTGTCCACTGGTGACACGCCAGAGGCACCAGAGCTTGCTTTGATGGGTTATGAGGCCGGGACGGAACAATACGACTACGCGTCCGAGTTGGATATCGATGATGAATCGGTTTTCGAGGATGTCGCCGATGCCATGCCGCAACCGCGTCAGGCGATGAAGATCCCAGTGGCTGAACCGCGGAAGCCTGTGGTGGCGCAGCCCGTGCGCCGGACACCGTTGCCGTCCCGTCGTGCGCAGGCCGAAGCGCAACCGGCATTGTCCTTCGAGGAACGACACTCTGATTTTGAACTGCCGCCTCTGGGCTTATTGTCCAACCCCGCAAATATCCAGCGCCATCACCTGAGCGATGAGGCCTTGGAAGAAAACGCGCGGATGCTGGAAAACGTTCTGGACGATTACGGCGTCAAGGGTGAGATCGTCAGCGTACGCCCCGGCCCGGTCGTGACCATGTACGAGCTGGAGCCCGCTCCGGGCCTTAAGGCGAGCCGTGTGATCGGTTTGGCAGACGATATTGCGCGCTCGATGTCGGCCCTTTCGGCACGTGTTTCGACACTGCCCGGCCGTTCGGTGATCGGGATCGAGTTGCCCAATGAAAACCGGGAAATGGTGGTTCTACGCGAAATCCTCGCCAGCCGCGATTTCGGCGATGGCAATCAGGCGCTGCCGTTGGCGCTGGGCAAGGATATCGGCGGCGCGTCCGTGGTGGCGAACCTGGCCAAGATGCCTCACCTGCTAATCGCCGGGACCACGGGTTCGGGCAAGTCGGTGGCGATCAACACGATGATCCTGTCGCTGCTTTACAAGCTGACGCCGGATGAATGCCGCCTTATCATGATCGACCCCAAGATGCTGGAACTGTCGGTTTACGATGGCATCCCGCATCTGCTGTCGCCCGTTGTGACCGATCCGAAAAAAGCGGTCGTGGCCCTGAAATGGGTCGTGGGCGAAATGGAAGACCGCTATCGCAAGATGTCCAAGATGGGCGTGCGCAACATCGCTGGCTACAATGGCCGTGTGAAGGATGCGCTGGCCAAGGGCGAGTTGTTCAGCCGCACGGTGCAGACCGGGTTTGACGATGAAACCGGTGAACCAACATTCGAGACGGAACAATTCGCGCCCGAAGCGATGCCCTATATCGTCGTCATTGTTGATGAGATGGCCGATCTGATGATGGTCGCGGGCAAGGAGATCGAAGCGTGTATCCAGCGTCTGGCGCAAATGGCGCGGGCCTCGGGCATTCACCTGATCATGGCAACACAGCGCCCGTCTGTTGACGTGATCACCGGCACGATCAAAGCCAACTTCCCGACGCGGATTTCGTTCCAGGTGACCTCAAAAATCGACAGCCGTACCATTTTGGGCGAGATGGGCGCCGAGCAGCTGCTGGGGCAGGGCGACATGCTTTACATGGCCGGTGGCGCCAAGATCACCCGATGCCACGGGCCGTTTGTGTCGGATGAAGAGGTCGAGGAAATCGTCAACCACCTCAAACAATTCGGCCCGCCCGATTACGTGGGCAGCGTTCTGGATGGACCGGCCGAGGACAAGGTCGACAACATTGACGCCGTTCTGGGGCTGAATACAGGTGGCAACACGAACGGAGAAGACGCGCTGTACGATCAGGCGGTGGCAATTGTGATCAAGGATCGCAAATGCTCGACCTCTTACATTCAGCGGAAACTCGCCATCGGGTACAACAAGGCGGCGCGGCTTGTTGAGCAGATGGAAGAGGAAGGTGTTGTTTCGTCAGCAAATCATGTCGGGAAACGCGAAATCCTCGTCCCCGAGCAATAGGATATTTAATAACAAGGGCAGACAGCCTATCTGTACGGCATGAAACAGATTGCTTTTGCCCTTGCTTTGACACTGGCTGCACCAGCCGCCTGGGCGGCGGAAAAACTGCCGCTTTCGCAAATCTCAAGTTACCTGAACGGATTGAAAACGGTTCAGACAACGTTCACGCAGGTGAATGATGATGGCTCGTTGAGCACCGGGCAGCTGTGGATGCAGCGCCCGGGCAAGATGCGGTTCGAATATGACCCGCCCAACAGCGCTGTGGTGCTGGCGCGCTCGGGCAGTGTACAGATCTTTGATCCCAAATCGAACCAGCCGCCCGAGCAATACCCGCTGAAGCGCACGCCGCTATCCATTGTGCTGGCGCGCAATGTGAATCTTGATCAGGCCAATATGGTTGTCGGCCACAGCTTTGACGGCACGGCCACAGTGGTCACTGCACAAGACCCCAAGAACCCTGAAGCAGGCCGGATTGAATTGATGTTCACCGATAACCCGGTCGAACTTCGCAAATGGGTGATCCATGACAACGCGGGCAGTCAGACCACAGTTCTTCTGGGCGCGCTGACGGAAAGCGATGACCTGGATCAGGGCCTTTTTTCGAACAAGGAAAGACGCGGGTCAGTCAATCGCTGACCCGTTGAGTATGACTCAGTACCGGCAGTTCGCTAATTGCGCCTGATACAGTTGCGCGCGTGCGTCCACGTCATTGGCCACGCTCAACAACCATGATTTGCTGTTGTGGGTGCCGCGTGCGTACCCCGTGTGGCCTTCGTGATAGGCCAGGTATTGATTGCGTGTGTCGCCGGGGTGGATGCCGTTGCGCTCATAGCTTTTGTTCATATACCAGCCGATGAAGTCCGACGCGTCGCGGATGCGATCCCGCTTGGCCCGACGCTTGCCGGTTTCGCGCTGATATTGATCCCAGGTGCCGTCCAGTGCTTGGCTGAACCCATAGGCGCTGCTTTGCCGCCCCATCGGGATCACGCCCAGCACGTAACGGTGTGGGGTACGTGCATCGTGGCGATATCGGCTTTCCTGATAAATCGTGGCCATCTGAACGTGAACCGGAACACCCCATTTCTGCTCGGTGCTTTTGAAAGCCTTGATAAAATCCGGTCGCTCGTGCGCAATACTGCATGCGTCGTTCAGTTTGCTGGGCGGTTGTTTTGACCCGCCGCCACAGGATGCCAAAAGCAGCACCCCGAAGAGTACGATAAGAATTCTGCTCATGTGCCTCATGCCTTTTTTTGTTTATTCTAGCGTAGATTGAGCTCTGAGGAAATCACAATCGCTACAAAACAATGGCAAGAATTACGGGTAACGCCGCCACGGAAAGCACAGTGGACACCATGACCATGCCGGCAACGGCATCGGAATCGGCCTCAAATCGTTCTGCCAGCAAATATGAGGTCACAGCGACCGGCGTACAAATTTGCAGGACCAGAACGCCAAAGGCGACAGTGTCCAGATCAAACAACACTCCAATCCCCCAGCCCAACGCAAAGCAGACGATAAGTTTCAGGACTGACAACCAGAGTGCTTGCCCCAGACTGCGCGAGGTCAGGCGGGCGATTGCCACACCGACCGTGACCAACATCAGCGGAACAGCCATTTGCCCCAAAAGCTCTAACGTGTTGGTTAGAAATGTCGGAGTTTGCCACCCTTGCCACAAAAACACTGCACCCAGAATGGTCGCCCACGCCATCGGCTGGCGCAAGACTTGTCCCCATGCGCCTTTTCCGGCGACTAGGTATATTCCATAAGTGAAAGAAAACAGCGCAGTTACAGACAGAAAGATGACTGCGTAACCCAAGCCAATCTGTCCGAACGCAAAGATACATAGCGGCAAGCCAAGATTGCCGGTATTGCCGAAAATCAGCGGTGACAGGTACGTGCGCTGATCCAGTTTCAAGACGCGAACCAGCAACCAGAACACCCCTGCCAGCAGAAGATTTGCGACCAGGGTCGCGGATGTGAAACGCGACAAATCTCCGCCCGGGATGTCGGTTTGCATGAGCGCAACAAAGATCAGACTGGGCATTGCCAGCGTCGTTGCAAAGCGTGTCACAAATTGCAGCCGGTATTCGAACCCCAGTTTGACCCAGGTAAAGCCAATGGCTGCCAAGAGAAAAACCGGGGCCACGATTTCGAACACTGTCAGTATTAGGTTCACAGACTGTTTCCCTGAATTTCACATCAATGATTGGCATTTCGGGCCAAAAACCGTTAGTAAATGCGGTGGGGGCTGAAACAATGTTAAAGACACGCGCGAAATACGGATTGGGCCAGGTGGTCCGTCACAAGAAACACCCTTTTCGAGGGGTGATTTTTGACGTGGACCCAGAGTTTTCGAACACAGAAGAATGGTATCAGGCCATTCCGGAAGACAGCCGTCCAAGGAAAGAACAGCCGTTCTACCACCTGTTGGCAGAGAACGACCAATCCTTCTATGTTGCTTATGTTTCAGAACAAAATCTGGTTGCAGACTATTCCGGCGAGCCGGTTGAACACCCGGATATCTCCAACATGTTCGGCCCATTCGAAGACGGTGCCTACCCTCTGCATTTCCACCTGAACTAGGTCTGGCGAACCGGTCGGCATTGTACTGCCGCTGATCAGTATCCAAGGGCACACCCATCCTTGCGCGGGTCGCTGGCACCTTCCAAAACACCGTCTTTTCGGATTCGGATCGCTTGCGCTCCACCAAGCGGAGTTTCCGGAACTTCAATATTGTGGCCGATTTCAGACAATTGTTTCGCCACTTCTTCAGAATAGCCCCGCTCCAGTTTCAGGACATTTCCATCAAAAAAGGCACGCGGCGCGTTCATGCTTTCCTGTAGCTCCAGCCCAAAGTCCCTAAGGTTCGAAACGAAACGCGCGTGCCCGGTCGGTTGATAAGCACCGCCCATGACGCCGAATGGCATCGTGACACGGTCATTCTCGGTCAACATCCCCGGTATGATCGTGTGCATCGGGCGCTTGCCACCAGCCAGTTCATTGGGGTGACCCGGCTGAAGCGTGAACCCCGCGCCCCTGTTCTGAAGCAAGATGCCGTATCTCTCGGACGCGATCCCTGACCCAAAGCCATGAAAGATCGAGTAGATCAGCGACACAGCCATAAGGTCGCGGTCGACCACTGTGATATAGACCGTGTCTTTGTGTATGGCTTCCGTCAAAGGTGCTGCTGCGGGCATTGCGCGTTTTGGGTCAATCAATGCCGCCAGCCTGACTGCTACATCCATATCAAGAAACCGCTCGGCCCGCGCGACATGATCGGGATCAGCAATAAACCGGTTGCGCGCGTCATAAGCCAGCTTGGTGGCTTCAGCCTCGATATGAACCCGTTCTGCTCCAAATGGATCCATACTGGCCAGATCCAACTGTTTTAGAATGTTCAGCAGCAGGATCGCGGTTGCACCTTGGCCGTTCGGCGGGTGTTCGACCAGATCAACACCCTTGTAGGCCCCGCGCATGGGCTGCGTTTCAGTGCACTTGGTGCGGTGGAAGTCCTCGGCGGTGTGGACACCTCCGAGTGCGGACAGAGCCCGGATCATATCCTCGGCAATGTCTCCTGAATAAAAAGCGTCGCGTCCCTGACTGGCGATCCTGCGCAAGACCTCAGCCTGACCGGGGGCGCGAAAGATCTGCCCGATTGCGGGTATTTGCCCATTGATCAGATAATGATCACGCGCAGCGCCCTGTAATGTAGCCGCCCCTGTTTTCCAGTCAAATGCAACCCGAGGGGCCACCGGAACGCCAGCATCGGCATAGTGGATTGCGGGTTCCAGAATCGCGCCCAGCCCCAAACGTCCTTCGGTTTCTGCAAGGTGACAGAAGGCGTCCACGGCACCGGGAACAGTCACCGCGTCCGGGCCGTTCAACAGTACAGATGACAGACCCTTGTCTCGCAAGGGCTGCGCCCGCGCGGCGGCCGGCGCGCGACCCGATCCGTTCAATGCGCGTATCCGGTTTTCGCCCGCACGGCTGAACAAAACGAAACAATCGCCCCCCAACCCGGTCATCTGCGGTTCGCAAATCCCAAGCAGAACTGCACCTGCAATCGCTGCGTCCATGGCGTTGCCGCCGCGCTCAAGAATATCGATTGCCACCTTGGCGGCCAGCGGGTGCGACGTTGCGCACATCCCCCGCGTTGCAAAAACTTCCGACCGGCCAGGTTTGTGCAGATCACGCATGGTGGGTTCTTTCTCCTTAAAACAGGGGAAAGCTATTCTCTGATTGCCGGTTGTCCAGTCAATTCAAGTTGGGGGGGAGATCCTCGGCGCCGTTCACTGGGTGGGGGCTGTGATAATTGGCGCCGAGGGAAGCTATCTGAGCTACGAGTCACTGTATGGCGGCGATTTGCGGCGCGACAATGTTTCGAAAATGGCGTTATTGTGGCCAATTGCGGCTGATCACCCGTTCTTGTCAAAGTTAAATCGCAAGGATAGCCGATTGCACCCGTCGCGACGCTCATAACAGATATCGCTGGTAAGTTGATGAATCAGGAACCAGCCGAACCCGCCTTCGGGCAGATCCTGAATGCGGGTTCCCAGTGGTGCTGGTGTTCCGTCTGGTGGTTCGTAGCCGGGCAATGGATGGCCCGTGTCCGAGATCAGAATGTCCAGGCGGTTTCTGTCCAACCGGCATGTGACCTGAACCCCGGCCGGGGCCACGTCCATATAGGCATGTTCCACAACGTTGTTGATTGCTTCTGCCAGTGCGATCTTGACGTCGTCCGCCTTGTGCGGCGGCAACCCTCGTTTCGCCAGTCCGGCACTGAGTTTCGCAATCCCCGCGCTGGCTTCTGTTTCCGTTGCGGGAAAGCTCACTTCCAGGCAGGTAGCGTTACAAATGGGCTCCATGTTGTCGCACTCCTGCTCTTGTCACCTGTCCGGTTTCGACAGGGCGTCATCCAGTGTCGCAAACAACCTGAACACGGTATCCATGCGCGTCAGGCGAAAGACCTTTTCCACCACGGGCTGCGGGCCTGCCAGATCAAGCCTTCGGTTCAGCCCCAGTTGTTTCATGGAGGCCACGATTGCGCCCAGCCCGCTTGAATCGATGAACTCGACACCTGAAAGGTCAAGGACAACCCGATCAGCGCAGGCCTCGGTCTCTGCGCGCATGTCTTCTTTGAACTGAATGGCCATCGCAGCGTCGATCCGGTCAGAGTGAACGGTGATAATCTGTGTCGTACCGTCTGATGTGCTGGTCAGCCTCATGGTCCGGCCGCCCTCCAATCTGAAAATGAGTCGTAGAAATACGCTAGACGCGAATTCTTACCATTCTGTATTCAAGGACCGGACGACAGGAGGATTATCCGGATGAGAGATGTTGTTATTGCAGGTGCTGCCAGAACGCCAATGGGTGGTTTTCAGGGCATGTTCGACGGTGTCGCAGCATCCGAGCTTGGCGGCGCAGCGATTCGTGCCGCGTTAAAGCAGGCAGGGGCACAGACGGTTGACGAGGTGTTGATGGGATGTGTCCTGCCCGCAGGTCAGGGGCAGGCTCCGGCGCGCCAGGCGGGTTTCGCGGCGGGCTTGGGCGAGGAGGTTCCCGCCACCACGCTGAACAAGATGTGTGGTTCTGGGATGAAGGCGGCGATGATGGCCTTCGACCAGATCGCATTGGGTTATGCGGATACAATGGTCGCCGGAGGTATGGAGAGCATGACCAACGCGCCCTACCTGCTGCCGAAAATGCGGGGCGGTGCGCGCATCGGTCATGGTCAGGTGATCGACCACATGTTCCTTGACGGGCTGGAAGACGCCTATGACAAGGGCCGCCTGATGGGAACCTTTGCCGAAGACTGCGCTGAGGCGTATCAGTTCACCCGCGAAGCGCAGGATGAATATGCCTTGAAATCCTTGTCCAACGCACTTTCCGCGCAAGAAAGCGGTGCTTTCGCGGGCGAGATCGTCCCCGTCACAGTGCGCACGCGAAAGGGTGAGGTTGTACAGGTGGCTGACGAGCAACCCAAATCTGCCCGTCCCGAGAAAATTCCGACGCTGAATCCCGCTTTCCGCAAGGACGGGACAGTGACCGCCGCCAATTCCTCGTCAATATCCGACGGCGCGGCGGCGCTTGTTCTGGCATCGGCTGAGACGGCAGAAGCGCGAGGGCTGACAGTTCGGGCTCGGATTCTGGGACATGCCAGCCATGCGCAGGCGCCCGGACTTTTCACGACTGCGCCGGTTCCGGCGGCGCAAAAGCTCCTGTCCCGCATCGGTTGGAACAAGGATGATGTCGACCTGTGGGAGGTCAATGAAGCCTTCGCAGTTGTGCCGATGGCTTTCATGCACGAGATGGGATTGCCGCGCGACAAGGTAAACGTAAATGGCGGTGCCTGTGCCTTGGGCCATCCTATAGGAGCATCTGGCGCCCGTATCATGGTCACCTTGTTGAACGCGCTCGAGAAACGAAATCTCAAGCGGGGGGTTGCTGCAATCTGCATCGGCGGCGGTGAAGGAACAGCTATCGCGATCGAACGCATTTGACCCTTCATCTTTTTCGAAATACTCCGGAGGTTCGGGGGCAGCGCCCCCGGGGGTTATCCAAGGGGTTCGGGACCTATGACCGTCGATTACAGTTCACTGGCCAGTACAATTGCAGCATTGACCGAAGGCGAAACCGATCAGGTTGCCCTGATGGCCACCGTTGCTTGCGAGGTCCATTATTCTGACAACCGTTTCGACTGGACCGGGTTTTACCGGGTGACAGAACCGGGTTTGCTGAAAATCGGCCCGTACCAGGGTGGGCATGGCTGTCTGGTCATCCCGTTCGCGCGCGGCGTCTGCGGGGCGGCAGCGCGCACTGGCGAAGTGCAGCTGGTGCCGGATGTCGACGCGTTTCCGGGTCACATCGCTTGCGCCAGTTCAACCCGGTCCGAACTTGTTCTGCCGGTGCGGAACGCAGCGGGCACAGTCATTGCCGTTTTTGACATTGACAGCGACCAGCCGGATGCTTTCACGCAACAGGATGCGCAAAATCTGGAAGGCATTCTGACCGCGGTGTTTGCGGCCTGCTAACCTCTGGCGTCGTTGCGGTCTTGCATCAAGACAGGGGATTTCCGGGCGATTGGACGGCCCGGCGGACTTCGTCTTGCAAGCTTCGAAGCGATCTCCTACCAAAATCCATAGCTAAGTTTCGTTTTGGGGTGTTTCTCAGGGATGCAAGAGTCTGACATCAATCTGACGGTCGCGGATGAAGCGCCCAAAAAAGGGATCAGACGCGCCCATATGGCGACATTCCCTGATCGCGTCGGCGTATTGCCCCAATCGGTGGCAAGCATCGCGCCGCAGGTCGACAGGGTTTTCATCTGCCTGAACGAATATCAGGATGTGCCTGATTTTCTGGGCGAGTTCGATAACGTCACGGCCGTGATCCCCGGGCGGGACTACAAGGATGTCGGCAAGTTCATTTTCCAACCTGATCCGGCAGACACCGTTTTTCTTGTCGACGACGATATCGAATATGCGGACAACTATGCCCGTCAGACCATACGCCGGGCGCGGGGCGTGGGACTGGAAAAGCGTGTTTTCGGCTATCATGCCACGACATTCACAAATCCCACACCCAAGTCGATACGGCAGCGCACGTTGTTGCGCATGAATCAACGGCTGACCTACTCGACCAGAGTACACCAGCTGGGAACCGGAACCGTCATGTTGCCCGGGTCGCTGTTCCCAACGCTGGATTACATGGAGGGCAGCGAGAAGTTTGTCGATGTGCGTTTTGCCCGCTACTGTTTTGAAAATGACATCGAAATGTGGACGCTGCCCAGAAACCGCCGCCGCTTTCCCAGCTTGCTTGCCGGGCTTGAGCTGGAAAAGCGTGAAACGATTGCTGACAGTTTCACCCGTCGTTGGCCTCAACATGTGCTGGATGAAGTGAAGGTTTTTGCCGGCCTTCAATTCTAAAGCCAGACGGGCTGTCCAGGATCAAGGGTGATTCAGGACGTGCCCCCGGCGTGAAGGATCGCCGATGTCGCCGCGGGGCGACAGGGGAGCGGCATGTGATATCTTTCCGAAATGATATCACTGCACGAAGAATGCTGAAATCCGGCTGCTGCTTCCCTGCGACTGTCTGGGTTTCGGGGCCTTACGCGCCAGCTGACCATTAACTCCGTTGTCGGCAAGCTGTAGTGGTCAACGTCCAAATAAAAACGGACGTGAAAAATCACTTGGAAATTTCACCAACTTGCTCCATCGTGAAAAACGAGGAAAAAATTTCACGAGAATCGGAGCGGCCTGTGAACAGCCAAGCCCCCCAAAGCGCGACACTAGGTGCTGACCTGCGGGCCTTGCGCAAGGCCCGGGGGTTGACCCTGACCGAGATTGCAACTCGGCTGGATCGCTCTGTCGGCTGGCTCAGCCAGGTTGAGCGTGACATGTCTGAGCCGTCGATCTCGGACCTGAGGCAGATCGCCGAATGCCTTGGCGTCCCCATGTCGATGTTGTTTGCGCATTCGGCGGCACCGGCGGACGAGCAGGGATATGTCGTGCGTGCCGGCTCGCGCCGGCCCATGGGGTCGGGCGAGGAAGGGTTGATCGAAGAGCTGCTCTCGCCGGATCTGACCGATGATTTTGAAATGGTGCATTCCACCTTCAAACCCAACTCGCAGATGCAGACACCGGCCAATCGCCCGACACAGGAAGTCGGATACATGATCTCGGGCAAGCTGGACCTGACAATCGGGGGACGCGCGTTCACGGTTGGGCCGGGTGACAGCTTTCGATTCCGACATGAACCCTATCAATGGGCCAACCCTTATGATGAGCCCGCTGTAGCCATCTGGGTTATCGCCCCGCCGGTTTATTGATGTCGTTCGAGGCCTGGACCATATTCGCGTTGTTCTGGGTGGTTTTCGTGACCACCCCGGGTCCGAACGCGGTCAATTGCATCTCGAACGGGATGAGCCTTCCGTTTCCAAGGGCAATGCTAGGCGTATTGGCTATTCTCACGCAGGCCAGCGCCTTTCTGATCCTGTCTGCGCTGGGTGTGACCGCCCTGATCGCTGCATCGCCGACCGGGTTCTTTGTCGCCAAGTTGATTGGCGCGGGATTTTTAATCTGGTTGGGGATTCGCGGCTGGATGAATGCGACAAGACCCGCACCAGCCTCCGAGCGTCCGGCGCGACATGTCTATCTGCACGCGCTTGCGGTGGCCACGATCAATCCCAAAAGCGTCGCCGGATACCTGGCCGCGTTTTCGCAGTTCGTTCAGCCCGAGGTTCCGATCTGGCAGCAGATGGGGGTTATCATGCCGACCGCGCTGGTCATCACCACACTCAGCTACACCGGCTTTACGGCGCTGGGTGCCTTGATGGGCAAGGCAGCGTTGGGCGCGGTGTTCAATATCTGGGTGCGCCGGATCACGGCGGCCTGTTTTGTCATCTACGGTGTGTTGTTGGGAACCAGCACCACACCCGCAACAAAGGGGTAGTCAGATGCATAAGGGATCCTGCCTTTGCGGCTCGGTCGCGTTCACGATCGACGGAGACCTGTCGCCGCCGTCGGTCTGCCATTGCGGACAGTGCCGCAGACAGTCGGGCCATGTCTGGGCTTCGACTTCGACCCATAAGGACAACCTGAGTTTCTCGGCCAGTGACACACTCAGCTGGTATTGCGCGTCTGACATCGCCCGGCGCGGATTTTGCAGCAAATGTGGCTCGTTCCTCTTCTGGCATCACAACCAGGAAGACACGATTTCGATTTCCATGGGCGCGCTGGACGCACCCACAGGTCTTTCGCTCTCGAAGCACATCTTTGTGGCTGACAAGGGCGACTACTACGACATCACGGACGATCTGCCTCAAGAGGCACAGTAACAAGGATCAAAAACGCATGAGTGATTTTCCAACAAAAGCCCGCGTGGTCATAATCGGTGGCGGTGTGGTGGGGGCTTCCTCGCTGTATCACCTTGCCAAGAAAGGCTGGACCGATTGTGTTCTGCTGGAAAAGAACGAACTGACTGCCGGGTCGACCTGGCATGCGGCAGGGAACGTTCCGACCTTTTCGACCTCATGGGCGATCATGAACATGCAGCGCTATTCGACCGAGCTGTATGCGCGTCTGGGTGAGGAAGTCGATTATCCGATGAACTACCACCAGACCGGTTCGATCCGACTGGCGCATTCGAAAGAACGTGTGCAGGAATTCGAGCGCGCCATGGCGATGGGCCGCTATCAGGGGATTCCGATGGAAATGTGGACCCCGGAAGAAGCGAAAGAGCGTTATCCCTTCCTGGAAACGCATGACCTTGAAGGTGTTCTCTACGATCCGACGGATGGCGACATCGATCCGGCGCAGCTAACCCAGGCGCTGGCCAAGGGCGCGCGCGATATGGGGCAGAAGATCATCCGTTTCTGCCCGGCGACTGGCGTGACGCAGCATGATGACGGCACCTGGACCGTGCACACGGACAAAGGCGATATAGCCTGTGACTATGTTGTGAACGCAGCCGGGTACTATGCGCAGCGCGTGGGCGAATGGTTCAAGCCCTTCGGTGGCCGCACCGTTCCGGCAATGGTCATGAGCCACCAGTACCTGCTGACCGATGAAATCCCCGAGATCGAAGCATGGACCAAGCAAAGCGGTGCCAAGCTGCCGCTGCTGCGTGATGTGGATGTCTCGTACTACCTGCGGCAGGAAAAGAACGGCTTCAACCTTGGTCCTTACGAGCCCAACTGCAAGGGCCACTGGATGACCGAAGACGATCCGATGCCGGATGATTTCAGCTTTCAGCTGTGGAATGACGATCTGGACCGCATCGAAGATATCGTCACCGATGCGATGGAGCGGGTGCCGCTGATGGCAACCTCGGGCGTTGGACGCGTCATCAACGGGCCGATCCCCTACGCGCCTGACGGGCTGCCTTTGATCGGCCCGATGCCCGGTGTGAAAAACGCGTTCGAGGCGCATACTTTCACCTTCGGCATCGCGCAGGGCGGTGGCGCAGGCAAGGTTCTGGCCGAGTGGGTCGTTGATGGCGCGACCGAATGGGATATGTGGGCCGTCGATCCGCGCCGCTATACCGATTACACCGATCAGGATTATTGCAACCAGAAAGGCATGGAAGTTTATGGCAACGAATATGCCATGCACTTCCCGCACCATGAATGGCCTGCCGCACGAGACAAGAAGCTGTCGCCCGTGCATGACAAGGTGATCGCGCACGGCGGTGTCATGGGGGCCTATAACGGCTGGGAACGCGCCAACTGGTTTGCCCAGCCCGGTGATGACACCTCGCTCGACGCGACCCACACCTGGGGACGGTCCGGTCCGTGGGAACAGCGGATCAAGGAAGAATGTGAGGCCGTGCGCGATCATTGTGGCGTGTTGGACCTGCCGGGCTTCTCGCGGTTCAAAATACAGGGGCCGGGTGCTGATGAATGGCTGCGCGGTCTGGTTGCAGGGGCATTGCCCAAGATTGGTCGGGTTGGGCTGGTTTACTTCGCAGATGACCGCGGGCGTATCCTGACCGAAATGTCGGTCACGCGCGAGGCCGAAGACCTGTTCGTTCTGGTCACTGCAGCGACCGCGCAATGGCATGACCGTGAATGGCTTGAGCGTCACATACCTGCCGATGCCGAGTTCACGCTGGAAGACTGGACAACGCGGATGAGCACGCTGATCGTTACCGGGCCTCGATCTCGGGACATTCTCAGCAAAGTTACCGAGGCCGATCTGACCTTGCCGTGGCTCAGCTTTCAGGAAAGCGAAATCAAAGGCGGATGGGTCGCTCTGCTGCGTGTCTCATTCGCTGGTGAGCTGGGCTGGGAAGTTCACGCGGAAAATGCGGATATGCCTGCGATCTACGACGCGATCATCGATGCCGGTGCCAAGCCGTTCGGGATGTATGCGCTGAACTCGCTGCGGATCGAAAAGGGGTACCGCGCCTGGAAGGGCGATCTGTCGACCGACTATTCCCTGCTTGAAGGCGGGTTGGAGCGTTTCGTCAAGCTGGACAAACCGCAGGACTTCCCGGGCAAGGCCGCAATCCTGAACGAAAAGCAGCAAGGCGTGAAAAAGTCCTTCGTCACCCTGACTGTTGATGCGGGCGATTGCGACGCGCCGTATATGTCCTGCATCTGGCATGGCGATGAGATCGTGGGCGAAACCACATCCGGCGCATGGGGCTACCGTGTTGGTAAATCCATCGCGCTGGGCATGATCCGGGCCGAGCTTGCCAATCCGGGAACTGAGCTTGAGGTCGAAATCTACGGCCAGAAATGCCGCGCCGTGGTAGAGCTGGACCAGCCGCTCTGGGATCCCGAGAACGAGCGGTTGCGCGCGTGACGCTTCCGGCGACCATGTCTGGCGTCTATCTGACCGGCCATGGCGGGCCAGAGGCACTGGAATGGCGCGACGATATCCCTGTCCCGGCCCCTGGGCCGGGGCAGGTGCTTGTTCGGGTCGCTGCAGCAGGCGTGAATAACACGGACATCAACACGCGGGTCGGCTGGTATTCATCGGATGTCACCGGTGCGACGGATGCCGTCGATCTGGATATTGATGCCGGAGGGTGGGGCGGCGCACTGAACTTTCCCCGCATTCAGGGCGGCGATCTGTGCGGGATCGTTGAAGAAGTCGGGCCAAACACGGGGTTCAAAAAGGGCCAGCGTGTGACGTGCCCGATCAACCTTCCACGTCCGCGCCCCGGCAACCCTCAGGGCTTTATTGCGCTCGGGTCAGAGATTGATGGGGCTTTTGCCCAATACTGTCTGGTTGAAGCAAATGATCTTTACGACGTAAGTGCATCGCCCCTGTCTGATGTTGAAATTGCGGCCATTCCCTGCGCCTTTGGTACTGCCGAAAACCTGCTGACGCGCGCGGGCGTGACGTCTGGGCAAAAAGTTCTGATCACTGGCGCGTCAGGCGGCGTCGGTCTGGCGGCGGTGCAGCTTGCGGCGCTGCGCGGAGCATCGGTTTGGGGTGTGACGGCTGCAGAGAAGGCAGAGGTCGTCAGATCCCAAGGGGCGTTGGGCACATGTGCCCGGGATGAGCTGCCGCCGCAGGATATGTTCGACGCGGTTATAGATGTTGTTGGCGGGCCCGCATGGGCATCGCTGATCCTTGCCCTGAAGCCCGGCGGGCACTACGCCGTTTCTGGGGCAATCGCCGGCCCGATTGTCGAGGCTGATCTGCGGGACATCTATTTGCGCGACATCACCATTCACGGCTGCACGTATCAGGCACCCGAAGTCTTTGGCCGCCTAGTGGAGTTGATGAATACCGGACGGATCAAGCCACTGGTTTCCCGAACCTACCCGTTGAAGGATATCGTCCGCGCACAGGCTGATTTTCAGGCAAAGACCCTTCCGGGTAAACTCGTGCTGCTGCCTTAAGGAGCAACGACATGACAAAGATCACTCTGTTGGACGGTTCAATCGGACAGGAATTGGTCAAACGCAGCGGAGACCGGGCGACGCCACTATGGTCCACACGTGTGATGATCGACCACCCTGATCTGGTCGGCGCGGTGCATGGCGACTACTTCCGTCGTGGTGCCACGGTTGCCACCACCAATACCTATGCCGTCCACCGTTCACGCCTAGTGCGAGTGGGGATGGAGGACCAGATGCCCGCCCTTATCGACACTGCCCTGACACAGGCCGAACGTGCTCGTACTTCGACCGGGGGGCGGATTGCGGGGTCTCTGGGGCCGCTTCTTGCATCTTACCGACCCGACCTGAATCCCGACCCGGCAGATGCGGCGGGAAAGTTTGCTGAACTTGTGGCTTTGATGGCTGCGCGCGTCGATCTGTTTCTGATCGAGACAGTATCTTCGGTGCAGGAGGCCGAGGGTGCGCTGCGTGGAACGACCGGATGTGGCAAACCAGTCTGGCTGTCATTCACGGTCAATGACGAAGATGGCAGCCGCCTCAGGTCCGGCGAACCGCTCAGGTATGTCACGCCCTTGGTTGCAGAGTTTTCACCTGATGCGCTGCTGATCAATTGTTCGCGCCCCGAAGCGATCCCAGCTGCTCTGGACATTCTGTCCGGCATGAACAAGCCTTATGGTGCCTATGCCAACGGCTTTACACATATTTCGGATGAGTTTCTAAAGGACGCGCCGACAGTGGATGCGTTGGATCAACGCCATGATCTTGGTCCCGATGCCTATGCGGATCACGTCATGCGTTGGGTCGATCAGGGGGCCACGATTGTCGGTGGATGCTGCGAGATCGGCCCGGACCACATCGAAGCGCTGGCCAAGCGGTTGCGTACTGCCGGGCATGAGATCGTCTAAGGTGACAGCGATGAGGAAATTTGCTTCTGAATCACCGCAGGCGATACAGCAACATTTCGATATTTTGGTCGCACCCGGATTTGTGCTGCTTGAACTGGCCTCATTGGTCGAGGTTCTCAGGCTGGCAAATCGTGTGTGTCCGAAGCCGCCGTTCACTTTTGCCTATCGGTCGCTCAAAGGTGGCCCGATCTCCAGCAGCAGCGACGCGGTGGTGCAAACGGAACGCGTGCAGGCGCAGCCCAAGGCGAATTATCTTTTTGTGATCGGCAATTCTGACCCGGATCACCCTGACTTGTCTTTGGGGCGGGTGGTGTCGGATTACACCTTCCGGGATGCCAAGGTGTTTCTGCTGGCGGAAGCCGCCAGCCGGTATATCGACGAACAGGGTACAGACGACTTGGCAACCCACTGGGAGAATGCCTCGTTCCTGCGGGAACGCGGGGCCCGGTTTGAAGCCAAACTGTCGATTGCAACCGAACAGGGCGCCGTTGTGACCTGTGCCGGAATGGAGGCGACAACAGATATCGCGCTGGCAGTGATCGGCCGTCATATCTCGGGGCCCGCAAAAATGACCGTGGCGGACATCATGTTGCATGAAAATATCCGGGATTTCGCCTCGATGCAGCCATTCTCTGGGGTAAAGTTGACGGCGACCGGAGATGTGAAGCTGGATCAATGCATCAAACTCATGCAGGCCAATATCGAAGACCCTCTGCCGATCAATCAGATCGTCGATTCGCTGCAACTGTCGAACCGCTCGCTTGAGCGTAAGTTCAAAACCTTCTTTGGCACCACGCCCAACGGATTCTATCGTGAAATGCGGCTGGCCAAGGCCAATAACCTGCTTCTGAACACCACTATGAGCGTTCGCGAAATCGGGTTAGCCTGTGGTTTTCCGAACGGGTTTTCGTCTGTTTACAAAAGCTTCTTCGGGGTCACGCCTTTTGTCATTCGACGTGAAAAGCGGGCCGCGACACATCGGTGAAAACTGCTGATCTTGTGACGTTTTTGGTGCATTTGTTGTCGATCTTCCATGGCAGTTTACGCCAAACCTGACACAGCGGAGATTTCAGGATGGTTGATCTTCCCAACAAGGCCCGAGTGGTCATCATCGGTGGCGGCGTCATCGGATGTTCGGTCGCGTATCATCTGACCAAGAAGGGCTGGACTGATGTTGTTCTTCTAGAGCGCAAGCAACTGACAAGCGGCACCACCTGGCACGCGGCGGGCCTGATCGGGCAACTGCGCGCCTCTTCCAACATGACCAAACTGGCGCGCTATTCCGCCGAGCTTTATCTGGGCCTTGAGGAAGAGACCGGTGTCGCCACCGGCCTGCGTCAGGTCGGGTCCGTTTCGGTCGCCCTGACCAGTGAGCGGTTGGAAGAGCTTCACCGAAATGCGGCAATGGCCCGTGCCTTTGGCGTGCCGGTCGAAGAGCTGTCACCGACCGAAGTCAAAGAGCGATATGAGCACATCAACCTCGACGGCGTGGCAGGTGGCGTTTGGTTGCCAACCGATGGCCAGGCGGATCCTGCTAATATTGCCTTGGCGTTGGCCAAGGGTGCGCGTCAACGCGGTGGGGTGATCAAGGAACGGGTGAAGGTGACCGGGATTTCCCGGCACGGACGGCGTGCAACCGGTGTCGACTGGGTCAGTGATGACGGGCAAACCCAAGGGCATATCGCCTGTGATATGGTTGTCAATTGCGCGGGAATGTGGGGGCGCGAGGTAGGCAAGATGGCCGGCGTGAATGTGCCGCTGCACGCCTGCGAACATTTCTACATCGTCTCTGAACCCATTGAAGGGTTGAGCCAAATGCCGGTTCTGCGGGTGCCGGATGAATGCGCCTACTACAAGGAAGACGCGGGCAAAATGATGTTGGGCGCATTCGAGCCCAATGCCAAACCCTGGGCCATGAACGGTATTCCTGACAGCTTCGAGTTCGACCAACTGCCCGAGGATTTCGACCACTTCGAACCAATCCTCGAAGCGGCCTGCAACCGGATGCCTATGCTGTCCGAGGCGGGTATTCACACCTTCTTCAACGGCCCCGAATCCTTTACTCCCGACGACGCCTATCACCTGGGTTTGGCGCCCGAGATGGACAACATCTGGATCGCGGCCGGGTTCAACTCGATCGGTATCCAGTCCGCCGGTGGCGCGGGCATGTCGCTGGCCGAGTGGATGGATACTGGTGAAAAGCCCTTTGATCTGGGCGATGTTGATATCGGTCGGATGCAGCCGTTTCAGGGCAATAAGAAGTACCTTTATGAACGCTCAAAAGAAACGTTGGGACTGCTCTACGCCGATCACTATCCCTATCGTCAGAAAGTCACCGCGCGCGGTGTGCGCCGAACCCCGTTCCACCATCACCTGAAAGAACAAGGCGCCGTTTTTGGCGAACTCGCAGGTTGGGAACGTGCCAATTGGTACGCGAATGAAGGGCAGGAGCGCGAATACCGGTACAGCTGGAGGCGCCAGAACTGGTTCGAGAATTCCGCTGCCGAGCACAGAGCCGTGCGCGAGAATGTGGGCATGTATGACATGTCTTCCTTCGGCAAGATTCGCGTGGAAGGCCCTGACGCTGAAAAGTTCATGAACTACATCGGCGGGGGAGACTACTCGGTCCCTGTCGGCAAGATCGTCTATACACAGTTTTTGAACCGCACGGGCGGGATCGAAGCGGATGTCACCGTGACCCGCCTGACCGAAACTACCTATCTGGTCGTGACCCCCGCAGCCACACGCTTGGCGGATCAGACATGGATGATGCGCCATGTCGGGGATTTCAACGTGGTCATTACAGATGTCACAGCGGGTGAAGGCGTTCTCGCTGTCATGGGGCCAAACGCTCGGGCTTTGCTGGAAAAAGTCTCGCCCAATGATTTCACAAACGCGAACAACCCCTTTGGCACCGCGCAGGAAATCGAGATCGGAATGGGCCTCGCCCGCGCTCATCGTGTGACCTATGTGGGTGAGCTTGGGTGGGAAATCTATGTTTCCTCGGACATGGCGGGCCACGTCTTCGAGACACTGCATGAGGCCGGTCAGGACATGGGGCTGAAGCTGTGTGGTATGCACATGATGGACAGCTGCCGGATCGAAAAGGGTTTCCGCCATTTCGGCCATGATATCACCTGTGAGGATCACGTGGTTGATGCTGGTCTTGGCTTTGCCGTCAAGGTGGACAAAGGTTGTGATTTTATCGGGCGTGAGGCGGTGATTGCACGAAAAGAAAGCGGCCCCAAAAGCCGTCTGGTACAGTTCCGTCTGACCGACCCTGAACCGTTGTTGTTCCACAACGAGCCGATCGTGCGTGATGGCGAATATGTCGGCTACCTGAGTTCCGGCAACTACGGTCACAGCCTCGGCGGTGCCATCGGAATGGGCTATGTACCGTGCGAAGGTGAAAAGGCCGCAGACGTTCTGGGTTCAACCTATGAGATCGATGTTTGCGGCGTGAAGGTCAAAGCCGAAGCATCGCTTAAACCGATGTATGACCCGAAATCCGAACGGGTGAAGGTCTGACAGACAGGGCTGGGGGCTCTGCCCCCGCCGCCCGTGCCGGGCGACTCCCCCGGGATATTTTGGGCCAGATGAAGTGCGGATCCCTTGCTTCACCTGGCTCTAAATATCCTGGAGCGCGAGGCAGAGCCTCGCATTTTGGCGGCAACAGCTGCGGTCAGCTAACTTATCACAAATCGTTATGTGACAGTTCACTGTTTTCAGAGTTTTCAATCCGTTCAGTTCTGCCGTAAACGAAACCGGTATCAACCGGAGAACCTTCGTGACAGACACGCCTTTACCACCTCAGAATGCGGACACGCCCAAAGGTCTGGCTTTAGCTTTCACGGCGTATGTCCTGTGGGGATTTCTGCCGCTTTATATGAAGGCGATGGATCACATTGGACCGGTTGAGGTGGTGGCGCATCGGGTTATCTGGTCTGTTCCGGTTGCAGGTTTGCTTCTGGTCGCGCTGGGGCGTACCCGGGACTTGAAAGCTGCACTGGGCAATCCCCGGATGCTGGCCATGGCAGCTTTGACGGCGGCGCTGATTTCCGTGAACTGGGCGATTTATGTTTGGGCGATCTCGACGGGGCACGCGCTGGACGCGGCGCTTGGGTATTACATCAACCCGCTTTTCAGTATTGCGTTGGGCGCAATTCTGCTGCGTGAGCCCCTGACGCGGACTCAATTGTTTGCGGTGGGGCTTGCCGCGTTGGGCGTTCTTGTACTTGTTCTCGAGGCAGGGCGGCTTCCCTGGGCGGCGCTGAGTTTGATGGTCAGCTGGGGTTTCTATGCGTTCTTCAAGAGATCCCTTCCAATTGGTCCCAACCAGGGCTTTCTGCTTGAGGTCCTGATCCTTTTGATCCCGGCCTTGGCTTATGTCACCTGGCTGGGCGTGCAAGGCACAGGCCATTTTGGGGTCGCGATGTCTGATACCCTACTGTTGTCCTGCGCCGGTATCGTCACGGCGGTTCCATTGCTGGTCTATGCGAACGGGGCCAAGCTGGTGCGCCTGTCGACCATGGGCATCCTGCAGTACATTGCGCCGACTATGATTTTCATTACAGCCATCACTCTGTTTGGTGAGAAAATCGACACCGGACGCATGATCGCATTCCCCCTGATCTGGGTGGCATTGGTCATTTACTCGATCCCGATGATCCGGCAGGCGCGGGCTCAGGCCTGAAGCAACAGGCGTGCTGCAGCATCTGCCCACAGCGCATAGGCCCGGGGGCTTGGGTGATAGCCGTCCGGTGCCGCCAGGGCCGGGTCGTCGGGCAGATCAAGCCTTAGATGTTGCACGTGTGAATGGACGGAAACAACCTGTTGCAACGCATTATCCAGCCGCGCAGCCTGACGGCCAAGCACCCAGGCCAATGGGTGTGGCAGGGCGGGAAACCTGTTCATTTGCGGAACGCCGGTGATGATTATGCGCCGCGCCCCCAGGTCTTTTGTCAGGATGTTGATAAGCTGCGCCTGACGATCCGCAAATGTGCGGCAAGAGACGGCGCGGGTGACATCGTTCACCCCCAAAGCAGTGACCACCGCATCGAATTCGCCCTTTATGCGGCTCAGGCGGTCAATCGTATCCAGCGTCGTGTGCCCTGTGGTGGCCTCAAGTTGCCATTCAACCGTGTGGTGTCTGGTCAGCCGGTCCACAAGCTGCCCCGACAAGGCCTGCGCCTGAGTTCCCGCGCCCACTCCGGCCGCCGAGCTGTCGCCGGTGATCAGCAGACGCAGGCGGGGGCCACGCCCTGTTCGGCCCGCTCGCGGGCCAGTCGGCTCCGGCAAAAGCCGGGCATTGCGGCGCACCAAAAGGGCTTGCGCGGCCAGAATGGGCAACAAGGGCACACGTAAAACCTGGTCGGGTGCTATCAGAGTGCGCATCATCAAGTCACGTCAGGGCGTTTTTGAATTCCAGAAAACGAGCGTCAGTCATCACGCGCGCCATCATCGCCTCGCGTAATGCGCCGACTGTTTTGTAGGGGCGCATGGCCACTTCGAAGATTTGGATCAGACCATCCTCGTTCAGCGTAATGAGGTCAACGCCAATGCCGTCCAGATCTCCAATCTTGCATTGAAACTCCAGTGCCCAATCGTTGCCAGCGCCCATGATCCTGCGATACCGGAAGTCGGAAAAGACCTGCCCGACATGACCAAGAACGGCAGCCACAGGTGAGCGCCCGGTCCAGGTGCTGTAATAGGTTGGTGGCAGGAACTGCACATCTTCGGCCAGCAGATCGTGGATCAGCGCCTCATCGCCCTTGGCGACAACCTCTTGCAGTCGTTCAATTGTGGGGTGCATGTCCTGTCCTCCTGCGCAGAAGTTCACTGATCATGACCGTGCGCGCAAGGACGACGTTGCGGGAAGGTGCGTGCTGAGATAGGCAGGCCCGCATGACCGAAACCTATGCCCCCCCGCAAACCGCGCTGGACGTGCTGCACGAAGATGCGCAGCTGATTGTGGTGAACAAACCGTCAGGTCTGCTTTCTGTGCCGGGGCGGGGCGAGCATCTGGCTGATTGTCTTCTGACACGCGTGCAGGCAGCTTTCCCTCAGGCGTTGCTTGTGCATCGACTGGACCGGGACACATCAGGTGTCATGGTTTTTGCCCAAACACCCCATGCGCAGCGGCATCTGAGTATGCAGTTCGAAAAGCGGCAGACCCGGAAAACCTATATTGCCCGTGTCTGGGGGCGGATGGAGCCAAAGACCGGCACCGTTGACCTGCCGTTGATCGTGGACTGGCCTAACCGACCCAGACAAATTGTGTGTCATGATACGGGTAAACCTGCTGTCACCGATTGGCGCGTCGTGAAACATGAGGGCGAGACCTCTCGCCTACGTTTGTTTCCCAAAACCGGGCGGTCTCATCAGTTGCGCGTTCATATGCAGGCATTGGGTCACCCGATTCTGGGCGATCCGTTCTATGCAACAGGTGCGGCAAGGGAATTTCCCAGATTGATGCTGCATTCCGAAGAACTGCGCCTGAAGCATCCCGAGGGCGGGCACTCGATGAAATTTCGCGCCCAGCCCGATTTCTGATCTCAGACAATTCCGGCCCACAGCATCTTCAGGTTGCCCAGCGAAATGCGTCTTGTTCGTTTCGTCGAAACCGGCTGGCGGCAATGGCGCTCCTGCGCGAGCTCACGTTCAATCTCGAAGGCACGCAGTGTGTGATCCTGTGACCATTGACCAAGCTTCAGTGTCATCATGACGTGGTTGTCGAGGTGCGGCATTTCTTGGCTCCTTGTGTGATATCCACCCATTATCGCGCGTCACTGCTGACAGCATGTTGTCAGTGGGGTGTGCTAGGGTGTCAGCAGAGTGTCAGGAGAATGCGATGCGCCGTTCGACCCGTTTGTTTGAAATCATCCAGATCTTGCGGGCCGCAAGTGCGCCGGTCACGGCGGAAGCACTGGCCACCCGGCTGGAGGTGTCCATGCGCACCGTCTATCGTGACATTGCCGAATTGCAGGCCCAGCGAACACCCATCGAAGGTGAGGCCGGTGTCGGCTACATGATGCGGCGTGGTTACGATTTGCCGCCGCTGAATTTCGACGCCGAAGAGGTTGAGGCTCTGTGGGTTGGCCTGTCTCTTCTGGCGCGCACCGGCGACAGCCACTTGCAGCGCGCTGCAAGTCGAATCTGTCGGAAGATCGATGCACTGCATAGCCCGACCGATTGGTTGCAGGTTTCACCCTGGGGGGCTCCGGCGGATGATCCCGAGAAGGGATGTGTTTCTGTTTCGCATTATCGCGAAGCTATTCGGGCAGAACGGAAAATTCGCATCACTTACGTAGATGGTGAAGGCGAACAAACCATCCGCGTGGTGCGCCCGCTAGCGCTGATCTATCATATCGAATGCACGTTGCTGGCAGGGTGGTGTGAAATGCGAAGCGGCTTTCGCCATTTCAGAACCGATCGCATCTGGTCCAGTGAACACACTGACGAAAGATTTCTGGGGCAAGGTAAATCTTTGCGTGATCTCTGGCAGGAACAACAGCACGCGGGCACCTTTGCGGAACCGGTATGAATGGCCTTTGGCGGGTATTCGCCTATTTCACCGCATTGTTGCTTGAGCCTGTGAGCAAGCGCAGTGATATACTGGGTGAAATGGATCAAGCCCGAAGAACGGGTACCGGAGCAGAAGGTGATATCATGACGATTTCAAAGTTTTTTCTGGCGACAGGCCTGTGTTCAATCATGGCCGTGACGGCCTGTACCGATCCTGGCACCCTGACCGTTCAGAACGACCCCAACAAAAATACGAAGCAGGGTGCGGTTCTGGGTGGCCTTATCGGCGCGGGTGTCGGCGCGATTGCCAATAATTCGAACCCGGGTCTTGGGGCGCTGGCCGGTGCCGCCATTGGTGCCACGGGTGGCGGTCTGATCGGCAACCAGTTGGACAAGCAGGCTGCGGAATTGCGTCAGCAACTGGCAAATGACGGGATTACCATCGTCAATGCGGGTGACCGGCTGATCGTGACCGTCCCGAATGACATTACGTTTGACACGGACAGCTCGACCGTGCGCCCGGCGCTGCGGGCGGATCTGGTGAAAGTGGGCCAGAACCTTGTCAACTATCCCAACTCGAACGTGCAGATCATTGGTCATACCGACAGCGACGGCGACGCGTCTTATAATCAGGGATTGTCCGAGCGTCGCGCAAACGCGGTCGCGGATATCCTGCAAGCCAATGGTGTCAGCTACAGCCGTATCAGAACCTACGGTCAGGGTGAAAACAACCCGGTCGCGTCCAACCTAACGCCGCAAGGAAAAGCGCAAAACCGGCGGGTTGAGATTGTTGTGGTCCCCAGCGGAAACGCGTGATCCTGAAACGCAGGACCGGTCTGGCACATCCCCTGTTGCGCAATGACTGTGCGTCAATGGGGGTTTGGTCGGGGTCAATCTCGGTCTAACTAATGGGAAACACTGAAACGGAGTTGTCCCTGATGTCTCAACTGACCCTGCTTGGCCTGTCCGGCTCCCTGCGCAAGGACGCGACGAACCGCAAGCTGCTGCGCGAAGCGGCCCGGTTGTTCGACCCTGTCAGCTATGCCGAAGCAGACCTGAACTTGCCGCTTTATGATGGCGATCTGGAGGATGCCGAAGGGATACCGGCATCTGTTCAGATGCTGGCCGACCAGATCGGGCAGGCGGATGCGGTGATCATCTCGACGCCCGAGTACAACAAAGGGCCTTCGGGCGTTCTGAAAAACGCGCTGGACTGGGTCAGCCGGACGAAAGGCAATCCATGGGCGGGCAAGCCGGTTGCCGTGATGTCGGCGGCGGGTGGCCGCGCTGGTGGGGAAAGGGCGCAGATGATCCTGCGCGCTTGCATGGTGCCCTTTCAGCCCCGCATCTTGCAGGGTCCGGAAATCCACCTCGCTGACAGTTCGAATGAATTCGACGAACAGGGAAAGTTGCTGTCCGAACGGTATGAAAAGTCACTGCACATGCTGATGCAGAAACTCAGGGTCGAGGCCGGTTTCTGAGCTTGGACTGCGCATATGTTGGAACAAAGTCAAAGCGATATCCTTGACCCGGCCCGTGCCGCTTCGTTTCAGGTTGCGTTGGGCTCTGAGCCAACAATTGCCAAAGGCTCAGCTCTGCCGCCATTCTTCCATCAGCTCTATTTCTGGGCGCCGCAACCGCCTGCTGCGCTGGGGCGGGATGGGCATCCCAAGGTGGGTGGCCTGATCCCGGATATGGGATTGCCCCGCAGAATGTGGGCCGGTGGGCAATTGGAATTTCATGCACCGCTGATCGCGGGTATCCCTGCTGACAGGACATCGGTTCTTGAAAACCAAAGCGCAAAAACAGGGCGCTCCGGACCGTTGGGTTTTGTCACGTTGCGGCATGAGATACGGCAAGGTGGCCAACTTTGTCTGACAGAATGGCAGGACCTTGTTTATCGTGAAGACCCCACGCCGGATGCAATAACTCAAACGCCGCCTCGTTCACGCACGGATGAAACGGATATCCACGCGGTTGCGTTCGATACCACCCTGCTGTTTCGCTACTCAGCGCTGACCTTCAACGGCCATCGCATTCACTACGATCTGGACTATGCGCGCGATGTGGAAGGATATGCAGGGCTGGTTGTGCACGGGCCACTTCTGGCGCAGCTTCTGATGCTGTTTGCAGTTGATCTTGGCGGACCACTCAAGTCGTTTTCTTTCCGTGCGACCTCGCCGTTGATGCATTTCGAGACTGCCCAGCTGTGCCGGAACGGTCAGGACATGTGGGTGCGCGGCCCGGATGGGCGGCAATGCATGAAAGCTGTGGCCCTATCACAGTGAGGCTCCGGGGCGGAAGTCATCGGGGATCGAATCCCTGTCCTCCAGCATCAGATCGGCCATAACATCGGCCACTTTCGGAGCCATGCCAAAGCCGATCTTGAAACCGCCATTGGCGATGAACTGACCCTGATGCAACGGATGCAGGCCCAACATCGGGGCGCGGCTTTTGCTGCGGGGACGCACCCCGGCCCAACGTTCGATCACCTCGGCCCCGTGCAAAAGCGGCAGCGCGCGCGTGGCCCGGTCTATGATATCGTCCAATGCACTGTCTGTGCTGGTTGGGTCGTCATAGTCCCGTTCAGACGTTGATCCGATTGCAAGTGTTCCGTCCGCATGTGGCACGATATGGACCGCATCCGCGAAAAGCTGTGGCACCTCTCCCGCGTCAAAGCGCAACAGGGCGGCCTGACCTTTGACACCGTTTCCGACGGTCTTTCCGTAGGCGTCGTTCAGTTCAAGTAATCCGGCTAGGCCCGTGGCGTGGACAACCTGCCCTTTATCATCAGCGCTACTGACAACGTGGACACCCATGACCTCAAGGGCTGCAACCAGAGCGGCGCAGGCCCGCCGGGGATGCATGCGCGCCGTCAGCGTATCGCGGATGACAAAGCCGGTGGGGCTGGGCGGGCACCACGATCCGGCCTGCGATGTGCTGATCACCCGCCATTCTGCCCGCCCCTGCCAAAGCTGATCGGCTGAACCTTCGCGTTGCCGGGCCAGATCCAGACTGCGGGCGTCAGGAATGGGTTGAAGACGGCCCAGCCGCCCGTAGCCGGGAGAAACGCCGCCGGTACCCTCGACCTGATGCCAAAAGGGTTCGGCCATGATCAGGCTGTCGAATTGGAAAGCTTTCTTAGCATTCCAGTTTTCAGGCACGTGCGGGGCCAAGGCCCCCACCAGACCGCCGCTGGACCCGGAGCCCGGCCCAAAAGGATCGACGACCTGCACCTTCGCGCCCCGACGGGCGCAGGTCCAGGCGATGGACAGGCCGAAAATTCCTGCCCCGCGAACCGTCACATCGATCATTGCCAATTCCCTTTTCCTTGTTCAGTGTCGCGCCGCTTAGCTACAGGATTCCCCAATGGCAGACCAGCATGCCGAATTGACGTGGACCGAGGATCAGATACCGGTCTCGGACCGTTTCGACGATCCCTATTACTCGTTGCAGAACGGGCTGGAAGAGACGCGCCATGTGTTTCTTGCAGGTAATGATCTGCCAGAACGTTTTGCGCCGGGGTTTCATATTGCCGAGCTGGGCTTTGGCACCGGTCTGAACCTGCTGACGGTCTGGTCTGAATGGGAGAAATCCGGCCAAACAGGGCCGCTTCGGTTCACCAGTTTCGAAGCCTTTCCCATGGCCACGGATGATATGCGTCACGCGCTTGAGGCCTTCCCCGAGTTGCACCCGTGGTGCAGCCGGTTTCTGGCCCATTGGACAGGTCGCGCGTGCAGTCTTGAAACCCTTCAATGCGAAGTGATCATCGGCGATGCGCGCAACAGCCTGCCGCAATGGACTGGCCTGGCCAACGCCTGGTTCCTCGACGGGTTCTCTCCTGCCAAGAACCCAGAATTGTGGGGGGCAGATCTGATGCAGCAAGTGGCGGCGCATACAGCCACCGATGGTACCGCAGCCACATATACGGCCGCCGGGTTTGTTCGACGCGGGCTTCAGGATGCCGGTTTCACCGTCACCCGTACATCCGGTTATGGCCGAAAGAGGCACATGACGCGGGCGCTCAAGGCATGACGCAGAAAAACAATGCAGGTGCGGGTATCGCCCTGATGGTGGGCGCGACGATTGTCTTTGCCTTGCAGGACGGTATCTCACGCCATTTGGCCGGAACCTATAACACCTACATGGTGGTGATGATCCGCTATTGGTTCTTCGCGGCCTTTGTCATTGCGTTGGCGGCGCGATCCTCAGGCGGGTTAAAGGCGGCCATGCAGACGAACCAGATGGGTCTTCAGATCCTGCGGGGCCTGCTGCTGGCCACCGAGATCTGCGTCGCCGTATTTGGTTTCACAGTGCTCGGTCTGATCGACAGTATGGCCGTTTTCATAAGCTATCCCCTGCTTGTCGCGGCGCTGAGCGGTCCGGTTCTGGACGAAAAGGTCGGATGGCGGCGCTGGGCCGCGATCGGCGTTGGTTGCATTGGTGTTCTGATCATTCTGCAGCCGGGCGTTGGTGTCTTTGATCCTTGGGCCGTCATACCGCTGATCTCGGCGTTTTTGTTTGCGATCTATGGCCTGCTGACGCGCTATGTCGCACGTCAGGATAGCACGGCCACCAGCTTTTTCTGGACCGGCGTCGTTGGCGCCGTCGCCATGACTCTGTTTGGAATGTGGTTCTGGGAGCCAATGGCCCGCAGCGACTGGCTCTGGATGGCGTTGCTGTGCGTCAGCGGGGCAACGGGGCACTGGCTGCTGATCAAATGTTATGAGATGGCCGAAGCCAGCGCCGTCCAACCCTTTGCCTATTTTCACCTGGTCTGGAGCGCGATTCTGGGGATTTCGATCTTTGGTGAAACACTGCGCCCTGAAGTTGTCGCGGGCGCAGCGATTGTTGTAGCCGCAGGGCTTTTTACCTTATGGCGCGAACGCCGCCAGCGATGATCCGATCAGTTCCTGCGAAAACGGAACCGGCAGGGCGGGCTGCCCCAGTCGGGCGCGGTAGACCGGCAAGCTTTCGGTCACGCGCATCACATAGTTGCGCGTCTCATCGAACGGAATGGTCTCGATCCAGTCTACGATATCCACCTCGCCGGTGCGTGGATCACCATAGCGTTCCATCCACGAGATCGGGCGCTTTGGACCAGCATTGTAACCCGCCGCCATCATGACGACATTCCCGTTGAACTCGGTCGCAAGGCCCGAAAGATAGTTGGCGCCAAGCTTGGCGTTGTATTGCCAGTCCGACGTCAACCGACCGGTCTGATGGCCGCTGAGTATCCCCAGCTCTCCGGCCACCAGCTTGGCCGTTGCGGGCATCACCTGCATCAGGCCGCGCGCACCCGCGCCGCTGACGACAACCGGATCAAATTCGCTTTCGCGCCGTGCGATGGCCAGCGTCATTTCCTTGGCCATAGGCAGACGCATGTCGGCCACCGGATGAACCGGGTAGTAGGCCGCAGGCAAAATGGTGCCCGTGGTCGCAGCCCGCTTGGCGATCATCACGGCCAGATGCGGCTGCTTAAGTTCAATTGCAAGGTCGCCCAACTGGTTGGCCTGCACAGGGTCAAGACCTTCGACAAGATGCGTCAGGAACCTCTCGGACAAGTTGTCTTCCCCGGCCTTCAGCAACAGCAGCCCGGCTTCCAGAACGCTGGAAGCGGCGAACTCAGCCTGACGCCAGTGCGGCGCGCGACGCGGATTGGCCAGTTCCTTGTCAAATGGCCGTCCGATCCGTTCCGCCGCCAGCAGACCATAAAAAGAGGTCTGATAATCCGCGCCCATCGCATAGGCCTCATAGGCTTTGTCTGCTTCCCCAAGCTCGGCGTAAGCTCGCCCCAGCCAATAGCCGCCGCGCCCTTTCGAGATCGGCGATTGCACGGCATTCGAAAAATTCTGGAAGTGCCGCACGGCTGTGGCAGGGTCATTCAGTTTGCGCAGGGCCAGAAACCCGGCCAGCCACTCGAGATCCGCATAGGAATATCCCATTTCGGGGGTCATATGGTGCTTGGCCGCTACGTCATAAGCACGCGCTGCCCGCCCCGATCGCATCTCGAGCCGGGCCAGACGGCGGCGACCCTCGGCCCATTTGTCAGGCTCGCCCAGAGCCTCCGGTCCGGTTGACCGTGCCAGCATCAGGTCGACGGCGCTGTCATCCAGTTCTTTCTTGTCTCGCCAGACAAAACGGTCGAATGCCAGCCCCGGCGCATCTGCCAGCGACTTCGGTACCGCCGCCACCTTGCCGTCTACGCCTGGCTGGCGTTTCTGCAACGCGATCCGTGCTTCGGCCAGCTTGCGCTCATCCGTGCTGACCAGGGGCAGCATCTGTTCTGCGCTGACCAAATGGCCATCCCACAGCATCCGGTCCAGCCGCGCGGCATGGTGCGGCTTCAGCAGTTTGGCAAAATTTTCCAGATAGTCTTTTTGCAACCCCGATCCCATTGGCATGGTACGCCAGGCTGTCACGATGTCGGCTTCCGCCTCGCCAATGCGCCCTTTGGCCTTAAGGGCCACCGCATAGTTCAGCGCGCCTTCAGCAGTCTGAGGGGGTAAGCCAGCGTAAAACTTCAGAACCCTGTCGGGATCGGCCCCGGTAAAGACCGGCTCACTCTTGCGGCGCAGCCAATCCAGCCCGGGCCAATCCGGGCGGCGTTCGAGAAACACCAGCACATCGCCCGAGCTGCCAAACCCCTCACGCAGCCAGTGCCAGACAATGACATCGCGCGAGACCGAGCCGCGCTGGCCCGATACGCGCAGTGCCGCGTTCCAGTCGCCCTTGCGCATTTCATAGAGCCCGGCGCGCAAATCACCGGCCGCATCCGCGCGTGCGGCTTGCGGTGTCGTCACTGCGTATAGAATCACACCAGTCAACAGTGCCAGAAAGCGTGTCATCCCTTGCATTTCCCAACCAACCGAGGATAGAGCCTGTGAGGATAAACCCTGCGCCGGCGGGATCAACTCACAAAGCTGGAAACGTGAGAGGCCGAGGCGCAAAAACCGCAATGTGCACCTTAAGGAGCGTGTCATGTTCAAAGGCTCGATGCCAGCCCTCGTCACTCCGTTCAACAACGGCGAGTTGGACCTGAAGACGCTTAAACATCTGGTCGAATGGCAGATCTCCGAAGGCTCGACCGGGCTGGTGCCCGTTGGAACCACCGGCGAAAGCCCGACGCTCAGCCATGACGAACACGAAACGGTCATCGAAGAAGTGGTCAAAACGGCTGCTGGCCGTGTTCCGGTTATTGCCGGTGCCGGGTCGAACAATACGGTCGAAGCCGTCCGGTTCGTTCAGTTCGCCGAAAAAGTTGGGGCAGATGCGGCGCTGGTTGTCACACCTTACTACAACAAGCCGACTCAACGCGGCTTGATCGCGCATTTCCAAGCCCTGCACGAGGCTGCGGATATTCCGATCATCATCTACAACATTCCCGGGCGATCGGTCATCGACATGACCCCCGCCACCATGGGCGAATTGGCCCGGTTGCCGCGTATTGTCGGGGTCAAGGATGCGACGGGCGATCTGGCGCGCGTCAGCCAGCAGCGTGCGATCTGTGGCAAGGACTTCTGCCAACTGTCCGGTGAAGACGCCACGGCACTGGGTTTCAATGCCCATGGCGGTGTCGGATGCATTTCAGTCACAGCAAACGTGGCTCCCAGACTCTGCGCCGAATTCCAGCAGGCCACATTGTCGGGCGATTATGCAAAGGCACTGGAATACCAGGACAAGCTGATGCCGCTGCACGAAGCGATCTTTATCGAACCCGGGTTGGTCGGCGCCAAATACGCGCTCAGCAAACTGGGTCTCTGCAGCACTGAAGTCCGCTCGCCTCTGACCGAGCTGGAAGACAGCACAAAGGCCGCGATTGAAGCAGCAATGGCACACGCGGGCCTCATCTGACCCGGTCTTCAGAAGCCGGAAAAGGCGGCCTCGACTACCGAGCGCCGCCTTTTTCTTTTTCAGGATCCAGACTTCATCTGGCCAAAAATATCCCGGGGGAGTCGCGGTGTGCCGCGGCGGGGGCAGAGCCCCCTCAACGTTTGCCGTAATAAAGCCCAACGACATGTTCAGCCTGCGCAAAGAACAACCAGCGCGAGGTCGCGACACCCGCCAGATGCGATGCCACCGCCAGCAGGGCCAGGAAATGGTTGAATGGCAGGACCAGCAACAGAACCGGCAGGACAAAGGCCAATACAAACGAGATCACCCGCAATTTCTGTGCATGTTTGCGCCCGACCACATGAACAAACTCACGCAGCAGATAGTTGGTACCGGTATGCGGTGGCTCGAACGCTCTGACTGTGCCCCGGTTACCCAAACCTGTCGCCGTGCCCAGATCCGTTCCGGATGCCTCCAGCGCTTTGTCGCCTTTCTTCCAATACAAGAATTGAACCAAAGCGGCGATCAGCAGAAGCGGAATAGCAACACGTGTCTGGCCCGCCAGCAACGCACCACCCGCCAGACTGAAGCTCAGGAACATGGCGGGGGTCAGGTTCATATTCCAGCGCGGGATGGTCTTGAGTTGCGTGTAGATCATCGATGTCGTGAACACGGTCGCCAGTGACATCAAGGCTCCGACCCAACCCAGCAGGCTCCAATGCCGATCCAGAAACACTACGCCAATCGCATAAAGTCCCATGACGACCAGGGCGAGCACGGCACACCAGCCTTCACGGCTGAGCCAGCTGGTTTTCCATTGGGTAAAAGCCTTCAAGGCCCGTTCCGGGTGGCCGAGGTGGAAGGTCGAGGCCATCAGCCCTCCGACGGCCAGACCGTAAGCAATGGCGAAGAACACAAAGGCCACCCAGCCCGAGACGGCCGGAAAGCCAAGACCAAGGAAGATGAGCAAACCGAAGCCCAGACCGGACAGGGTGGTGAAGAGGATGACGGAGGGTGCAGGATGCATCAGAGTTTCTCCAACGTCTTGTCGAGCCAGCCGAGGAAGCCCTTGGGCTCTTCAGCGACAGGTGCCAACAGGGGGGCCAGGATGTCGATCTGATCTTCCACCGTGTCTTTCGGGCGCGGCGGCAGATATTTATTGACGGGTTTGGTGCCCATTTCGGGCATCAGGTCCATTCCGCCGCGATCCGCAACAAGCTTGCTGACGTCGCTGTCCGGATTGCCCAGATCGCCAAAGTGCCGCGCGCCCGCCGGACAGGTTCGAACACAGGACGGAATCCGGTCCACCTCGGGCAGGTTCTCGTTGTAGATCCGGTCGACGCAGAGGGTGCATTTCTTCATCACCCCCTCGGCCTTATCCAGTTCACGCGCGCCATAGGGGCAGGACCAGGCACACAGGCCACACCCGATGCAGTCGCTTTCATTGACCAGCACGATGCCATCCTCGACCCGCTTGTAACTGGCCCCGGTTGGGCAGACGGTAACACAGGGCGCGTCTTCGCAGTGCAGGCAGGATTTCGGGAAATGGATCAGTTGCGCGTGCCCTTCCGCCGGTTGCACCTCGTAGGAATGCACGCGGTTCAGGAAAGTGCCCGACGGGTTGGCGCCATAGGCATCCTGATCGGACAGCGGCGCGCCATAATTCTCCGTGTTCCAGCCCTTGCAGGAAATCACGCAGGCATGGCACCCAACGCAGGTGTCCAGGTCGATCACCAGACCCATCTTGCGCTCGGTGGAGTTCGGTAGCTGGGTCATGTCAGGATACCTGTGCTGTTGAGGACGGGTGAGGGGGCCAGCCCCCTCTTGAGCCTGCGGCTCAATTCACCCCCGGGATATTTGTGGCCAGATGAAGAGCGGGTCCAGGTCATTCGCCCACCTTCCACGCCAAATTCGCAGGGCCAGTTCCTACCGGTGATTTGATCGGGTCAAAATGAGGCTGGCTCTGAGCATCGGCGGGCGCATCGGCCTTTTCGATTTTGACTTTCAGGTCAAACCATGCGGCCTGACCAGTAATGGGGTCGGAGTTGGCCCAGCGTAGCCCGTCGCCTTTTGGCGGCAATAATTCGTGGATCAGGTGGTTGAGCAAAAAGCCCTTAGTGGCCTCGGGCGCGTCATGCTGCAGGGCCCAGGCGCCTTTGCGTTTGCCGATGGCGTTCCATGTCCAGACGGTGTTTTCGTTCAGGGCGGCCATTTCCATCACAGGGACGGTAATCTCACCATGAGGGGATGTGATTTTGGCCCAATCTCCGTCGCTCAGGCCGTGCTTGTGCATCAGCTTGGTCGGAACATAGAGCGGGTTTCGCCCGTGCAACTGCCGCAGCCAGGCGTTTTGCGTGCCCCAGCTGTGATACATCGCCATCGGGCGCTGGGTCAGCGCGTTGACAGTGAAGCCGTCGTTGCCCTGCTGGTCTGTTTCGTACCAGATTGGAAGTGGGTCCATCGTGTCTTTGATCCGCTGGCGCAGATGATCAGGCGGCTGTCGGTCGCCATGGCCTTCGGCTGCCAGCTGAAACTTGCGCATCGGCTCGGAGTAGAGTTGGAATAGGTATGGCTGCGGGCTGTCATAGAGCCCCATGCCCACGGCCCATTCCTGATAGGCCGCATTCCATGGTTTGTAGTAATCCGCGCCTTGCGGGATATGCGCCACGTAGAAGCCGCCGTTCTCTATATAGCGGTTCAACTGATCCGGGTTGACTTCTCCGCGCCCTTCCTTGTCGGCATTTTCGCCACGGAACCCGGCTAGTGGGCCAATACCCGGCTTGCGTTCGTGATTGACGATATAGTCGGCGTAATCGACCCATTTTGCGCTGCCGTCTTCATGGGTGAAGCCCGGAAGTTTCATACGGTTTGCGAGATCGATCAATACTGACTGAAACCCGCGCACGTCACGGTCCGGTTCGATCACAGGCCAGCGGATTGCGTCAGCGGCCGCATCCGCCTCGCAAATCGGGCGATCCAGCAGCGAGATACAGTCGTGGCGTTCGAGGTAGGTTGTATCCGGAAGGACGAGGTCCGCGTAGGCCACCATCTCGGAAGAATAGGCGTCCGAATAGATGATGCGCGGGATCACGTAATCGCCGTTTTCACCCTTGTCCGTCAGCATCTCGATGACACCCTTGGTGTTCATGGTCGAGTTCCACGACATGTTTGCCATGTACATGAACAGCGTATCGATCTTGTACGGGTCGCCCGCATGTGCGTTCGAGATCACCATATGCATCAGCCCGTGGCTGGACATCGGGTTTTCCCAGGTGAAAGCCTTGTCGATCCGTGCGGGGCTGCCATCTTTCTTCAGCGCAAGGTGTTCCGGGCCGCGGACGAAACCCAGATGCGGGCCATCCAGGGGCGAGTTGGGCGTCACCTTGCAATGCGGTGTCGGGTGCGCCTCGATCGGTTTGGGGTAGGGGGGCTTGAAGCGGAAGCCGCCGGGAACCTCGACCGTGCCAAGGATGATCTGCAGCACATGCAGCGCGCGGCAGGTCTGGAAACCATTGGCATGAGCCGAAACGCCGCGCATCGAGTGCATCGCAACAGGGCGGCCAATCATCTTGGTGTGTTTCTCGCCCCGGAAATCGGTCCATTCGTGATCCAGCTCGAACGCCTCGTCAAAGGCGACGCGCGCCAGTTCCGCAGCAATCGCGCGAATGCGCTTGGCGGGAATACCGCATTTTTCGGCAACAGCTTCGGGCGCGTGTTCCTCAGACAGGTATTTTTCCGCCATCAAGTGAAACACAGGGCGATGAACGACACCGTCGTTTTCGTAGATCGCTGACAAATCCGGGCGAACGCCAGGCGTGTCGAAGGCCGTCAGCTTGCCTGTATTCCGGTCGATGACCAGGGGCTTTCCGTCATCGTCGCGCAGGAACAGGCCGTTTCCGGCGCCTTCGGACGCGTCCACCAAAACCGGGGCATTGGTGTAGCGGCTCAGATAGTCGAGATCGATCTTTCCGGCTTTCATCAGTACATGGATCAATGACAGGATGAACAGCCCGTCAGTTCCCGGTGTGATGCCGACCCAATCATCGGCGACGGCATTGTATCCGCTGCGGATGGGGTTGACGCCGATTACACGTGCGCCGCGCGCTTTGATCTTGCCAATACCCATTTTGATCGGGTTGGAGTCGTGGTCTTCGGCCACGCCAAACAACATGAACAGCTTGGTATGGTCCCAATCAGGCTGGCCGAATTCCCAGAACGCGCCGCCCATCGTATAGATGCCGCCCGCGGCCATGTTGACCGAACAGAAGCCGCCATGCGCCGCATAGTTGCAGGTTCCGAAATTTTGCGCCCAGAAGCTGGTAAAACTCTGACTTTGGTCCCGGCCGGTGAAAAAGGCCAGCTTTTCCGGGTTGTCTTTACGGATTGGCTCCAGCCAGCTGACAGCCAGTTCCAGCGCTTCGTCCCAGCTGATCTCCTCAAATTCACCCGAGCCACGCGGGCCGACCCGTTTCAGTGGCTTGCGCAGGCGCGAAGGGGCGTTGACCTGCATGATCCCGGCGGACCCCTTGGCACACAAGACGCCCTTGTTCACCGGGTGGTCGCGATTGCCTTCGATATAAGCAACCTTGCCGTCTTTCATGTGAACGTTGATGCCGCATCGGCAGGCGCACATGTAGCAGGTGGTCATGCGGATTTCGTCCGAGACTTTCGGTGACGTATCAAGGATCGGCTGCTGATGGGTCATTTGCGGGTCCAGTTGGTTATGTCAGGAGGATTTTGTCAGTTTCCTCGGTATTTTAGAACATCGTTCCGGGAGCGGTGCGAAAATTAAGTGTTACAGTCTATTTGCCTGTAATGCGGTCACGGCGATCATCTGGGTCACATCCTCGGCGCTGCATCCGCGGGACAGGTCGTTGGCGGGTTTGGCCAGCCCCTGTAAGACCGGTCCGATGGCGGTGTAGCCCCCCAGTCTTTGGGTGATTTTGTAGCCGATATTGCCAGCATCAAGATTGGGAAAGATCATCACGTTGGCCTGCCCGGCGACAGACGAACCCGGTGATTTACGCTCACCAACCGAAGGTACAAAGGCGGCGTCGAATTGCAGTTCACCGTCGACGTTCAGGTCTGGCGCGGCCTGGCGCAGCATTTCTGTAGCCTCGATCACCTTTTCCGCGTCCGGATGCTTGGCGCTGCCCTTCGTGGAAAAGCTGAGCATCGCGATCTTTGGATCGACCTGCAGCAGCGTCCGGGCCGATGTGGCGGATGCCATGGCAATCTTGCTCAGCTCGCCCGCGGTCGGATTGATGACCAGCCCGCAATCGGAATAGAGCATCGCCCGCGCCCCGGGCTGAGCGTTTTCCGGCGGGTACATCAGGAAAAAGGATGACACCATTCCTGCATCGGGGGCCATGCCAATCACTTGGATGGCTGCACGGACGATTTCGCCGGTCGTGTGAACGGCCCCTCCTACGGTGCCGGTGGCGCGTCCGCTGCGCACCAGCATGGCGGCATAGACGGGGGGTGTTTCAACGGCAGCACGGGCTTTGGCCCGGTCGACGCCTTTATGCTGGCGCAGTTCGAAAAAGGTCTGGGCAAATTCTTCGGTCAGGTCCGAAGTCACAGGGTCATGGATCTCAACTCCGTGAGAGGCAGCAGCCCCCTGATCTTTCAGGGCTGCTTCGACCTCGGCGTACGGGCCAACCAGAATGATATCGGCCAGATTGGCCCTCTGCGCGTTGAGGGCTCCTTTGGTGATGCGGGGGTCGTTGCCTTCGCTGAGGGCGATTATGGGACGGGTGGCCGGAGCGTTTTGCCG